>CASERW010000071.1:2306-2959 GCA_949290445.1 Aeriscardovia aeriphila | reverse complement strand
CGAACTTGCTTGTTGTACAGCGGGAAAATGACTGCGCGGACGGTGAAGGTCAAGAAGATGATGGCCAAGCACCACGCAAAGCTTGAGCCATCTGGCATGCGAAACACTGTCACAAAAATCCAGTGCCACAGCCACATAACCCAGGAAATAAGCCATTCCAGCGGGTAGAGCAGGTTATAGAAGAACGTCATAAAACCGGGCATTAGCTACTCCTCTATCCCGGCCATCCGGCTCAGGATGTTGTGTTTGTCTGTTTGCGCGAGCGTTGGCGAGGCTTGCTCTTGAGGTTCGTTTGGCTTGAAGCTTAAGCTCGCCTCGCGCCTGACCTCACCGAAGCCTGCAGTTACCCTCACGCACCGCACTACGCTGTGCAAATTCTACCGTGCTCAGGTGAGAAGTTACTGAATTACGCTTTTGAGCTGGCAAACAGCTCAAGATTGTCACTTCAATTGATCCTCGAGCGTCACGATAGGTTCGAGCGTGGGCTCTTCGTGTGCTTTCGACCAGCGGAAACGGTAGAAAAGGGAGAAGCGGTGGGGAACATCGTCGATTCCGCCATCCACCCAAGGTTGGCAGCGCAGGAGGCGAAGAATTCCGAGAAGTCCGCCGCGAATTGCGCCGAAGCGCTTCACGGCGATCACCATGTATGTGGA
>CASERW010000071.1:0-2264 GCA_949290445.1 Aeriscardovia aeriphila | reverse complement strand
CACTTTCCTGGGTTTTTCGGTGAGATTGTGGAGCGGTACCATCCCACTAATCCCAGAACTACACGTGCAAGTGGGGATGGGCGGCGAGTTTTCTTTGCACCGTTCGCCGCACCTCTCCCCTGGCTTTTTTGGCTGCTGTCTGCGCTGTTGCTCTGGCTGCTGTTTACACTCACTGCTGAGCCTTGTCGGAAGCGTGATGTTCGCCGGACGCTTGCGAGTCCGCGGAAGCTTGCGCCTGGCCAGCGCCTTGCGCTTTCTCAGACGCTTGAGCCTTGTCGGATACTTGTGCCGCTTCTACTCGCTGCGCGATCTTGCTAAAGCAGCGCTTCACTTGCTGCTCGAGATCGGCGAAATTCGCTGTTGCCGCGCTTGGTTTTGCGCGGATGACGACGTCCGTGTATGCCGGCAGCAGGCTTTCGTATTCGCGCGCGATCGCCCTGAGCCTGCGCTTCACGAGATTTCTGGTCACCGCGTGCCCGACTGCTTTGGATACTGCAAGCCCCATGCGCGCTTCGCTGTTAGTGGGCTTGTCGATGTTGACGCCTGGGTTGACTACCAGATGGTGCAGCTGGTCGCCTGAAACTGACGCTTGCCCTTCAGCTCCAGCCGCAGTTTGCCCCGCAGCCTGCGCTGGCACTTGAGACGCGCCTGCAGCCTCTAATTCTTGTGCAGAACGCATTATGCCCTCCGGGCGGAGGGCATAGTGAACGACTATATCGTCTGCACCAACACGACGACGAACTCGCAGAACACCAACGAAAGCGGAGTGGTTTGTGAGCCTTTGCATAATCCGCCTCGTTTGTTTCGCTATTCCTTACTTTGTGTGTTGGGTGACCGACTCAGGCAGAAAGAACCTTGCGGCCCTTTGCGCGACGACGGTTGATGAGTGCGCGACCAGAACGGGTACGCATGCGCTCACGGAAACCGTGCTTCATGTGACGGCGACGGTTGTTTGGCTGGAAAGTCCTCTTCATAACAGCGCTCCTAGCAAGTTCGTTCTTCTATCATCCGCCTGTGCGAATGACATACGTTAATCAAAAATACACGCTCAAGCAGACAGATAGCACATTTTACCAGAAATTTTTCCCATATTTATGGTTTTCTTCAGATTATCAGTCCCATTATCCGTCTGCTTCCCTCTCACAGCCACTGAGCTGAGTGTTCGCACACCTTAGCCTTATAACGCGTCAGAGCTGCACTTGGGCTGGACAATGCTGCAGATCTTGCATCAGTTTTGTGCATAACTTTCCCTCCCCCGAGCCACCTGTTGTGGATAACTGCCGCTTGCCTGTGGATAACCCTGTGATTTTTGTGGATAACTTCCCTCTATGAGTGGAAAACTTGTGTGTTATCTGTGGATAACATGCTGAGTTTTCCACAATTGTGCAGAAACCTGTGGATAACTTCTTTTTTACTTGGCACACTCCGTACGCGTTCAGCCCCAGAATTTCGGGCTTCTTACCATAATCACAGTATTGTTATTCACAAAGCTGCTGATCATTCGTTCACATCACCCGTTTTGCAGGGTCAAAACTGTGGATAACATAGAAGATGCTTTTTACGTCGTTATCCACAGTGGATTGAGGGAGATGAATATGCCTGACCAAACTGTCCAAGAGGCACAACATATTTGGTTTCGTGTCAGTGATCTTCTTCTTGCTGATCCCTCTTTTGGTCAGCGTGAAGCAAGTATCATTCAGCATTCCGTTCATCCTGTGATGGCGATGGATGGCATCATCGTGCTCTCTGTTCCTAATAATTACACGCGCAACATTATTCAGGACACATTGCATCAGGCTGTTCTTCACGCTCTCAATGAGGTGACCGGCCAGAATATGACGTATGCCATCCGCGTGATGGAACCTCAGCCCAGTGGTGATGATCACCAAGCTCCTGCTCCAGCGAGTGCGACGAACCGTCCTGAAATTTATCGTCAAGCACCTCAGCCTTCGTGGAATCAGCCTCGTTCCAAGCGTCAGCCAACCCTGCCAGACCCTGCCAACTACATCAGTGAAAGTACGCAGAAGGCGGCTCACGAGTATCGCAATCTGCTTCCTGATCCAGCAACACTGAAGCATCCTGACTTTTCCACTATTGCTGATGAGGACAACGCAACTGTCGATCAGCCCTTTACTCTCTCGCGTGAGGAGCTCTCTCCTGATATCTCGGCAGATCGCATCGAAGCCTTGAGCTCACCCGTCTCTCGCCTGAGTTCTTCCGAACAGGCGCAAGCTGGTGGCAGTTTTGCCAACGCTCAGCAGTCC
>CASERW010000070.1 GCA_949290445.1 Aeriscardovia aeriphila | reverse complement strand
CTCCAAGTTCTATGCGACGAACATTCTGGAGATGAAGAACGCTCCTCACGACGCTTCAGGCCGCACGGTTCACTCTGCGGAGTAGTTCGCCGGTACGGATCTCGCCCCGGCTCAGTCGAGCCCCGGCCTGGCCTGCGCGGCGATCCCGCTCTGTAGGCTCGGCATTCTCGGCGCACTGGCCCCTCGCGACACAGTTGCGCCGAGTGTCAACCTCAGCGCTGAAAACTTGATAACTGTTCCTCAACAAAGCACAATGGGAGACGTCAGCTTGCTGGCACACCTGGTTGCTCCGCTCGGCTCGGCGACACAATCTGTTGTCGCCCGTTTCCCGCTCGGCAAGCCCGCTAGACGCACTCCAGCAAGCGAATGACTCGTAGAGGAAGAAAGGATGACTATGAACTTTCGTAAGTATGTTGCAGAGTTCGTCGGCACTCTGATCCTGGTGACTTTGGGTTGCGGCACCGTTGTTGGTGCAAATACCTTGGTTTCCCAGCTGAAGCTGACGGGTTCTGCTCTGGCAGTGAGCTCTGTGCTCATTGCTTTGGCTTTCGGTATTTCCATTATCATTGCCGCTTACTCGGTTGGTAACGTCTCCGGTGCACATCTGAACCCAGCTGTTTCCTTGGCTATGCTCATCGATGGTCGTATGAGCGTTGCTGATTTCGTGGGTTACGTGGTCGCTCAGGTTCTCGGCGCAACTGCAGCCGCCGGTCTGCTCGTTGCTTTCACTGGTTCCAACGCTTCGCTGGGTACGAACGGCTATGGTGACGCTTCCGCACTGCACACTGGCATGGGTCAGGCTTTCCTGGTTGAGACGGTGCTCACCTTCTTCTTCGTCCTGGTAATTTTGGGCGTCACTGCTAAGGCTGAGTACAGCAAGATTGCTGGTCTCGTTATTGGTATTTCCTTGATGGCTGTGGTGATTACTGGTCTTCCGTTCACTGGCACTTCCGTGAACCCAGCTCGTTCTTTGGGCCCGGCTTTGCTCGCTGGTGGTGAGGCATTGTCCCAGGTGTGGCTCTTCATTGTGGCTCCACTGGTCGGTGGTGCTCTGGCCGCTTGCGTGCATCGTTTCCTGGTTCGTCCAGCTCTCGAGGCCTAACTGAGATTATCAGTGCGCTTCATCTTCAAGCGTTCTGATCTTCTGTGCTTACTAGCCGGCAGTTCCTGCCGGCTTTTTTATTGCTGAAAACGCATACTCGGTGAATGCGTATGAGCTTGTAAACTGTTAAGGGAATTCACGAATGTGGGTACGAGGTTGAGGAGTGGCATATGGCATCGATGGTGGAACAGGCGACGCTCGATTTCATTGAGCGTTGGGAAGGCCATGGCTATGAGAAGCAGGAAACACAACGCTTCTGGATCGACTTGCTGGGGAATGTTCTTCACCGGCCAAACCCCACTGCTGAAGTAAGCTTCGAAGAGCGGACCGCAGGAAACGGCTATATTGATGCTCTTTTCCCTGATGCTCGTTTCCTTGTTGAGCAAAAGAGCGCTTCAGTTGACTTGGATAAGCCAGAAATGCGCCAGGGAACTCCCGTTACCCCTGCTCAACAGGCGGTGCGCTATGTGTCTGGCTTGCCTTTCAGCAAGTGATCTTGAAACGGACCCACAAGCTCAAGGTACACCTGTTGATGAGTTCGACCTCACAGAGCTTCCTGAGCATTTGGATACGTTCCGTCAGATTTTCTCTCCCAACCACTCGCGAATTGTTATCCAGCAGCAACTCTCCGAGAAGGCTGGCCTGCTGGTAGCGAACCTGCATAATGCTTTAGCAAAACAGTATGTTGACCCTGATAACGAAGCCAGTCATCATGCCTTGGCAGTGTTAACCGTTCGTTTCGTCTTCTGCTTGTATGCCGAGGATGCCAATCTGTTTACTCCGGACGCTTTCACTAACTATGTGAAGGCAACGGATGCTGAACATTTGCGCCGCGCTATTGTCGAGCTTTTTGAAGTTCTGGACACTAAGGAGAGCGAGCGCGACCCGTATTTGGAGAAGGATCTGCGAGATTTCCCGTACGTCAACGGTGGGCTTTTCCGTGGCGAAATTGAGATTCCACAGTTTAGTGAGGAAATTCGCGACGCTTTGATCAACGCCGGTGAGAATTTCACCTGGAAGGATATTTCTCCGGTTATTTTCGGCTCTTTGATGGAAGAAACCTTGAGCCATGATCAGCGCCGTCAGGGCGGTATGCATTACACTACGGTGAAGAACATCCATCGTGTCATCGACCCGCTGTTTTTGGACGGTTTGAAAGAAGAATTGGCTTCTATTGAGAGTGATCCTCACCTCACAGAAATCAAGAGGAAGAACCGTCTGGTAGCCTATCAGGATAAACTCGCGAGCCTTCAGTTCCTCGACCCTGCGTGCGGTTCAGGTAACTTCCTGACGGAAACCTTCCTTAGGTTGCGTGAACTCGAGAACCAAGCTCTTGCTGACAGGCTGAATGGTCAAGGCTTTATTGACTTGGGTGGTGATGATTCGCTGGTCAAGGTTTCTATTGACCAGATGCATGGCATTGAGATTAACGACTTCGCAGTTGCCGTGGCGAAAACTGCCTTGTGGATTGCCGAGCAGCAGGCGTTGGATGATACGGAGATTATTGCTAGCCAGGCTCTTCCACATCTTCCTTTGCATGATTCTGGCAATATTGTTCAAGCGAATGCTCTGCGCTACGACTGGAATGAACTGCTTCCCGCTTCTGAATGCAACTATGTGATGGGTAATCCTCCGTTTGTTGGCCAGTATTTGAAGAGTGGGGACCAGAAGTCTGATTTGCAAGAGCTGATGGGTAAGGATTATGACGGCTATTTGGATTATTCCACGGGCTGGCATTATAAGGCTGCGCATTATTTGAATGAAGTTCCTGGCGCTCAGTTTGCATTTGTTTCCACGAACTCGATTACTCAGGGTCAGCCTGTTCCTGCTTTGTTTAAGCCGTTGTTTGGTATGGGTTGGAAGATTTCGTTTGCTCACCAGACTTTTTCCTGGAATGCGCAGAGCACAGACATGGCTCATGTGCACGTAGTGATTATCGGTATGAGCAAGGGCGCTGTTTCTCCAGTTCTCTTTGAGTATCCGGATATTAAGGGTGATCCGATTGCAAGGAAAGTCGATAACATCAACGGCTACCTTGTTTCTGGGTCAAGCGTTTTTGTTGAGAAGCGTATGACTCCTTTGAGTGTTCAATTGAAGAAAGCCGATAAAGGATCCCAGCCTACAGACGGTGGAAATCTTATCCTTAACTCTCAAGAAGAATATGCCCAGGCAATGAATGACAGCCTCGCGAAAAAGTATGTACGCCCCTTTGTAGGAGCAAAAGAGCTGATTAATGGTTATCAAAGGTATTGCTTATGGCTGGAATCAGCTCAACCGTCAGATTTACGTAACTCGTTGTTCCTTAGAAAACGTGTTGAGCTGGTCAAAGAAATGCGCCTCGCAAGTTCTAAGAAGCCTACGAGGGAAGCAGCCGTAACCGCTTGGCTGTTTACTGAAAATCGTCAACCTAGTGAGTCATATCTTTGTATTCCGTCTCATTTCAGTGAGAGACGCGAGTATGCGACCTGCAACTGGTTTGATCATACCTTCATATCGAGCAACGCGAATTTTGTGTGTGAAGATCCTGAGGGATTCGCTTTTGCAATTATTGAGTCCTCGATGTTCATGGCATGGCAGAAGGCAATTGGAGGAAGACTCAAATCTGATTGTCGTTTCTCGAATACGGTGGTATGGAATAATCTGCCACTTCCGCAGGTATCAGAAGCGATTCGCCAAAGAGTAATCAAGGCCGGATTATCCGTTTTGCAAGCGCGTGCTAACCATAAGGGGCAGTCACTGGCTGACTTGTATGATCCTGACTATATGCCGAT
>CASERW010000069.1:912-3536 GCA_949290445.1 Aeriscardovia aeriphila | reverse complement strand
TGAGCAGGCAGCTTTGCTAATCTCGAGTCGTCAAAAACAGACGGATGAATTTGAGCGCCAATCGTGGCCACAGAAGCGCGCATAAACGCCTCCACAAACGGCACAGGAGCGAGATCATCCTCATGCTCGCCAATCCAGGTAGCGATAGTCTGGGCGGACTGAGGGGCCGGCACAAATTGGACGCGCAACTGCTTGGGAAGAGCCTTAATATACGCGGTGATCAAGTCACGACGCATGCCCGGAACCAGCCACGTGAACTCGCGAGGCGAGAGGCGGGAGAGGTAGCGCAGAGGAATGTGAACGCTCACACCATCGTCAGCAAGGCCAGGATGGAAAGCGTAAGTCAAACGCAAGTCGATCTCGCGCGAGTCAGTTCCCTGAGCCTGCAACACATTGGGGAAATCCTCATAGGAAAAGCCTGGGCCAGAGTCCAAACGAGCCACGTCACGAGCAGGGTCAAAGTCGAGAATATGAGCATTATCAACGCTCTTGAGCCACTTGGCGAGGTCGGCAATGCTCGTCA
Source organism: Aeriscardovia aeriphila (assembly GCA_949290445.1). Taxonomy (GTDB): domain Bacteria; phylum Actinomycetota; class Actinomycetes; order Actinomycetales; family Bifidobacteriaceae; genus Aeriscardovia; species Aeriscardovia aeriphila_A. The sequence goes on along the minus strand of CASERW010000069.1, from coordinate 3,013 downwards.
CATTCTGCGGAATAGAACGGTCGTAGAACTGGAAAAGATCCTCATCATTAGCCGTATCGACGACATGACGAGTACGCGCAGCATCCTCATGGCCCTGCTCAATGAGCTCACGGTTGCGCTCAATAAACTCATCATGGGCAAAGCGGCGCGTCACCTGGCCTTCAACCAAGCCGTTGCGCAGCAGCATAGAGCGGGCCTCAAACGGGTTGATACGCCCCCACAAAATAGTGCGATCCGCAACAATAGGCAAACCGTAAAGCAGTACGCGGCTCGTGGCCACGGCAGCACCGCGGTTCGCCGACCAATGCGGCTCCACATACGTCGTTTTGGTGAGCTCACCGGCCAGTTCCTCCGCCCAGGAAGGGTCGATCTTCGCGGCCATACGCGCCCACAAACGGCTGGTTTCCGTCAAATCGGCAGCCATCACCCAAGCAGGAGTCGACTTAAACAGGGCAGAAGCGGGGAAGAGCGCGAAACGAGTGCCACGCGCACCCTGATAGTTATTCTTCGCCTGCTTTTGCGCCCTCTTCAGTGCTTTCGCTCGAGCAGCACCATTCAAACCGTTGAAATCAGAGGCTTTCGGCTCGCGAACAACCTGCATACCCAAATTAGAGAGCAAGCCGGAGAGCATGCAACGGTGAATATCGTCGCCATCCCAACTGGCTACCAAGGAGTGCGCAGCCTGCTGATTCAGAGGCTTACTGGCCGTCTCCTCATACCCGGCAGGTTCAGCGTGAGGCGAGGCGTCGGCAACCTTCCAATGCAGGCCGGCACACATATGGTTCAGCTGTTCGACAAGGTCCTTCCACTGGCGCATGCGCAGGAAACTCATGTACTCGGCCTCGCACTTTTTGCGCAGCTGCCTGTTGCTCGGCTCATTGGCTAGGAAAGCATGCCAGATGTTCAAGATTGTCAGGAAGTCGGAATCGGGGTCGGCATATCTGTTGTGAATGCGGTCTGCTTCCTCACGCTTTTCCTCTGGGCGCTCTCGAGGGTCTTGCAAAGAGAGGAATGCGGTGATGACGACGATGGCTGCCAGAGTGCGCGGGGTAGAGTGCAAACCTGCTTGAACGATCATGCGGCCTAAACGCACGTCGATCGGAAGCTTGGCGAGCAGCTTTCCTACGCGGGTGAGGCGCATCTGCCCGTGGTTGCGGGTGATGGCTCCCAGCTCGTTGAGCTCGGTTACACCGTCGGAAACAGAGCGCGTGTCGGGCGGGTCAATGAAGCCGAAGTTCGTGACGTCTTCTGCCGTGTGGGCGACGCCGACGGAGAGCATGTGCAGTACCACTGCGCCAAGTGAGGTGCGCAGAATCTCCGGGTCGGTAAACTCGGGGCGGGAGTCGAAATCTTCCTTAGAGTACAGGCGAATGCAGATACCGTCTGCCACACGGCCTGTTCGGCCAGCTCTCTGATTAGCAGAGGCTTGCGAAATCGGCTCGATAGGTAAGCGCTGCACTTTCGCAGTTTTCGAGTAGCGTGAAATGCGTGCGGTACCGGGGTCGACGACGTAGCGGATGCCAGGTACGGTCAGCGAGGTTTCCGCAACATTGGTGGCGATCACAATTCGCTGATGGCTGTGATTATCAAAAATCTTATGTTGTTCAGCTGCTGAGAGGCGGGCAAATAGCGGGATAATTTCGATGTAACCGCCTGCACTCGGGTCGGAGGTTCGAGAAGGTAGAGCGTGCCGAATAGCTTGTTCAAATTCGCGAATATCGCGCTCGCCGGAGGCGAAAACCAGAATATCGCGAGCCCCACGCTCATGGCGGGATACGGCAATGAGCTCTTGGCAGGCGCGAGCCACTTGGCTGGGCATGTCCAGCACATCGTCAAAATCGTCGTCATTACCGCCGCTTATGTTGGCATTGCGCCAGGCGGAATTGGCTTTCTGTGCTGTCGCAGAATCCACTGAACCGTAGGCCAGTGTCAAAGCAGGAGGCATTCCGGCCGGCTCGTACACGATTTTCACCGGGTAGGTGCGTCCTGACACTTCGATGACAGGCACGCTGTGGTGAAGAGCTTGTTCAAAGTGAGTACGGAACTTCTCCGCATCGATTGTTGCTGAAGTGACAATCAACTTGAGATCGCGACGCTTGGG
>CASERW010000069.1:0-851 GCA_949290445.1 Aeriscardovia aeriphila | reverse complement strand
TAGCGGCTGAGCAGTGGGTCGCGCTGAATTTGGGCGAGCAAAATACCATCCGTCATAATCACCAGACGGGTGGAGGGAGAGGATTCATCGGTAAAGCGCACCTGGTAGCCGATGTCATCGCCCAATCGGGTTTGAGTTTCTTGGCAGAGGCGTTCGGCTACCGCGCGTGCTGCGATGCGGCGAGGCTGGGTGTGTGCAATACGGTGGCCATGGCTGCCTCTCCCCATTTCGAGCAGCATTTTAGGAATTTGGGTTGTTTTACCCGAGCCGGTTTGGCCTTGGATTATCACTACCTGGGAGCGCTGAATGGCTGCGATGATGTCGTCTTTAGCCGCGCAAATCGGCAGCTCCTTGGGGTACGTGAATTTCATAACAGACATAGTAATAAAAAGTGTAATAAAAAGGGTCTCCTCAGTGAAAAACTGAGTTGCTGCTAGCTGTATGCAATCTCAGTTGCTGAGAAGACCCTGTGGACGGTTGAGCTTTGCGTGAGGTTATGCTCAGTTCTTCAGTGTTGGTTTTGTCTGTGGAAAACAATGAGAAGAATGCTGATAATCTCAATCCCCGAAAGGATGAGTAGCCCTGCTCTCCACCATGGTAATGAGGTAGTTACTGTATAACTGCGAACCAAAATGGTAGCGACAGCGGTGCAGAAGAACAATAAGAGTACACTCGCTAAAGCGAACCTCTGTGTTTCACTGTTGAGTGCAATCAGTGTCATCACGAGGAGGAAAGGCATTCCAATCCAAACGAGTGAGATAGTTTGCCCAAAGAAAGTATTTTCCACCGTAGGGCTCAGTCTCATCAGAGATTGAGCGTTGTTTACCACTGATGAAGTCTCACGAACAAGG
>CASERW010000068.1 GCA_949290445.1 Aeriscardovia aeriphila | reverse complement strand
TCCAGGCTGTTCAGTTTTTCTTCTGTGTAGTTTGATGCCATTACCCGTTCCTCCTGCCCGTTTTATTTACCCTTATTTTACCACATTTCCGCTATTTTGCAGCACAACTCCTACCCAACCGGCACCACTCATGCCAAGTTGGATAAGGAAGGCGTGCCACAGTGGAGCATCACTCAGGACGTAGCATGGGATCACATTCGTCTCAACCATGACCTCTCCGACATGGTGTCCAGCGCCGATGCTGTGTGCTTCGGTACCCTCGCACTGCGTAACCCAGAGAGCCGTGAAACCATCCTCTCTCTGCTGCACGATTGCAAGCCAAGCGCCATCCGCTACTTCGACATCAACATTCGTGAGCAGTATTACTCCAAGGAACTCATCCAGGAGCTTCTCGAGCTGTCCTCCGTGTTCAAGATCAACGACGACGAGCTCGAAATTCTTCGCCCGATGTTCAACCTGCCAGAGGGCGACGAAGAAGCTTGCAAGTGGTTTATCAACACCTACTCTCTCGACTATGTCATCCTGACTGCAGGTGCAAAGTACTCTATCGTCGCTTCCAAGACGGAGCTCAGCAAGTTCTACACCCCTAAGGTTCCTGTCGTCGACACCGTCGGCGCTGGCGATGCCTTCTCTGGCGTGTTCACCATGGGCATTTTGGAAGGCCGCTCTCTGCGTGAAGCTCACCGTGCAGCTGTGAACACTGCTGCTTACGTGTGCACCCAGAACGGCGCATGGCCAGACTACCCAGAAGAGATTCCAGACTATGCTGCATCCGTTCCTGAGAACGAGCTGCCACAGGAGTGAGGAGAAATAACTCCTTCCAAGTTTTCATTCGTTGTTGAATGAAGCAGAGATAGGGCTTTATCGCTGCGCTGAGCGGTGGTAAAGCCCTTTTTGTTGCCCTTTTATTGCGCTCTTCTACACATGCTCTTAACACAGTCGGGTTATCATCAGAGATTAAACAGTTAACCATGAGAGAAGAAACGACTAACCGACTTCCTCCTCCTGCTTCCGAGCAATGCGGATACCGCGTGACATTGTGTTGATATCGCGCCCGTATCGTGCGGGTATCGCACAGATACCGCGTAAATATGGTGCTAGTAGCTCATCGCCTCGGACGTGGGTGAAGTGTGCTTATTGGCACCTGAAGCCTGGCATGGCCGAATGAGGACAAGATGAGAACACTTCGTCGTATACTGCACAAACTTAGTTTCCTCGGCCCGAGCTTCGTGGCCGCAGTTGCCTACCTTGACCCCGGCAATTTCGCGACCAACTTCTCCGCCGGTTCCGCCTACGGGTACATGCTCGTTTGGGTTGTGGTCGTGGCCAACCTCATGGCCATGCTCATCCAATACCTCGCCGCCCGCATCGGTATTCTCACCGGCAAAACACTCGCCGAACTCATCGCTGAGCGCACGAGCCGGCCGATGCGCTTGCTCTACTGGCTGCAAGCCCAGATTGTCACTATCGCAACTGACATGGCTGAAGTAGTGGGCGGTGCCGTGGCTCTCTACATTCTTTTCCGCATGCCCATCGTCATCGGTGCTCTCATTACAGTGGCAATCTCCACGCTCATTTTGTTGCTGCAAAATAGGTCGTGGCAGCAGCTCTTCGAATGGGCGATTATTACGATGGTGCTCGCCATCACAGGGCTTATTTTCTGGGATCTCGCCGCCTCTCACCCGCAAGCCCTCCCCTTGCTCGCCGGGTTGCAGCCAAAATTTGATGGTAAAGAAAGCCTCGTTTTGGCGGCCGGCATTCTGGGCGCTACCGTCATGCCTCACGCGATTTATGCGCATTCAGCTCTCGTTCGTGACCGTTTTGGTGTTATTGGCGAGCACAAGCATAGGTCCATGTTAAAGGTCACTGCGCTGGACATTGTTTTGTCAATGCTCATCGCCGGCGCGGTGAATGGTGCGATGGTGGTGATCGCTGCTGCCGCTTTCCATGGAATGCCTGGCGGTGACACTTTGGAGGGAGCTCACCATTTGATCGCTTCGGTGCTCGGCGCTGGCCCTGCTCTCGCTTTTGCTTTGGCATTGTTTATCGCAGGATTAGCATCCACCACTGTTGGCTCCTACTCTGGTTCGGTGGTGATGAATGGCTTACTCACTATTAAGGTCACTCCCCTGATTTCCCGTTTGATCACTGCTATTCCTGCCGTCGTCATTTTGGCTCTTGGCGTTGATCCGACTCGCACTCTGGTCATCTCTCAGGTGGTGTTGAGCTTTGGCATTCCCTTCGTCCTCATTCCTCTGTTAACTTTGACAGCACGGACCTCGGTAGTCTCGAGGCGTTTGCCTCGCCCCGTTTTTTGGCTTGCGGTGCTGTCCACCGCGCTCATCATTGCTTTAAATATCGCTCTGCTCATCTCCTTGGTGTAAATCCCTTGGTCAGTGAACTCAGCAGTTTAAGATTGTCACTGTTGAAGTTTTCATGATCCCTGCAAATTGCACTGAGCTCAATGCACTAAGCACAAAAGTGAGGCAAGCGCAGGAATACTACAAACTCTGACAAGCTAGACGTTGAGAGTAATGCGGCTCAAGGCAATGGGGCCAACTCCTCCGCTGCTCAGCCGTCGTCGTTAGCAGGAAAACGCATCTTGTTCCTGGGCAGTAGCGTGACGTATGGTGCTGCCTCCCAGGGACAATCGTTTGTTGAGCTTTTCCATTCACTGGATGGCGTCCAGGCGACAAAAG
>CASERW010000067.1 GCA_949290445.1 Aeriscardovia aeriphila | reverse complement strand
CCTGCAATAGCAAGCTTGTCGCCATAATAGCGGTACGTGTTTTCCACCAAATCCATGCTCGGCTTGCGGCAGGGTGCGCCCGACATATTGCCCTGCCAATCTTGGGGGACGTCAAAGCCAGTACGGTCCTTACGAAGGTTAGCAATCGTCACCATCTGAACGTTGTGACGGACGATGACGTCGAGAAGGGCGCTAAACTGAGGCCAACTCTTATCCTGCGGCATCTTGAGCGTGACCGGCTGGGAGCGAGGAATGGCGTCCAATGCGGTGAGCAGGCGGTCCAGAGGCTCGGGCTCCGTGAAAACCTCACCCACATACGTGTTCGGGCAGGAAATATTCACCTCGATCATGTCGGTACGGTAGGCGGCGCGGCGGAAACTCGTCACATAGTCGGCGATCCCCTGCTCCTCGCTCGGCTCAGCCATGTCGTTCGTGCGAGCGATGGAAACGCTCATTTTCATGGTCTTTGCGGCCAGACGCGCTTTTTCCACGCGGTTGATCACCACGCGGGAACCATCATTGGGAAGGCCAGCGTGAATGAGCATTGACTCGTATTGCGGCAAGCGGTGGAACCAGGGGCGGGGGTTTCCCGCGCACACGCGAGCCGTCGTCGAACCTACCGTCTCGAAACCAAAACCTGCGTTGTCGAGGCAAGCGGCCATATCGCAGTTCTTATCCAAACCTGCGGAAAGGCCAAACGGATTGGCGTACTCCACCCCACACACATTCGTGTGCAAGATGGGATCCGTGTAATCGAGCATGAGGCGAAGCATGCCCATCAGCGGCGTCACCTTGCCGGAAAGGCGGGCAAAAGTCGCTGTTTTTTCGTGCGCCTTATCCGGTTCCATGCCAAAAATCACCGGTTTGACGGCATGCTTGTAGGCGAAAGTGAACAGGTCCGTGGACAGCTTGTTGAAAGAGTTATGAACAGGATTCTCACTCACATACTTTTCCATCATGGTCCTTTCGCCAAGTTCTCGCTTTCATCCTAATGCGAGGGCTGACTCACACGACTCAGCCCTCCCGGTGTGCTCACGCGTGAGGTTACGCAGCCTGGTAATCTTGGGCAACTCTAGCGAACCTGCACTCCGGCGACCCACACCTTTTCCACCGACAAAAGATTGTCACACAGGTTGAAGTCGGCCGCAAAACCAGGAGCGAGCAGGCCCAAAGGAGCCTCGCTCACCGAGTTCGCTCGATCCAAACCCAAGGCGCGAGCAGGGCTCAAGGTTGCCGCCTCCACCGCCTCAACTATCGGGATGCCAGCAGCGACAGCGTTCTTCACCGCCTGGGCCAAAGTGAGCGTCGACGCAGCAATCGCGCCGTTCGACACCAGGCGAGCGTGAGAATCCACGACGGTGACGTCCAACTCGCCCAACTTGTACGGACCATCCGGGCAGCCTGTTGCGGCCATCGCGTCAGTAATCAGGCAAATGCGATGAGGAGCCAGACGGAAGACCAAACGCACCATCGGCGTTTGCACGTGGAAGCCATCGTTAATCAACTCGATCATCATCTGCGGGTTCTCCACCACAGCAGGAATCGGGCCAGGGTTGCGGTGATGCAGGCCGTTCATCGCGTCGAAAATATGCGTGAGAAGGCGTGCTCCACCACGGATTGCCCCTTGCGCCTGCTCATAATCCATATCGGAGTGGCCAATAGCCGAGACCACGCCAGCGTGCGCAAAGTGGCGGACTGCCTCTTGGCCGTATTCCAATTCAGGAGCCAGGGTGATTTGGCGCAACGTGCCTCGAGCCGCCTCGAGAAGTTTGTCGACAACCTGCGGCTTGGGGGCGAGTAGGCAGGCGGGATCATGCGCACCCGTGTGCAAAGGCGAGATGAACGGGCCGTCCAAGTGAGAGCCGAGAATATCGGGACGACGGGCGTCGTGCCGTTGTACAGATGGCAGGCGCGAGCGGTGAGGAAGGCTGTATGGTCGGTTGGTGTTGAGTCGTCGAAGGCGTGGCCCCAACCGCCATGCGAGTGGATGTCGATGTAGCCTGGGACGAGAGTTTTCCCCTGCGCGTCGAGGCGATGCTCTGGGCTAATGTGTGCACGTTTGCAGGCTTGTTCGAAAGCATGACTGGTGTTTGCGGCGATGTTTTCTTCGGTAAAGGTTGAGGTATCAACGCCATTCCAGCCTGTTTCTTCGATGCGCCCGTTGCGCGCGACTAGCCAGAAGCCTTCGTGGATGCCACTTGCGTCGATTCCACGGGCGTTGAAAATGGCGATATCACGCTGCTGCTCGCTGTTGGCCAGGGCTGATGTGAGAGCAGTGTCAATCTGGAGGGCACGTTGCTCGAAGTTGGCTACCATGTCAGATTTCCTGCCACTCTGGCTTGTTCTCATACGCCCAACGGTAGTAGTTGAGGTTGTGCAGCTTGCTGGCGGCCGCTTCGTCGACGATCACCGTGGCGTGAGAGTGCAATTGCAAGGCGGAAGCGGGCCAGAAGCTTGACACCCCGCCTTCGATGCTGTGAGCAATGGCCTCGGCTTTGTTATCACCAAAAGCGAGCAAAATGAGGTGCTTGGCGCGCAAAATAGTGCCGATACCTTGGGTGATGGCGTGGCGAGGAACCTGGTCGAGGTCGTCGTCGAAGAAGCGCGCGTTATCGGAGCGGGTTTGCTGGGTAAGCGTTTTAATGCGAGTGCCGGATGCCAGCGAGCTGCCGGGCTCGTTAAAACCGATGTGCCCGTCTGCGCCGATGCCGAGAATTTGGATGTCCACACCGCCCGATTCTTCGATCATACGGTCGTAATCGGCTCCCGCGTGCGCGAGCGTTTCTGCGGCACCGTTGGGAACGTGAACGAGGTCAGGGTTCATTCCCAGTGGTTCAACAACGGTTCGGGTGATGGTTGAGCGGTAGGACTGCGGGTGCGTGGGTTCGAGGCCTACGTATTCGTCGAGTGCGAAGCCGCGCACTTGGCTCATGTCGAGGTGCTTGTCGTGCACGTGTTGAGCAAGGTGTTCGTAGGCTTTCAGAGGGCTTGAGCCGGTGGCCAGCCCCAGCACTGCGTTGGGCTTCTTTTCCAGCAGCTTCATTACTGCTTGGGCGTAGATTTCACCGGCTTCATCTTCATTGGCGACGACGATGATTTCTGCCATTGTTTTTCCTTTCATTCTGAGGTTAGTTTGGGTTAGTTTTCGGTTTTGAGAGCACGAGGCACAGCGGTCTCACCTGTGGTAGGCCTTCACGGCTACCAGTGCGAGCATTGCGCTTGCTCTACTCCTGCTCACCGCCCGGTTTGCTCGACAATCGTGCGCACAAGCTTGATCGCCGCACCTTTGAGCACCGCACTCTCCCCCAGCTCGCAACGTCTGAGGTGAGGCGCGGTCAGAAAATCAGAATCAACGCGCTGTTTGAGCGCCAAGCCAATCGCGTGGAGTAACTCGTCGTCGACAACATCTTCTGGCCCGTCAATCACAATGTCGTTCAGTTCCAAAAGATTAACAGGCAGCGCTAATGCCATCGCGAGCCACTGCCCCGCCTGCGCATCAACTCGTGCGCGAGATGAGGGATCAGCGGTGATAATCTTGCGCATTTTCGGCACCGACACCACTGTTTCCAGGCATCCTCGCTTACCGCACACGCACGCCTGACCGTTGGGCTCGACCACCACATGGCCAATTTCACCAGCAGCTCCCGTAGGGCCGGTAATGAGCTGGTCGTCGATCATGATGGCTGCGCCCACACCGCGATGCATGCGAACGAGCAGGAAGTTTTGCGTTCCCTTCCCCAGGTAACGCTCAGCCAGCAGGGCCAAGTGCGCATCGTTTTCGACGCATACGGGCAGGTTGAAGCGCTCATGCAACAGGTGAGCCAGTGGGAAGTGGAACCATCCCAGTGAGGTGGAGCGAATGACATTTCCCTCGTGGTCGATCGCACCTGAGCAACTGACGGAAATGCCCAGAATATGAGCCGCGTTGCTATGTTCGATCAGCTGGGTCACCAGTGTTGAGACTGCTTCGAAGGAGGCTTCAGCACTGTGATCCGCTCCACTCGCAGCACCAGGGTTTTCTACGCTCATTTGCTCGAGAACTTCGGCTTTGAGGGTGGTAACCGCTCCGGTGATTGTTTTAGCGCTGGAGATGTCGACGGTGATAATCCTCCAGTAGTCGCCGTCTACACTCACTGAAGTTGCACGCTTGCCACGGCCTTCCCTTCTCATGATTCCCACTTCACGAACCATGTGCATCTCAAGCATTTGCGAGATCACCGACGAGGTGGAGACGCGCGAAAGCCCGGTGATGCGTGCGATATCAGCGCGCGAATATTGCTCGTTGGGGAACATGAGGGTGAAGATCAGGCTCTTGTTCCCCGCGCGAACATCTTGTTGAACGTACTTCGCTGGCATACATCCTCTTGTGACCGAGGTGGGCGACACCGTTGTGCTCACCGATTCTGATTTTGTTAACTATACTAACATAAAGATTTTCACTGTGTCAGAATCGCCGGTATTTCAACGAAGTTTTTTGTTAACTTAGTGTACTAATTAATTTTCCTCGACTGCCTGGTAGGTGAAATCGTGGATGGTGTGACCCTTATCCAAGCCCTTTTTCTCAAAGCTGGTCACCACTCGCCCGTCGAAGCGCTGCGACTCGGTGAAGAGAGCATG
>CASERW010000066.1 GCA_949290445.1 Aeriscardovia aeriphila | reverse complement strand
GCAACCAAACCTTTTCACCGATTCGCATCACATGATCACAGGAGAGAACATATGAGTGTTTCATATGAAACAATGAGCCCGTACGCTCAGCACCTTGTCGACACGCTCCAGCTCGAAGCACACCCCGAAGGTGGCTGGTATCACCGCGATTGGCAAAGCTCTACTTCTGTCGCTGGTAGCGAGCGCCCTCTGGCTTCACTCATCTACTTTTTGCTGCCGAAAGGCGATTTTTCCGCATGGCATCAGGTTGATGCTGACGAAATCTGGCTGTGGCACGGCCCGGCTCCCGTCACACTTCAGCTTGCTGGCAGTGGTGATCAGCCTGACATGAACTCCCTTTCTGAGGTCACTTTAGGCTCTGGTATTACTCCAGATTCTCAGCACGCCACCACCGTCACCGGCCATTTCCTGGTGCCTGCGGGTGTGTGGCAGCGTACGCTGCCCACCACTGCGGATGCGCTCGTCTCCTGCGTAGTGAGTCCAGGCTTCGAATTCCGTGGTTTCACTCTCGCGCAGAAGGACTGACTTTCAGCACACCTGCTGGCTGCGCTGCCCCCCCTGCGCGGTCAGCGGTCAGTGTCGGAACTCTTGTTCACACTCCCGTTGAACACACCAGTCCCCACACTCATCTGCCCGCCTGCAAGAACGTACTGTTTAATCGAACGCTGCAAGCTTGTGGCTTCCGGCAGTTCTTGCGGGGAAAGGCCTTCGCACCCGGCTATCCATTTCTGATAATCTGGGGAAATTTCCGAAGACTGCAGGGAAAACAACGCGCGGAAGTCGCGTAAATGTGAGTGTGCGGGCAGCAGCTCGTCGAGGGCCGGGTCGAGAAGCCAACTTTCGCAAGTGATCGTCGCATCCGCATATTGCGCGAGTTTGGCGGCAGTTAAGGCGTGGAATTGCTCGAAACTCGCCTGCATATGCTCGCTGTCGAGCCGCGCATCGTCGGGAATGTGCAGGTTGATTTCTGACTCGCCCTTCACAAACTCGAATTCAAATTCGCCAAAGCGAAGAATGCTGAGGTTCAACAGCCGAGGTGACCAAAAAGCCTCGGTGAACAGCGCAGGATTATCAGGGTTAGCCACGCGATGGCCAAACTTGCCCTCAACGTTAGCGTGCTGCCAGCGCACGAAGCGGGGGAACCAGTCGAAAGTGCGCACAAACAGCTCGTCGCTCAAGTCAGCTCGAGCATACAGCTTTCTGCTCAGCGCAGCACAACGCATCTGGATTGCCAGAATTGTTAATCCCGAGCTATCCCCTGTTTCTTGCTGCAGCTGGGTGACGGCTTGCGTCGCCTTTTCTGTGTCATCAGAAAACTGCGCCATCACAAGGTCGAGGAAGCCAGAAGTGTGCTGCTCACCCGCAGGAGCAAACTCCTGTGCAAAATCGAGCTCGTACATCGTGGCTTTCAGCTGCTCGACGCAAAATTCGGGGAAATGGAGGGTGTCAATTACATCAACGGTGTCGCGCTTATTCTCGTCGCTGAGCAGGTATGCCGAGTCGTCGGGGTGGAGAACAGGGAAAATCATGCTCCTTCTTTCTTCGCCAGTGAGGAAATTGCCTTCATTCTACCTGTTCTCCACGCTCAGCTCACATCTTAAGTGCATTCACGCGAAACAGAAAAGTGTGTGCAACAAAACACTCTTGCCCGCTGATCATCTTCCCCACTCCCCACCTCGACTTTGTTTAAGCTATGAACAAAGTAGGCTCCTTGCCTCGATACTCCTCGATATTCTGTAATCGTCTCTATTCGTTTCCTGCCAATGAGGTCACAATGAAATATGCACAACTAGGTACCAGTGGCGTGGAAGCCTCTCGCGTCGCCCTTGGCGTGATGCGCATCAGCGAAAAGTCGCCAGAAGAAGCCGTTAAGATTATCACCACGGCAATGGATTGCGGCATTAACTTCTTTGATACTGCTGATGTTTATGGTGGTGGAAAGTCCAGCCAGGTGTTGGGCCGCGCTTTGAAGGATGCTGGTATTGCTCGCGACAAGGTGATTTTGCAGACGAAGTTCGGCATTGTTGCTGGCAAGCGTTACGACTTCTCGAAGAAGCATCTGCTCGAAGCGCTCGATTTTGAGCTGAATAATCTCGGCGTTGATTACGTTGATTTTGCTCTGTTGCACCGTCCTGACACGTTGGTTGAGCTCGACCAGGTGGCTGAAGCTTTCAATGAGTTGCAGAATGCGGGTAAGGTTCGTCACTTTGGCGTGAGCAATGTGAACCCGTGGCAGGCTGAGCTGTTGCAAAGCGCGGTTGACCAGAAACTGGAGGTCAACCAACTGCAGTTTGGTTTGGGGCATACGGGCATGGTGGAGCAGGAGTTCCACGTGAATATGTCGGATGCGTCGAGTGTGGACCATGATGGTGGCATTATCGCCTACTCGCGCTTGAAGAAGATGACGATTCAGGCGTGGAGCCCGTTCCAGTATGGCTTCTTTGAGGGCGTGTTCATTGATAATCCAAAGTTCCCTGAGCTTAACGCTAAGCTGGAAGAGCTCGCCAAGAAGTACGATTCCACGAAGAATGGTATTGCTACTGCTTGGATTTTGCGTCATCCAGCTCAGATGCAGGTGATTTTGGGTTCGATGAATCCAACTCGTATTCAGCAGATGGCTGCTGGTGCTGACGTCACCCTGGAAGCTCAAGACTGGTATGACTTGTACTTCGCCGCTGGCAACGATTTGCCGTGATCTCTGTATTGGAATAAGAAACCAGCTAGATTAGCAGTCCAATGAGGGGTTGAGGTCGATATGACTTCGACCCCTGAGTTTTCTTCAGATACAGAGCGCGGGGAGCACGTTTCTTTGCGTACTCCCCGTGGTGATTCCTCCGAAGCATTCCGCTCTCTACGAAATGCTCTCCTTCTTCTTTCTCATATTCTCATTCTCTCGGTTTTTGCAACAATTACAAGAGCTCTTCCAATGCTATCGAAGGCATTTTCGGTCTTACATCACAAGTATTTATGGTTTTCGTATTATCCTCCAACAAATTCTGGGGAAGAAAAACTGAGACAAGAGTAGGGTTATCACCTATCTTTACGGTCATATCTATGCATTGACATCGTATGCATTC
>CASERW010000065.1 GCA_949290445.1 Aeriscardovia aeriphila | reverse complement strand
GGAAGTGACAATCTTGTCGCGTAAGTCGCGAAGCGCGGCAAAGCCAGCCCTCACGCGCGACTCGTCAGAAACGTGAGCTCCCACCGTCATCAAACCAGCGAGTTCCACGCCTTCCGTCGCCGCAATGGCGAGGGCTTGCTCGTAGGCTTGGGCAGGGTCACACCCCGACTTTGACATTTCTCCCGACTCGTTGACTTCAAGGAACACTTTCTGCGCTGCACCAGCAATTCCACGTGAAACAAAACGCTGGCCGATCTGAGCCGCCTGCTGAGCGCTATCGACAGATTCGATGGTCGAGACGATGCCTAAAACCTTGTTAATCTTGTTTTTCTGCAACTGGCCAATGAGGTGGTAGTCGACGCCCAGCTGCTCGATGTCGCTGGCCAGGAGGGGCGCTTTGATCTGAATTTCCTGCGGCCTGTTCTCGCCGATCGCGCGAATTCCCGCGTGGAGAGCCACTCGAATTTCGCCGACATCTCGAGTTTTTGTAGCCGCCAAGATTGTCACTTCGGATTCATCTCGACCGCTCGCTGCGCACGCCCGTGCAACTTCGTCGCGCACGCGCGCCACACCATCGCGGATTTCCTGCTCGCGCTGTGGTGTAATGACCTCGTTCGTCAGATCCTTGTGCTCTAAATATGCGACCATCGCTCCTCCTCAGCCCTCTAGCCTACTTTTCGCGCCGGATGAGTGGCAGCGCCGGCGAAATGAGGCCTAGCGTGCGTAACCGTCTCCATCGTCTGCAGCCCTTTACCGCTACACCACCTTGTTTGCCACGACGGTCCAAACTCGCCTTCATCCACACGACGGTCCGACACAGCCCGTGTCACCACGATGGCTCGCACCCTTCACATCGTGTTGCTCACAAACTGATCGAAAAGCGCGCCTCGAGGTCAGCTAGGTGGACGGCACGGTCCCGCTCTCCCGCTTTGCGCAACGCTTTCGCCAGATTTTCAGCGTGAAACGATCGGTATTGTTTCACGAGATCATCTGCGCTGATATCCTGACCATCCCCGATTCCCAAAATCCCAGCAAGATAGCCCAACACCGCTTCCGGCTTTACCCCTTTGGAGCGCAAAGTGGCCAGTTCCAGGTCCTTATCGCGCTTGGCCAACCGCTTCCCCGCCGCATCCGTCAGCAGCGGAATATGCCAATATTGCGGGTTCTGCGCCGTAGGGTTTCTCTGTTCGCGCATATCACTCTCACCGTTTTGAGAACTCGAGCGCGGCACGTCAACAGCATTGCTGGCGAGAAGAGCTTGACGAATCCAGATTTGCAGTGCGGTTGAGCGATCAAGATCGCGTCCCCGCACAATCTGATTCACTCCTTGAGCAAGGTCGTCGTAGACGACGACGAACTGGTAAGCGTAATGGCCATCAGCGCGCTTTACGATCGTGTCCCCCAGATCCGTGGTGAGGTTCCACTTTTGCGCCCCGCACAAAACATCGGTGAACCTCACCACGCTAGCCGGGCACGTGGGCGAGGTTGGCACAGCTATGCGCAGGCTGTGTTGCCGCAGCTCGCCAGCGATGCCTTTGCGAATTTCTCGCGCTGTGCGCGGGCGAGCTGCTGGCCGCAGGTCCGCCACGAGCTCGCCGTCAGGCGTGAGCCTGCCGCCGTCCTCGTGGGAGTAATGCCTGCACGTGCCGGGATAGATCACGAAACCATCCCCGCGTTGAGGCGCGCTGGCCGCGCGAATATCCGCCCTCGAGCAGAAGCACGGGTAGATCAGGCGGTCGCCCGCTAAAGCAGGCATCTGTTTCACGCGAAACTCGATGAGCTTTTTCATCGCTTCCCGGTAGAGCTCAGTTCGCTGGGATTGCCAAATTGGCTCACCATCCCAATCCAGGCCGAGCCAGGTGAGATCATCCATAATCCAGCGGTCAGCGTCAACCATCATGCGCTCGTAATCGATATCTTCGATACGCAGAACGATAGAGCCGTCTGCTGCTCGGGCAGCCAGCCAAGCTAACAGCATGGCTGCAATGTTTCCCAAGTGAAGCCTTCCCGTCGGGCTGGGTGCGAAGCGGCCGATGATAGGCGCGGCGTGGCAGGGCTTTTCGCTTTCCTTGTCCATGCTGCTTTCCTTGCTCATGCTGCTCTCCTGGCTCACAACGCTCACGTGCCCCGGGTCATTCAGGTCATCTCCCCTACTCACACCGTTCACGTGCCGGGCTCGGTTCGCACAGCCCTCCCCACTGACGCCACTTCCGCTGTTCACGCGATCCTCGCAGTCCACTGAGGATTACTGTATTTGCTGATTGCCAACTCTCGTGCTTCTTCGAGGACGTCAGCAGGAAGTCGATAGGAGCGCGCGTTGGGAACAAATTCATGCGCATAGCGAGCCATGGCATCCATAATTTCTCGCCTGCTCATTCCTGACTGGCTTTTCATTGGGTCTACTCGTTTTGCCGCAGACTTTACTGCGTGAGCTGCCAGCTTTTCTTGGTGAGGTCGCAAAACCTGAGTCATTGCAACAGCATCAATGTCGTACGCCATGGTTGTGTGATGCAGCACGGCGCCACCATTTTCTTGCGGATACCTTCTCTGCGCTGCGCCGCCGATCTTTCCCATCGGACTGACTACATCGTTCAAAGGAGCATGAGCGGCCTTAATTCCTACGCTGCGCAATGCTCCGATTGCCCAGGCTTCGCACAAACGGTAGGCATCTTCTGATTCCAATCCGTCAATAAAACTGCGGGGAACTGTCAGCGAATAGGTGATCGTGTTGCCTGGTTCGACGAACATTGCACCACCGCCGGTAATGCGACGGACCACGGTAATTCCGCGCTCTTGAGCTGCTTGCATATTCACTTCTGCACTCAGCGACTGGAAGAGGCCAATAATCACCGCAGGGCTCGCCCATTCCCAAAAACGAATGAGTGGCGGCATGTGGCCTTTTCTGGTACGCTCGGCAATCACTTCGTCGACGGCCATCTGCATCGCAGGCTCAAAGGGCTGCTCGGCGGACGTCTGCGGCTCAACAATCGCCAGGTCCAAGCTATTCCACCGTTTCTTCAGCTCTTCCCAGCTCAGGCTTGGCGATGTGAGATTGCCAGTGTCAAACGCATCGGCCGGTAAACTCACTGTTTTCGCCGCGCGCAGCCCGTCACCTTCGTGGCTACTCATCTCAACAGCCGGTACACCAGCTTGCTCACCGGTAAGTTTGCCTGCTGCTCGGCGCACTGCCAAAGCCAGCGCTCTGGCGTCTGTTCCCTCCAAATGGAGGTTGCCTGGGATCGCCTGAGCAATACGTTCCTGATAATCTTGAAGGCTTAAGGCCAATGGCATGCCAGCAAGCGCGCGTTCAACGGGCTCTAAACTTGCGTCAGTGCCCAGGTCGTCATCGGCAAAGAAGTCACCGTCAAAGCTCACCTCGCCTATCTCCAGATTGTCACCGTTTGTAGCGGCAATCGTTGCAGAAATAAGCTTTCCATCAGGTTGTTTATACGAAGCTCGTGCACTGACCATTATCTCTCCTCACCACTTCCCGGCAGATTACCACACCGTTTCTCCTTGCGCCGCAGCACGCTGTGAGAAAGGCAAACAACACCTCATAAGCTCACCATAAACAAAAAGGACCGGAAGGCAATTGCTTCCGGTCCCCACTGAGCTCAGCGAGTAACTGCACCTAGCAGCACTTACTTCGTCACAGCAGCCTTGGCGGCACGCCTGCGCGTACGAGCACGCAGGAACA
>CASERW010000064.1 GCA_949290445.1 Aeriscardovia aeriphila | reverse complement strand
TTGCCATACCGTGCAAGACCGCGACCTGAACGCCGCCGTAAACATACTATCCGCCGGGCTGGCGGTTCGAGCCTGCGGGGATTCACGCCTCACCGAAGCGACACTCCGGTGAACAACAGAGTGTGAATCGTCTAAACCTACAGGAAACTCTTCCCCGTGAGGGGAGGAATCCCCCGACTTCAGTCGGGGGAGGAAGTCAAGCTGAGCAACGGAGTGATAATCTGCCTGCAAAAGGCTGAGCCCAGCCAGTTTCCCCTCGCCACTACGAGAGTGGGAGAGCGAGAAGCTGGGCGAGAAGCCGGGTGAGAGAGCCGGGCGAGAGGAGAGACGATGGTCAGTGCACGCGGTTCGTACAAGCAACCCGATGGCAAGCTCATTTCAGCGACGATTGCGGCGGAAAGCCTGGCAACGCCCGTCATCAGCGAGGTGAGTTTCGACGGCGACTTCTTTGCCGACGACGATCTCGGCGGTGACGCAAGCCTTGCTCCCGTGGAGCGCGCGCTGTCCGGCTCACCCCTCACATGGAGCCTTCAAGATTATCAGGAACGCATTGCAGCAGCCATCCCAGCTAATCTACATCTGGAAGGAACGGATGCGAGGGCTTTGGCTCTCGCTGTGCGCCGAGCAGCGGGAAAGCTTGTGGGTGAGCAGACAGAAGAGAGTGTGGCGAGCGCAGGCGCTGCGAGTGCGGCGAGTGGAGCTAGCTCGGCCGCGGCTGGTGCGGCGAGTGAAGCGGGCGCAGGAAAGAAGCCTGGCTTACCTCAGGATGCTTTCGATACTGGTAATCTCACATCGTCAAACTTGAGCTGGGACGAGCTGAAGAGGCGCTGGAATTCCCTCGATTTAGCCATTGTCGAGCCGCAGACTTCCGCCCAGCAGCCTTTTGACCCCGCGATGCAGATGGCCGTCGACGAAGTGATTGCCGAGCGGACCAGGAAGGGCGAGATGCCGGCGCTCATTCGCTTTTGGGAGTGGGCAAGCCCGGCGGTGATTATTGGGCTTTTCCAGTCGCTGAGTGCAGAAGTCAACATGCAAGCGGCTCGTGAGCGCGGAATCACAGTGGTTCGGCGCATTACCGGCGGCGGGGCAATGTTCGTCGAGCCAGGCAACACGATCACCTATTCGCTGACTGTTCCCCGTGACTTTATTGAAGGTTTGAACTCTGAAGATGCGTACCGCTTGTGCGAGGCGTGGGCGATTGGAGCGTTGCGAAGCGTAGGGATTAAAGCTGCGCATGCGCCTTTGAACGATGTGGTGAGCCCGGCTGGCAAGATCGGTGGGGCTGCGCAGAGAAGGTACCCTAAGAGTGAAGCGGGAGCGGTGCTGTCAGGTGCAGGAGTGCCGAGTTCTGTGTTGCCGGGAGCGGTGCTGCCGGGAACTGAGCTTCCGGGAGCGGTGCTACACCACACAACCATGGCGTACGACATTGACGCGGTTGCCATGACGCAAGTTTTGCGACCACACCAAGAAAAGCTTGCGGCGCACGCGGTGAAGTCTGCCGCGAAGCGCGTTGACCCGATGAAGAGCCAATCAGGTATGAGCAGGCGCGAAATTATGGAAGCGATGGCCCGTTACGCGCATGAGTTCGTTCCGGGTTTGCGCTCGTACCAGCTGCCCGAAGATGTGTTGAAAGAGGCTCGCGAACTCGCGCAGAGCAAGTACAGTAATCCGGAGTGGACCGGCCGAATCGCGTGAGCGGAAGCCGTATGGAGGTGGCCGCGGAAGTGGGCCGCGCGAGCGGAAGCTGTGTGAAGGCGGTTGCGGAAGTCAGCGGTGTGAACGGTGACTGCGAGCGCGGTTGCTGCGGCGGAAGTGGGCCGTGGAAGTTCGATGACCAGCGAGGAGTAGGTGTGAGTGAAATGAGTGAGCAGGCTAGCAGCCCTATAGTCGGGCGCTTCGCACCCAGCCCCACAGGGCGCTTGCACCTCGGCAACATCGCAGCCATGCTGCTGGCATGGCTGGCCGCCCGAGCAGCTGGCGGATCCATCGTTTTGCGCATTGAGGACATTGACTACGAGCGCATGATGCCCGACGCAGACCGCTGGATTATGGATGATCTTTCCTGGTTGGGGCTTCATTGGGATGGTGAACTAATCTGGCAGTCGCAGCGCACGGAGCTGTACCGCGAGGCGATGAAACAGCTCATAGAGTTTGACGTGAAACAATTGCCTGCATTGGGCTCGGATCGCCTGATTTACCCGTGCTTCTGCTCGAGGGCGGATATTCGCGCGGCCAGCGCGCCTCAACGCGGGGATGGTTTCGTGATTTACCCCGGCACATGCAGGCATTACTCCCACGAGGACGGTGGCAGGCTCAGGCCTGACGGCGAGCTCGTGGTAGACCCGCGGCCAGCAGCTCGCCCGCGCACAGCGCGAGAAATCCGCAAGGGCATCGCTGGCGAGCTGCGGCAACACAGCCTGCGCATTGCTGTGCCAACCTCGCCCACATGCCCGGCGAGCGTGGTGAGGTTCACCGATGTTTTGTGCGGGGCACAAAAATGGAACCTCACCACGGATGTAGGGGACACGATTGTCAAACGCGCTGATGGCCATTATGCCTACCAGTTCGTAGTCGTCTACGACGACCTTGCTCAAGGAGTGAATCAGATCGTGCGCGGTCGCGATCTTGATCGCTCCACCGCACTGCAAATCTGGATTCGTCAAGCCCTCCTCGCCAGCAAGGCTGTGGACGTACCGGTTTCGAGTTCGGCAAACAATGAGAGTGATGTGCGCGGAGAAGGCGAGCGAAGTGAGAGTGCGACTCGAGCTGAAAGTGATATGAACAACGATGGAGGTGAGCAAGGGCAGGAAGAGCCTACCGCGCAGAACCCGCAATACTGGCATATTCCGCTGCTGACGGATGCGGCGGGGAAGCGGTTGGCCAAGCGCGATAAGGACCTCGAACTGGCCACTTTGCGAGCCAAGGGAGTCAAACCTGAAGCAGTGTTGGGCTACCTCGCTGGGATTTTGGGCATCGGCGATGGCCACGATATCAGCGCAGATGATCTCGTGAAACAATACCGATCCTTCCAGGCTGAAAATCTGGCGAAAGCGTTGCGCCAAGCGGGAGAGCAGGACCGTTCCGTCAACCTAGCTGACCTCGAGGCTCGCTTTTCCATCAGTTTGTGAGGAGCGCGATACGAAGGGTGCGAGCCGTCGTGGCGAACAAGGTGGTGTAGCGGTAAAGGAATGCAGATGATCGAGACGGTTACGCGCAGTAGGCCTCATTTCGCCGGCGCTGCCACTCATCCGGCGCGAAAAGTAGGCTAGAGGCCTGAGGAGGAGCGATGGTCGCATATTTGGAGCACAAGGATCTGACGAACGAGGTCATTACACCACAGCGCGAGCAAGAAATCCGTGACGGTGTGGCGCGCGTGCGCGACGAAGTTGCACGGGCGTGTGCAGCGAGCGGTCGAGATGAATCCGAAGTGACAATCTTAGCGGCTACCAAAACTCGCGATATCGGCGAAATTCGAGTCGCTCTCAACGCGGGGATTCGCGCGATCGGCGAGAACAGGCCGCAGGAAATTCAGATCAAAGCGCCCCTCCTGGCCAGCGACATCAAGCAGCTGGGCGTTGACTACCACCTCATTGGCCAGCTTCAGAAAAACAAGATTAACAAGGTTTTAGGCATCGTCTCGACCATCGAATCTGTCGATAGCGCTCAGCAGGCGGCTCAAATCGGCCAGCGCTTTGTTTCACGTGGAATTGCCGGTGCGGCGCAGAAAGTGTTCCTCGAAGTCAACGAGTCGGGCGAAATGTCAAAGTCGGGGTGCGATCCCGCCCAAGCTTACGAGCAGGCCCTTGCCATTGCAGCGACGGAAGGCGTTGAGCTTGCTGGTTTGATGACGGTGGGAGCTCACGTTTCTGACGAGTCGCGCGTGAGGGCTGGCTTTGCCGCGCTTCGCGACTTACGCGACAAGATTGTCACTTCC
>CASERW010000063.1 GCA_949290445.1 Aeriscardovia aeriphila | reverse complement strand
ATGAACACCACCTTGGTGGAGAACTTCCCTGGCTTCCCTGAAGGCGTTGATGGCCCGGTGCTCATGGAAAACATGCGGAAGCAGGCCGAAAAGTTTGGTGCTTCTTTCGTCGCTCAGGATGTTGCTTCCGTCGACCTCACCCGTGAGGATGGCTTGAAAGCTATCACTTTGGACGATGACACTGTCGTTCTCACGAAAACGGTGATCGTTTCTACTGGTTCTTCGTACCGTCACTTGGGCGTTCCTGGCGAGGAGGAACTCGGCGGCCTCGGCGTCTCCTACTGCGCAACCTGCGATGGCTTCTTCTTCCGCAATAAGCGCGTCTTCGTGGTCGGTGGCGGCGACTCTGCCTTTACTGACGCCCTCTTCCTCACTCGTTTCGCTGAGGTCACGCTCATTCACCGTCGCGAAGGCTTCCGCGCCTCCCAGGTGATGGTTGAGCAGGCCAAGCAGAACCCGAAGCTTCATTTCATGCTCAATTCGGTGGTGACGAAGGTCAATGGCAACGGCAAGGTCGAGTCGTTGACGGTCAAGAACACCCAGACTGGCGAAGAGCAGGAAGTTGGTGCTGATGGCGTGTTCGTCGCTATCGGTTCGAACCCGGCAACAGGCTTCTTGGGTGGTCAGCTTGCCACTGATGAAGCCGGTTACATCGTTACAGAAGGTGGCTCGTCTCGCACCTCGGTGAAGGGCGTTTTCGCTGCTGGTGACGTTGCTGACCCGGTTTACCGTCAGGCTATTTCCGCTGCTGGCATGGGTTGCCGTGCCGCTCTTGACGCTCAGGAGTACCTCGACAACCTCAACGCTTGAGATTATCACTGCGCTTTCTCACCCGCGTCGAATGTTTTTCGTGAAACACTTCGGTTTTTTCGTTTCACCACATTCCCCTGCAGGGACAAA
Source organism: Aeriscardovia aeriphila (assembly GCA_949290445.1). Taxonomy (GTDB): domain Bacteria; phylum Actinomycetota; class Actinomycetes; order Actinomycetales; family Bifidobacteriaceae; genus Aeriscardovia; species Aeriscardovia aeriphila_A. The sequence continues at coordinate 3,056 of CASERW010000063.1, read as the reverse complement.
TGGGTAAACTGAAAGCAGATACCTTGCGAATAGAGAAAACCGGCAGGTGCGTGAGCACCTGCCGGTTTTCTCGTCTTATCACACCCAGCCGTCGTCAGCTTCTGACTTTGTCGACATCAGCATGCTGGTAATCCTGTCAAGCTCTTCTTTCGAAGAGAAGGTGATTTCAATACGGCCCTTATTTTCTGTTCCGCGCATCGTCACCTTGGTGTCGAAGTGGTTTTCCAAACGAGTTGGCCAGCCCGATTGCTTCCAGAAGAATGCGCGCGAGCGAATATGGTCTTGCTTCGACGGGTCAGCGTCGAGAGCAGCCAGCGTGACGAGCTCTTCTGTGGAGCGGACGGAAAGCCCCTCTTTGACAATCTTTTGGGCAAGCTTTTCCATCGTGGCCGGGTCCTTGAGCGAGAGCAGGGCGCGAGCGTGACCAGCCGTCAAAACTCCAGCAGCTACGCGCTTTTGCACGTTCGGCGGCAGCTGAAGCAGGCGAAGAGTGTTGGCGATTTGTGGGCGTGACTTGCTGACAGCCTGAGCGAGCTTTTCCTGAGTCAGGCCAAAATCTTCCATCATCTGCTGATATGCTGCGGCCTCTTCCAGCGGGTTGAGCTGGACGCGCTGCAAGTTCTCCAGCAGGGCTTCGCGCAGCATTTCCACGTCAGAAGTGGTGCGCACGATGGCTGGAACGCGCTGCAAACCAGCGAGTTTGCTGGCCCTTAAACGCCTCTCGCCCATGATCAGCTCGAAGCGAGCACCGTCCTGGTAGCGAGGGTCATCCTCGGAGATTTCACGTACAACGATCGGCTCGAGAACACCCACCTGCTGGATGGAACCAGACAGCTGCTCGAGGTCCCTTTCGTCGAAGATGGTTCGCGGCTGCTTCGGGTTCGGCACCACACTTTCTGCGGGTACTTCCTCGTAGCGAGCGTGTGGGATCGGGCGCAATGCCTCGTCGTCAGCAGCTTGACCGTTCTTCTCTGGTTCAGTTGCAGGCTCATTTGCCGGTTCAGCCACGTTTGCTGCAACTTCAGCATTGGCCGTCTCCACTTGAGAAGTTGCTTCAGCCTTTTCAGCAACCTCAGGCTGAACGTTATCCGCGGCCGCAGCGGCTGGCGTTGCAACCGTTTCAGTCTGCTCTGCCTTGGCAGCCTTCGGGGTGAGGTCGAGAGAATCGTCTCCGAAGAAGATGTCCGATGGGCGGCGGGAAATCTCATCCCAGCTTGGCAGGTGCTTGCGACGAGCGCTCTTGCGAGCAGAGCTGTTGGAAGAACCAGCTGCCTTCTTCTGCTCGGCAAGGTTGGCCTTCACCTTATTCACGCGCTTGGCTGGCTTTGCCGGTGTAGAAGGCTCAGAAGTTGCAGAAGGCTGTGCGTCTGCAGAAGGCGCAGCAGCCTTTTCCGCTGCGGCCTTCGCAGGTGCAGCCTTTTCCGCTGCAGATGGCTTGGTAGCTTGCTGAGCTGGAGCGTTTTCGTTGACGTCAGCGGTGAAAGCGTACATCGGAGCGGCTGGTGCCATGCCAGGGCCTGTTGGCAAGCTGCTCGTGTTGACGTCGGAAATGCCGGGGTTGAGAACTGGGTGTGCTCGCCTGGCGTTGAGTGGTGCTGGGGAGACTTGTGCGACGAGAGGGGCTTGACCCACTACAGCGTTGTCTGCATTGTTACCTGCGCCACCATTTGCACCGTGAACAGTGCCACTATTTGCACCACCGTTCACGCCAGTAATCGCACTATTCGCACTCTGCTGGCTTGCAACGCCTTGTTCGCTTTGTTGTGCAGCGTCTGCTGGCTTGTTTGCAGCAGTTGCTGGCTTCTTTTTCTTATTGGGCTCGAGGTTTGGGAACAGTGCTCCCAGGCCCTTGCCTAAACCAAGATGTGCCGCCATACCTGCCCCTTACTCGGCTTCGTGGAGGGTGGCTCCACTACCAGTCTCACTACCAGAATTATCGTTACCAGTATTGCCCGCTGGCTGGTGTGGCCTGGCAGTGACTGGATGTGCATTCCCCCGCATGGCAATCTCGAGGGCTGCTTCTCGGTAAGCTATAGCTCCCGAAGACTGAGGGTTGTAAGTAATTACTGTTTGGTCGTGGCTGGGCGCCTCCGAGACGCGCACGCCGCGAGGAATGATGGTTTTGAGCAGCACGGTCGGGTAATACTGCTCGATTTGGGAATAGACTTCCCTACTCAGCACGGTTCGTCGGTCAAACATGGTGACCAACATCATGGAGATTACCAGTTGCGGGTTGAACATCTGCTGCACGTTTTGAATCGACTGCAGCAGCATCTTCAAACCTTCGAGCGCGTAGTATTCGGCCTGAATCGGGATGAGAACCTCTTCTGCCGCGCACAGGCAGTTGAGCACGAGCAGGCCCAAGCTTGGCCCGCAGTCGATGAACACGTATTCGTAGCGCTTACCGCATGTTTTGAGGTATTCGGCCAGGGCGTTGCGCAAGAACTGGACGCGCACTGTGCCATCGTCGTAACCGGCCAGCTCGAGCTCTGCACCGGAAAGGTTGATGTTCGAAGGCACGACGTCGAGGGTTGGGAACATAGGGCATTGCTGAACGGCGTCGGAGAGCGGGATCTCACCTTCCAAAGCGTTGTACATGCTCGGCTGGTTAGGGTCGTCGTGAGGGATGCCGAGAGCGGTGGAGGCGTTGCCCTGCGGGTCCATGTCGAGGACGAGCACGTTGAAGCCCTTTTCTGCGTAGGCTGCTGCCAGGTTCACCACGGTTGTCGTCTTACCCACGCCACCTTTTTGGTTGGCGACGGCGATGACGCGCGTGTACTGGGGATGCGGGAACTTCGTGTTCTGAATGGCGTGGAATTGTTGTGTTTCCGTTGCCAGTTCAGAGCCGAGGGACTCGCCATCGGAGAACATATGACGCAGAAACTCTTCAGCAGAACTGTCGTTCATACTCTCAGAGGTTTCACGGGAATCATGTGCCACGACTCTACCTTCCGTCCTTCTTACCGTTTACTCACGTTTCTCAACGCTTCAGATTATCAGTACGCTGTAGCTCGCCTTCGACGAGCTCGCCCGCTGCAGGCGATGCGCTTCGCTAC
>CASERW010000062.1 GCA_949290445.1 Aeriscardovia aeriphila | reverse complement strand
ACGGTGTGAAGGAGTTCTTATGACGTTTACTTTTCCTCAAGGCTTCACATGGGGAGTAGCTACTGCTTCTTATCAGGTAGAAGGTGCTGCACAGGAAGGTGGCCGCACGCCTTCCATTTGGGATACGTATTGCGCAGTTCCTGGCAACATTTCTGACGGTTCTTCTGGTGCAGTTGCGTGCGATGAGTACCACCGCTACAAGGAAGATGTTGCGCTGATGAAGAAGCTAGGCGTGAAGGCCTACCGCTTCTCCGTTTCCTGGTCGCGCGTTTTCCCTAGCCTTGATGGGCCTGTCAATGAGGAGGGCATCAACTACTATCGCTCGCTCATCTCTGAGCTGGTGAAGGCGGGAATCAAGCCAGTGGTGACGCTCTACCATTGGGATCTGCCACAGTACTTGCAAGATATTGGTGGCTGGGCAAACCGTGAGGTGGCTTACCGCTTTGCCGATTATGCGCGTGAACTCGCCCGTCAATTCGGTTCGAGCGTGGATACGTGGACCACTTTGAACGAACCGTGGTGCGCTGCATATTTGGGCTATGGTTTGGTGCGCTGCATATTTGGGCTATGGTTCTGGCATTCATGCGCCGGGCATTGCTAACTATGCTCAGGCATTGGCAGCAGTTCACCATTTGAACCTGGCTCACGGCCTGGCAATCAAGGCTATTCGGGAAGAGTTGGGTGAGCAGGCGAAGTGCTCGGTCACCTTAAACCTTCAGATTCGCAATGCTGCTTCTCACAGCGCTGACGACCTGCTCGCTGAGCATATGCAAAACTTGTTGGATAACGAAGTGTTCCTCGGGCCAATGCTCGAAGGCGCCTATGATCCCGAAATTTTCGAGTTGACTCGCGACTGGACGGATTGGAGCTTCGTCAAGCCTGGCGATGTGGAGATTATCCATCAGTCAATCAACTCTTTGGGTGTCAATTACTACTCTGCTTCCACGGTGTACCTCAAGCGCCTTCCGATTACGGAAAAGATGGCATATCGCCGTCATTTGGCTGAACTTGCCGCCAAGGCAATGAAGCCTGCTGAGGGTGAAGATGCTGCTGGCCTGGCAGCTCTTTCTACTTCGGGTTCGCTTTCCAACGCTGGTGGCGTTCCTGTTCCTCAAGGTGCAGCTGATCGCGTTCAGCAACCGCCTGTCCCTGGCTTGGAAGATGTCGCTTACCTTCCTGGCGAAGGCGAGTTGACGGATACAGGATGGAGCCAGAACCCTGAGGAACTGACGAAGCTGCTCTTTGATTTGCATCGTCGTTTCCCCTCTCTTCCTCTCATGATTACTGAGAACGGTTCTGCCTGGAAGGATGAGGTGAGCGTTGAGCCTGATGGCACCAAGATTGTTCATGATCCGAAGCGTGTGGCGTACTTAAACGATCACGTTAAGGCGATGGCTGATGCCATTGAAGCCGGCGTTCCGGTGATTGGCTACTATGCGTGGAGTTTGCTCGATAACTTCGAATGGGGTTCTGGTTATTCCAAGCGTTTCGGCATTATTCGCGTTGACTATGACACGCAGGAGCGCATCTGGAAGGATTCTGCCACTCGTTACAGCGAAATTGCGCACTCTAACCAGATTTAAGCCTGGCTTGCGTCGCTGATTTCTGTCGGCTACGGGTGGCTTTCCCGTCGGTGGCCGGCTTGGTTTCCTGCCGGCAGCCAGTTTTGCTATTAGCTGTGGCGGCAGCCAGTGTCGCTGTTCAGTTAATTTCAGTGCGAGAGTGTCAGGATGCGCGACAATGCCAGTATTAGTGAGCACTACTTGGGTGTAGGCTTGCTGGTACTGGCTTTTTGTTCACGATTATCATTTGTTCACGATTATCAGTGCTGATAATCTCAAACCACTACCATTTCTGAAGCGGTTAAGGTATTCTCTTATTTAGAAAATGAATTCTCAACGACGAGATAGGAGATCAGCTGATGCTTCCATCAACTTTTTCAGCTCTGCCTTCAGCATGGCACTTACGCGCCCTCAACCCTGAAGTCATCCCCGACCTGCACCTGCAAGAAGTGCTGAGCAGGGGGATTGCGGCCACGGTACCTGGCGAAGCAGTCGTCGCCCTGCTCGACGCGGGCCTGATCGACGACCCTTACGATGGCAGCAACGAAGCGACTTTGCAATGGGTAGGCGACGTCGACTGGCAGTACTCCACCACCTTCACCCCCACCGCCGAACAGCTGTCCCATACTCGCCAAGACCTCGTCTGCTATGGAATTGACACTGTTGCTGACATTTGCATCAATTCTCGCGTCGTCGGCCACACGGACAACTACTACCTCGCATACCGCTTTGACGTGAGGCCTTACCTTCACCCAGGGGAAAACGAGATTACCATTTCTCTGACATCGCCTGTGCGCTACTCCAACGCTCGTGAGCAAAAAATCGGCTTCCTACCCCACACCGAACATCATGCTTTCAACCAGATACGCAAACCAAGCTCCCAATTCGGTTGGGACTGGGGAATTGACATCGCTAACAGCGGAATCTGGCAACCCATCGGCCTGGACTGCTGGGATGGTGAACGCATCGATTCCGTCCGCCCACTTGTCAGCCTTGAAGAAAACGGATCCGCTCGCGTCGAAGTGATCACTCGCATCGAACGCGAAGGCGTCAACCATGCCATTACCACGAACAACTACTTAGAAGGCAGAAGCGACGTCCCCGTTCACGTCAGCCTCACAGCTCCTGACGGCACGCTCGTATGCGAGGAAGAAGGAGTTGTTGAAACTCGCCGCAACGAAGCTCACGTCGTGTTGCACGTGGAAAACCCACAACTGTGGTGGCCGCTCGGTTACGGCAAGCAACCGCTTTATTATTTAAGCGTCAGCACACAGCACGCTCACGCCGAACACAACATCGGCCTGCGCTCAGTAGCAATCAACACTTCTGTTGACGATGCGGGCCGCGCATTCCAGATCATCATCAACAACACGCCTATCCATGCGCATGGCTACAACTGGATTCCTGGCGACGCCCTGCTCACCCGCTTCGACGGCAAACGTTACGAAGCAGCCTTCCGCGACCTCGTGGAGAGCAACTCCAACATGATCCGCGTTTGGGGTGGTGGCATCTACGAAACAGACACCTTCTACGAGCTTGCAGACCGCTACGGCATCATGGTTTGGCAAGACTTCATGCTCGCCTGCGGCGCCTACCCCGAAGACCCAGAAACCGTGGCCAGCATCACCCAAGAAGCCGAGCAGCAGATTATCCGCTTAAGCTCTCACCCCAGCCTCGTGGTGTGGAACGGCTCCAACGAAAACTATGTGGCTCATGCTGACTGGGGCTACCAACCGATGCTTCGTGACGACGATTTGCCGCGCAATTCTCGCGGTTACAGCGAGAAGGGCTGGGGAGATCTCTATTACTCACAGATCTTCCCCAAGCTTTTGCGCGAGCTTGACCCCACTCACGTGTACCTGCCGAGCTCTCCGATGAGCTTTACCGATCAAGTCGCTGCCAACAGTGACCGCGATGGCACGATCCATATTTGGGATGTGTGGAATCGCCGCGATTACAAGGCCTATCGAGATTATCACCCTCGCTTTGCTGACGAATTCGGCTACCAGGCGCCTCCTGCATGGTCCACTTTGGTTGGCAGCGTTCATGACGAGCCTCTGAGCTTGGAGGGCGAGCAAATGCTCACCCACCAGAAAGCCAATATGGGCCAGATCAAGCTCGCCCGTGGCATGCGCTCACACTTGACCCCAGGCAGCATTTCTGATGTGACGATCAACCCTGATGGCTCACGCTCCTGGCTACTTCCTAGCGATGAATGGGCTGACCCTCAAGATTGGCACTGGGCAACTCAGCTCCAGCAAGCCCACGCCATCGAGTTCGGTGTAGCCTACATGCGCTCTTTGGAACCTGTCAACGCAGGTGCTTTAATCTGGCAGCTCAATGATGATTGGCCTGTCGTCTCGTGGGCAGCTGTCGACTTTGATGGCCACCGCAAGCCTTTGTGGTACGCCTCACAACGAGTGTTTGCACCCCGCTTTGCCACTATTCAGGAAGAAGTGTCGGACAAGCTTCGTGACAACCTCTCCTTTGAAGGCGAAGGTGAATTCACTTACGACCAGCTCGCGCTCATTGCTGTCAATGACACACGTGAAACATGGTCGGGGGAGTGGACTGTTTCACGGCAAACATTCGCGGGCGAGGTACGAGCCAGCGAGGTGATCGCAGCCACGATCGAGTCAGGAAAGCAGCTGCGAGTAGTGCTGAGTGATAATCTCACGAAATTCGACGACAAGACTAACGAGATCATCGTCGCCAGCGCCGAGGGCTATGAACAAGTGATTTACAACCCCAGCGAAGTAATCGACCAGCAATTGCAAGTACCAGCAGACGCTTTCAGGGCCAACGTGACCAGACTGAGCGAAACCGCCTACGAGCTCACCGTCACCGCGACGAGCTACACGCGCGACCTGTTTAGCATGGTCGACAAAGTAGATCCACAAGCGCGCATCACCGGCGGCCTCGTCAGCCTCCCAGCAGGCCAAAGTGTCACGTGGAACATCACCACCTCCCACGAAGTGGATCCACAAGCATTCCTGCAGCCCAATGTGCTCAGAAGTGCAAA
>CASERW010000061.1 GCA_949290445.1 Aeriscardovia aeriphila | reverse complement strand
TATCAAGGACGCCATCAACATCGCATTCGAGAAAATATCTCGCATCGCGAATCATGAAGACAGCGAGCTGCTCCTTATCGAAAAAACGGCACTGGACCGTTTTTACGAAGAAGACGATCTGAAACTGTTGACCAGCTACGTTATCCCAGAGGAGCACAAGAACGCCTCATATGGGACATCGTTCGGCGTGTTCCTCGGATACTCGCTCAGCCTGATCCCCGACGGCTACGACGATGACCAGTTCAGGGAACGCATGCACCTGAAAATGATCCAGGATATCAAAACCCACGAGGACTACATCGCCGGAAAGATCAGGGAGGCTGGACTGCAGAACCCCTCGTCCTATTTCTTCACCCTGCCGCTCAATCAAGCCGAAACAGAAAGCAACGAGATCATGCAGCATGTCATGGAAGGAGATGTCGACCTATGAACGCTGGTAAAAGAACGCTAGGGTCGGCTATCTTCACCGAGGTCGAAAAACAATGATTATCTCGGGAAGCTGTATGCGCGACTCCTCAAAGGCAACGGGATGCATGCCTTCAGCATGGATCAAGACCGGCAAGGCGCGCTGTTTACAGACAAGGAGAAAGCGGGCATCCTTCGGTTCGCGGACATTCTCTCAAAATCCAATGATCTGGGGAAAGCCGATAGCCATAAGTTCTGTGCGCAGGAAATAGCCATATTGATGAACGAGCTTTACCCGGATGACGCCCTTGTGGAAAGCCTACGCGGGTTGCGTTTTCTCGAGTGTCGGGAACCACAAAGGACTTGAGCTTATCAATAATTCATACTCGGAACCGAATGCACTGGAGGAGATCTTCACGCAGTTCCGAAGCGACTACCTCTCCATACGGCATGCTTGAGGGAATTCTGTTCCTTAACTTCGCGAGAAGTTTGCAGAGGAGTTTTCGTAACAAACATCTCATACCTGTGTGATAGGCATCATGATGATTCCCATAAGACTCGCCATGAGTGCAGAAGGAATATGCTTTTCCTTCATCTCAGCTCCTTTGATCAGAGTCATACCCCATGCGAGGTTAAGAAAAGGATACTCCTGCACTGCTTAACGAGTAAGAAAAGCGGGAAATTGATTTGTGGAGATTCTGGCGATTCTTCCAGGTGAAAGAGAGATTACAAAGCAGGGTGGAACCAGTGCTTTCTGCACACGGGGATATAGGTTTCATTACCGCCGATCTGAATTTGCTCACCCTCGTACACTGGCTTGCCGTTGTCAGTGCGCAAAACCATGGTTGCTTTGTGCTTGCAGAATTGGCAGATCGTTTTAATTTCCTCAATCTTGTCTGCCATGCACAGCAGATGATAAGAGCCTTCAAACAGGTGATTGCTGAAGTCATTCTTCAAGCCGAAGCACATCACGGGGATGCCCAGCTCATCGACCACGGCCGCGAGCTCGTACACATTGTTTTTCGTCAAAAACTGGCATTCGTCGACGAGAACACAATCAGGGTGGAAGGAGAGTGCGTGCACATATTCAAAAACGTTCATCTGAGGGGTGATCGCGACAGCTTCACGCTTCAGCCCTATGCGCGAAGCAATAATTCCATAGCCTTCTCGCGTGTCGAGGGAAGAGGTCATGAGAACAATAGACTTCCCTTGTTCCTCATAATTGTGGGCAACTTTGAGAATTTCGATGCTTTTGCCAGAATTCATCGTTCCGTACCGGTAATACAGCTGAGCCATCTTTCCCCTAAGCTTCTGCTCGCTTTCACAAACGCAGTGCATCATAACTCATAGTGCAGAACGCTTGAGATTGCCACTCCGCGTTTTTCCTTGTCCTGACAATCTGAAACCCAAAACTGAATTTCACTGGGGAGTGTTGCTGGCCAGCTTGTATGAGACAATCCCAAAGACTTACGCATAAGGAGATGGAGTAGAGAATGTATCTTGCACTCAATGTTCTGGGAATTGTCGTATTCGTGGGTATAGGATGGCTATTTTCCCACGATAAGAAACATATTCAGTGGCTGTCCGTCGGCATCATGATGGTGTTCAACATTTTCATCGCATGGTTCCTCACTTCCTTTAGTGTGGGGCGAAGCATCGTGCAAGGTGCAGCCGCTGGTTTCAACGAGCTGGTCAAGGTTGCGTATAAAGGTATTAATTTTGCCTTTGCCAATTGGGTAGGCCCGGAAGGTATCCACCCTGCTCCGGTGAATTTTATTGCCTCAGCACTGTTGCCGATCCTTCTTGTGGTGCCGATGTTCGACATTTTGACGTACATTGGCGTGCTGCCCTGGATTATCAAATGGATTGGGCGAGGCCTGAGTTTTATTACTCGCCAGCCGAAGTTCGAATCGTTTTTTGCTGTTGAAATGATGTTTCTGGGCAATACTGAGGCTCTTGCCGTATCACAATTGCAGTTGAAGCGCATGAAGCCTGCAAGAAACCTCACGCTGGCTATGATGTCAATGAGCTGCGTGACTGCGTCGATTTTGGCGTCGTATATTCAGTTGGTTCCTGCCCAGTACGTGTTGACTGCTGTTCCGCTGAACTGCATTAATGCTCTGATCGTGGTCAACTTGCTTTACCCGGTTCATGTGGATGAAGCGGAGGATACGATTGCCACTTTGACTGATGCTCAGGCTGTTGAGGGTGCTCAAGTTGTGGAGAGTGCACAAGCTGTCGCTTCAGAAGCGCAGCCAGCGTCTACTGAAGAGGTGCAGCCTGCCGCCGTCGCTGAAAAGTCTCAGCCAGCCGCCGACGAGGAGAAGAAGCCTGTCGAGAACAAGTCTTCCGCACAGCAAAAGCCTGTCGAGAAACCTCAGCGCGAGCCCTTCTTCTCCTTCCTGGGCGACTCCATTTTGGGTGCTGGCCGCCTGATTCTCATCATCGCAGCAAACGTCATCGCCTTCGTCGCACTCGCCGCCCTCATTGACAAGTTGCTGAGCTTGATCAACCCTCAACTCACCTTGGCACACATTTTGGGTGTCTTCCTTTACATTCCATCCCTGCTTCTGGGCCTTGACCCCTCAACTGCTTGGGACATGGCTGGCTTTATGGGAATGAAGCTCGTGACGAATGAGTTTGTGGTGATGACCCAGATTACCAGTACAGTTGCAACCTTCGCAGAGCACTATAAGGCAGTGCTCATCGTGTTCATTACCTCGTTCGCTAACTTCAGCACGGTGGGCATGGTCACTGGCTGCTTCAAGGGCTTGGTCGATAAAGAGAAGAATGATCTGATCGCTCGTAATGTGGGCCGTCTCATTCTCTCGGGAATTCTCGTGTCCCTGTTGTCGGCTGGTATGGTTGGCCTGTTTGTGTGGTGAGGCAATTGTCCTCGAGCCATTGAGCGAGTTCACTCCTGTTGTTGCTCTCATAGTAGAGCGCGCCGTCCTCATACTCAGCCCAGTAGGAACTGACCACGCGCCACGTGCCGACCAGGTCGCCCTGGACGCCGGGAGGATCGTCGTCGTCGCTACATGATGAAACCGCGAATCCTGCGAAGAGGACCATCAGCAGTAAGCCTGTTTTTTTGATAAGTTCTTTCATAGGTAAACAATTTTTGAAGGTTAATTTTGAAAGTGAATGCGCGTTTCCGCTCTCCGGGCTGGCTTTGTTTCAAACTCCGGTAGTGAAAAGCGTCTCCGACTTACGTTCCACAAGGGCAAACGTACGAAATAAAGATATCCTAACCAAATGAAATGCGAGTTAATTTGCATTTCTCTGAGTTTTGGCCGTTTATCCGGCAAGGGAAGGCGTGAAAACGATCGCAGTGACAGAAAATCCTGTCACTGCGATAGGATTTTCTGTCACTGCGACAGGAAAAACGGTCAGGGCTGGGGGATGCAGAGGCGTTGCCGCACCCGTCATGCGCGGAACCACCGCCAGGTGTAGTAGGCGAAATGGCTGACCGCGAAGGCCGTGGCGATGACGAGGAGCAGCTTGCTTTCGCCCCAGCCGACGGTCTGCTGGTGCCAGAAGCCCGTGACGACGCACAGCACGGCGAGCCCGAGGCCCAGGGCGTTGATGAGCCAGGCGCCGCGGCGCTTGGCGACGCCCGGTTCGAGGTGGCTGCGTTTGAGGCCGTAGCCCACGTAGATGTCGAGGCCGACGAGCATCCACACGACGAGCCGGATCCACGTGTCGGCGGGCAGGAAGAGCATCAGCCCGAGGCAGGTCAGGATGCCCAAGACAGG
>CASERW010000060.1 GCA_949290445.1 Aeriscardovia aeriphila | reverse complement strand
CGTAGCACAGCTTGGGCTCGCGAAGGCCGTTTCCCCAAATTTCGTCATGACCGACTAAGGATTATCAGTATGGGTGAAAAATCACCGTTTGAAAACCTCGTCAACGCTGTTCGCGCCGACGACATCACCGACCAGCGTCACGCAGCAGAAGTGGCGGAAACCATCATCGAAGAATCTCCTGAAGTGCGCACCTTCAACGCACCAAGCCTCTACTTCCCCACCGGGCGCGTCTACGGAGGCCAAATGGTGGCACAAGCTCTGATGAGCGCAGGAATGAGCGTGGAAACCAAGCCAGGACGTCTGCCACACTCCTTCCATGGTTATTTCGTCTCACCGGGCGATATGAGTAAGCCTATCGACTACCGCGTGGAAGTGCTACGCGATGGTCGCAGTTTCTCCGAGCGTTCCATCCGCGCCTATCAAAGTGAGAAAACCCTACTCACGGCAATTGCGAGCTTCCAGGTTGCTGGCCAGGAAGGTTTGGCCTTTGCCGATCAGCAGCCCAGCGACGTTCCCGACCCAGAAAGCCTGCCCAGCTCGATTTCACTGATGGAACCGTTCGCCAAGAAGTCCCCGTTGGCGAATTATTTTGCTAACGAGTCCAGCTGGGATATTCGCCATTGCGAAACCCCTGTTGTTCTGGCTCCGGATACGAGTGAGCAGGGCCGTCGTGGCGTTCAAATGGTGTGGATGCGTGCAACGACGCCGGGTATGGATGCTGATGCGCTCGCCCAGGTGAAGAAGGATCAGCTGCTGCAGCGTGCGCTGCTGGCCACTGGTTGCGACCAGATTATGATGGAGCCTGCTTTGCGCCGTGCTGGTTTGAGCTATTCGGTGCCGGGCATGAATTTCACCTCGCTCGACCATTCGATGTGGTGGTATGAGTCGATTGATGTGACGCGCTGGCATCTCTACGTTCAAGACGCACCTGTTGCCCGTCATTCTCGCGCTTTGTGCCGCGCTCGCGTCTTCCAGGATGGCAAGCTTCGCGCTGAGATTACCCAGGAAGCCATGATCCGGGTACCACAAACGCACTGAGCAGAACCGCTCGTAGAGTGAGTGAAGCGAAATTTCTTGAGATTACCACAGCGCCTAGTCCACTGTGGTAATCTCATTTCTTTTTGTTCAATCGTCGGTTTTCGAGGTGTTAATCTTCCTGCGTGTTGAGAACAACGGTTCCCATAATCAGATCAGCAACAGTTTGCTTGTGTGTTGTGATGAAAGGCAAAAGGAAGCCAATAAGGCAGGCAAAATCGAGAATATGAAGAAATTCTCGGATGAGAAGCACAAGACGACCGGCTGGTTTACCAGTTCTCAGAGAGTAAACCTGCGTATGAAGAACACGATCTGTCCATGTGGTACCGTGCGACGCAACTCAATTGGTGACTGCGCACACAACAACGAACGAGCCCCAAAGTAGCGCGCTTCCCCACCAACCGTCAGGGGCGGAATTGTGGAACACGAGGGTACCGATAATTTGTGAAAGAAATGATGTTGGAATGACAATACGAAGCAAGTAGGCTCCAGCACGTCGCCACCAACCTGCAAAGTGAAGCTGATCTTCACTGTTACCTAAACTCATGTCGTCATCACTAGCTTCAACATGAGCATAATTGCCTGGCACACCATGCGTACTGCTCAGAACACCCTTGTTCATCACTTGCCTTCTTTCAAGAGACAAAGAATTACACGTCTATTATCTCTCCACAGAGTGCGCTTGAGTAGAGTGCAGCAAGGGATACAACAAGTTGAGGAAGAAGTAGCCGAAACGGCAGAGAAAAGACGCTCTCAGCGCTTGCGGCGAGTTTTCGCCTTCGACGAGCTCTTTGTCAAACCGTTAGCGCGAGAAGACGATGCAGAAGAAGAGGACGCCGAAGACGAAGAAGCGCCCGCCTTACGCGAAGTCTTCTTCGCCGCCTTCTTCGCCGCCGCCTTCACGCGCGGAGCCAAACGGTTCGCCAGATTCGCCACGGTGACCGGCTTGCCATCCTTCAACTCGTCCAAGGCCTCATTCACCTGGTCGGTGGAATCCTGCTGGTCGCCTACCACCATTTGCGGGCCACGCCACGAGCGCACCTTCACCAAAGCGGGAGTATCCGAGTTAACCGCCTGCTCTGCCTTTGGAAGAGAGCCGGAAGCCTGCGAGCGAATCCAATCAGCCAGCTGCTGGTCATTGTGGAAGACCAACATGTTGGAATCCTTCACCAGCCTGGAAATCTGGCGGTATGTTGGAAAGTCGAGGTCGTTATTCATCGACTTGCGCAAACTGGCCACCTGCTCGGCAACCTCCGAGCTTTCACCAAACTCAGCGACCAAAGCCTCCAGAAGGGCCGTCACTCCCCTGTAGCACGTGATCGGATCCTTGCTCACATTGGAGCGCGAGTAGACGTTCACCACATACCATGCCTGCGGGTCGATGCGCGTGTGCGCTAGAGGCTGAGCTTTACGCCAATTATTGCCCTTCAACACATCAGTAACGGCAGGAGCGTCACGCTGAACGAGCAGAGAGAGAGCCTGCTGCTCCATATGCGTCCATAAATCGCGCGCATCCACATAGCGCGAGCCGACAGAACCCGAACCGTCCGAGACTACTTTCACCGCGCGGCGAGTCAGAGTTCGTAAAGTGACAGAAGGGTCTTTCGCTGCTGCTTGCGCCTTCTTATTGCTGCCCGGCTTCACACCTTCAGGGCCAAAGCCAGCCACCGCATCGAGAAGGTCGACAAAAAGGTTTCCCAGCTCGTTGTGGTAGCGATCCGTCAGCAGTGGGTAGGTTTGCTCAGCTGGGTACACTTCTACGCGCTCAGCTCCCGTTTCCGTATCTGTCATCACCATAGCGACGGAATTGTTGTCGCGAGCTGCAGTCAGTCGAAAGTTCTTCATACTTCTATTGTGTCATCTCTTGAGTCAATTGTTGCGGGAAGAGGGAAAATGGCAGGACTTTTTCTTCACCTGCTCTTCCTTCTTTTGCATCGCGTCAGCAACAGGACGCTTCTGGTTGGCTTTCACCGTTGGGTTTTCTGGCCCATCAATCGGTGGCAACTCACACCAATGCTCGACCACAATTCCCACAATCAGGTCCACCAAGCTCGCCAGCGCTGCAACACCGCATTCCACCATGGTGTGCTGCGCCCACGGGGAATCCGGGTGAACGGCGATGACGAGCAACTGGCCTACATACCAGCCCATCAGCGCAGGCCCCACAATTTCAAGCGCCTTTCCGAAAGCCAGCGTCATGAAGGCTCGCTGAGGGTCAAGAAAGGGCAAGTCTCCCTTGACGTAACGGTGCACTTGCCAGCCGAACACGCCGACAACAATACCCACCAAGATTAACAGCGCAGGAACCAGCCAGTTCGCGCCCAACAGCGTCACAGGAAGGTTCTGCGTGACGAGCGCGAACAGTGCGCCAACAATCAGGCCTGCTACGCCGGCTAACGCCATAACGTACCACGCAGTTCGGCGAATCTTCACCTTATTTTCCTTCCTCAGAAGTCGGGATGTCATTGACGGCATCATTGCCCAGAATCCAGGTTTGCGACACCATTTCCACACCATCACGGTCAGGAGCGTGCTTGAGAAGCTCCGTCACCGGGCCACCATGCTCGCCGGTGAATTCGAAATCAGGGTCGATATCAGCCAAAGGTGCGAGCACGAAAGCCCTCTGCCAGGCGCGCGGGTGCGGAAGAGTGAGGTCAGGATGCGTGGAGACTATGCCGTCGAAATCGATGATGTCGAGGTCGAGAGGACGGGAACCCCAATGCACTTCACGTGTTCTACCGTGTGCTGCTTCGATGAGCTGGAGAGCTTGCAGCAGTTGAGGCGCGCTCATCGTGGTGTCGAGTTCCACTACAGCGTTGAGAAAATCAGGAGTGTTTTCTTCCATCCCCCACGGCGTGGTGCGATACAGTGGCGAGATTCCCACAATCTGGTTTCCTTTGAGCGCGTCCATGCTCACCACTGCTTGGCGTAGTGTGCTGGCGACGTTTCCCAAGTTACCGCCCATGGCGATGATGGCGTGGTGGACTCGCGGGCTGTGCTCGCCTTCTGGCTCTGGTGCAGCGTCGGCGTCGTAAGCTGCAGTCGTCTCTCCACCTGTTCCCGCGCTGTCGACAACATCGCGCGCATCAGCTTCCTGACGGGCATTCACACTCGAGCCGTAGAGCACCTCATCAGTCTCGCCCGCCTCCTCGCGCGCCTGCTCGCGCACCGAGCGGATCGGCATTTGTGTGCGGTGAATGCTCACACTCACATCACTGAACGGCACGACCAGCGGCGCTTGCGGCTTATGGATTGTCACATCCACCGCTTCAATGGCCGGAGTGAGAAGAATGGCGGTGGCAATCTTGTTGGCTAAATGCTCGAGCAAGTTCACCTGTTCACTTTTCACCGTGGAAACGATGCGGCGAGCGATCTGGCCATAGTCGACGGTATCGGAAAGCTTGTCGGAAAGCCCGGCCTTGCTCAAATCGAGGTGCAGTGTGGCGTCGACGATGAAGGTTTGCGGGTATTGCTTTTCCTTGGCGAGAACGCCGTGTGCCGCCTCGATGCGGATTCCGGTGAGCGTAATGGTGTCGCTCATTCACTCCTCCTCGGTTGTGGCTTGTTCGCTCGTGGTCGCCGGCTGGT
>CASERW010000059.1 GCA_949290445.1 Aeriscardovia aeriphila | reverse complement strand
CAGCGATCCATCTCTTATTTTGCTCGACGAGCCCACCAACTCACTCTCCGTCATGCAAACAGGAGAAGTGTTGCAATACTTGAGCAGTCTGCGTTCCCAGGGAAAGACAGTGCTCATGGTGATGCATGATCTGCCTGATGTGTTTGCTGTGTGCGACACCATCATTGTTCTGCGCCAAGGAACTGTGCGCGCGATACATCGCGTGGAAGAGACGAGTTACGAAGAAGTAATTGCTGAAATTGCAGGCGTGAGCGCGCAGAGCGACACTTTCCATCACATTATTGATAATCCGAAAGTTGACGGACTGATCCATCAGCATCGTCTCATCGAACGAACCGACGCCTACGAGGAGAGTGACGATAACGACGAAATGATCGATGAGGACAGTTGAGAAAGGCAGGTTGCTCAGTGAGTACGCTTGAAATTGTGATTACCATCGTCGTGACATGTGCCGGCGTTGTTGCTGGCATCATTTACGGTTTTCTTCCGTGGCGAGTTGATCAGATGGATAAGCAACAGCAAACCTGGCAAAGAAGCTTAGGAACGCTTGTGTTATGCATCTTTGTTCTCTTGCTCGTCGCTCGTTATGACGTGGCTAGCTGGCTTATTTTATTAGGCACACTTCTTGGGATTGCCATCGCCAAGATTCCTGCAATCCACACTTGGGGTACCACGCGCTGGTTTGTGTTCCACCCTGCTGAACAAAAGGTGAGAGAGCTCAAAAAACAAGAACGAGAAATGAGAAAGCAAACGCATTCGCGTCCATGAAATGAGGTATACTTCCAACTTGTTGTCCATGTTGAAGGAGCCCTCAAACCTGTCAGCATGGGGAGAAGTGGACGACGCACCTTCACCCACAAGGAGCGGCAATCCGCGCTCTAAACAGATAAGGAGCCAATTTTGGCAACCAGGATTCGTCTTAAGCGTATGGGTAGGAAGTTCTACGCCTTCTATCGTATCGTCGTGGTCGATCAGCGCGCAAAGCGTGACGGTCGCGTCATCGAGGAGGTCGGCACCTACGATCCAAACACCCAGCCTTCGACCATCCACGTCAAGTCCGATCGCATTCAGCACTGGCTGTCTGTCGGCGCTCAGCCTTCTGACCCAGTCCTCGTGCTGTTGAAGATCACCGGTGACTGGCAGACCTTCAAGCACCTTCCAGGTGCTGAGGGCACCTACCGCGAGCCAGCCCAGAAGTCCGCTGCTGTTGAAGCTGTGGAAAAGGCCGAGCTCGAGGCTCAGAAGCTCAAGGCTGCAAAGTCTGCTGCTGCTGAGAAGGCAAAGCAGGAAGCTGAGAAGGAAGATTCTTCCGAAGCTTCTGAAGAGTCTGCTGAGTGAGTCTCTTCTGACGTTATAAACCGCTAGTAGCGAGCACATCTCGTTGCTAGCGGTTTTCTTTATCCGACTTCACTCTCTGCTTGTCAATCCTGATCCAAACCTTGCAACGCCAACAGCTGACGGTATTGCGGGAAGGTCGATTTCAGGTACTCATTCGTTCCCGAACCCAGCAGCTTTCCTTGCGCAATGAAGTAAATGCGGTCAGAATCCACGATCGTTGTCAAACGATGGCTGATCACCAAGAAGCCCGTTTGCGGCAAAGCATCTCTGAGCGCAGCAAGAACTTTCTCCTCCGTTTTCGCGTCAAGGTTGGCCGTAGCCTCATCCAAAATGAGGTAGCGCGGTTGGCGCAACACGGCACGCGCAATCTGCAAACGCTGCCTCTGCCCGCCGGAAAGGTTATGCCCTTCCTCCCCCAAAGCCGAATCGAGGCTCAAGTTTTCCTTATCCATCGCCTCTTGGAAGTCGCTGATGGCGAGAGCCTGCTCAATAGCTTGCTTCGACGGCACCTTTTCCAAGCCCAGCATAAGATTTTCACGAATGGTTCCGGTGAGAACGCCAGGGTCTTGGGAGACAATAGCTATTCGTGACCGCCACTCGTGAAGAGGCATTTCCTCACTGCTGACACCATCCAACATGTACGAGCCTGATGAGGCAGGGTACAGCCTGTCAATCACTTTAGCGATGCTCGTCTTACCAGCACCGGTTTTACCCACAACAGCAATCTTCTCGCCTGGCTTAAGCTGCAGTGAAATATCCTGCAAAGCAGTGTGCTGTGAGGAGTACTGCAAAGAAACATTCTTCAACTCCAGCCCTCGTACAGAAAGCCCTCGTACAGAAAGCCCTCGTACAGAAAACTCTTGTGCAGAAAGCTCTTTTCCTTGCTCCTGCGGTTGAGCTTGGGCCTGTGAAAGTTGAAGTTCCGCTTCGGTGTGGTCTGCATCTTCTTGAGGAATTTCCAACATTGCCAGAACAGTGCGCAACGAGCCTCGTGTTGTTTTCACACTGGTGAGAAGATCATAAACTTGGTTCACAGGTTGCACCAGCTGCTGAGCATACAACACGATTGCCACGATGTTCGCAGCACTCAAACCGCCATACACCTGACGCATGATCACCCACAGAACAATGGCCACCACCCACAATGTTTGTGCGAGAGCTTCCAGTGGGGTCAAGCGCGCATTCAGCCGATCGAGCGAAAGATTAACAGAGAGGAGATCGTGGGTCGTTTTTTCAGCCTTATCACCCACCTGCTTTTCCGCATTATTCTCTTTAATGGCGCGAATGGAGCGTAAGGAATCAGTAACGACGGCACTCAAAGAACTGATGGCCTTCTGCGTTTGCTCAGAAAACTTCTCATAGTTCTTCATGAGCATACTCATACTGCCAATCAAAAGCCCTAATGAGGCGATAAGGAAGAGGAGAGTAGGCCAGTCGAGTACGGCGATCATCACGACCATAACAATTCCGGCAAGCCCTCCTGAAAGAGAGCGGGGAAGAACAGTAGCAACGAAAGACCGCAGCACTGTGATATCAGAAATGATATGGCTACTCACCTCGCCGCTTTCATGCTCATCATGGTAGGAAAGTGGCAAGGCAAGTACGTGACGAAATAGACGAACACGCAACGAAATAATCCACTTATCTGCGCTCGAAGAGAGCAGATAAGTGGAAACAGAGATCAACACAGAGGATAAGAGAAGCGCAACACAGCCCAAAGCGACATACGCAATAAGCTGACGAGAGTTTGACCATTGCACGACAGCTGACCTGACGAAGAGAGGCATAGTCGCTCCCATCAAGCCCGCTATCACTCCAATAAGGACGCCTACTAGCACAGCAGGCTGACGATAAAACTCTCGCAATTGAGCAAACACGTGTTGCCTCTTCCCTTCATGCCTCTGATGCCAGCCATTATGCGCAGTCTGAGCATACGAAAGGAAATAGGTGTCTGTTTTCCCACAAGGGTATTGGCAGTGGCAACCTGGAGCGGCCGATAAACAAGTTATTCGGCGAGCAGAGGGATTGCTGCTCGAACAATCCACACATCATCGTCGACAGAAGTTTCCAAGCTACCGCCCAGTTGCTCAATAATATGCTGATGCAGTTGTAAATTGCGAAGAAAGAGTGTTCATTGCGACGAGTTTCAAAGCCTGACAATCTTGAGCAAAGAGAAGAGAAACAGAGTAAGTGCCGTCAACAGAAGCGTGACGACGGATATTCGCAAAGAGCTCTGTCACCAGCTGAACGGCCTCGCTGCGAGCAGGGGCAGAAACAGAGTCGGGAAGGTGAGCAAGGTCAACGTCAAGCGTGCCAGAAAAACCAAGAGCATCAAGCTTCGACTTCTCCCGCGCTGCTATTCGCGGCAATACTTCCTTCAACGGGCCGCGTGCATCTGCTATTTCATCGATAGCCTCCGGCTTGCCACGAAGGCGGTCAATAGCAAAGTGAGCCTTGTCAAGAGCGGCTTGGGCTTCTTCGTAGACGTGCTGCCAATCTGAAGGAGCTTGCTGCTGAGCAGCACCTTGAGAACCATCTTGAGCACCATCATCTTTCGAGGCTGCGGCCTGTTCTTGGAGAATGTGCGAATAGGCAAGGGTAGCAATGTAGGAGAGGTCATTCGTCAAGCCATCATGCATCTGGCTGGCCAAACGCACATTGCGTTCCAGCTGCTCGGCACGCTGCTTCTGCGTCTGCAACTGTGCCGCTTGTACGCGAAGTTGCATGCGATGCTGAATGCTGCGGAAAAGAATTCCCACCAAGGCTACTAGGAACAGGTTAATGACAATTTCCACCACGCCTCTGCGAAGGGTGAGAGCAGGAATAACGGCTTGATAAGCTGTCACCCCTACAGCGCTAGAGAAAACGATAAGAGGAATAAAAAGCGACAAGAAGAGCTGTTTTCCTGAGCAATTGACGAGGATGATAACAATGCACGAATAAACGGTGATGATGAAAGCTGCACCATTAAAGGTGGGAAGGAAGGCCATGATGCTCCACACGCACAGGAAGAGCATGGCGAAAGGGTAGATTCTCCAGGCGAGCCCGACGGTGAGGGCCATGAGAAGCACCGATACGAGAAGATGATCAATGCGAAGAGGCGCAGAACTGATGGAATATACGCCGATCTCGTAAATCAGGAGCAGAACGGTAACGATAATCGTAATGATGTGGACTGTTTTCCAGTAGGCTGCTTCTGCTTCATCCATCGGGTTGTCGGCAGCAGTTGGTGACGTTGCCGTCGTAGCTGTGCTCTGAGTATTCACGTTCACTTTTGCCCTTTCACCCACATGACCACCATCTGTACGCGGTTTTTGGCTCCTACTTTCTCGCACATGCGCTTGATATGAGTGGTAATCGTTCCGTTACTCACACCCAGTTCTTGTTGAATTTCCCCCGTTGAGTAGCCTTCTGCACACAACTGAGCAATCCGGTTTTCTATTTGTGTAAAGCTTTCTACCCCTTGTGAGCGTGAATCACGAGCTAAGCGCTCAAAAGCTTCACGCGGCAGAAGAAATTGCGGTTGCAAACCACCGGCTTGTTGCAAGGAAGGAAGGCCCGATGAGAGAGCAGCGACAATCTGGGAAAGGACGGTGAGCACTGTAGCGGGCTGGCCTTTGGAAACGAGAGCTTGAGCACCAGCATGGGCGACGGCGTCACGATACTGATCCAGCGGGAAGGAAGTCATGGCAACAATCCACATGGCAGAGTCGCGCAGGCGGATTTTCTTCGTCAGGTCCACGCCATCGAGGCCGGGCATCGACATATCCGTCACCAGGATGGCCGGGCGGTAGGCAGGGTTCCCACTCAACGCAAGCTTCTGAGCGCGCTGTGGATCACTGACTGCCCACAACAGGTTGACTTGAGGCAGAGCTTGAGTGATCAAGTTTTTTAGCGCAATAAGGCTCAAAGGGTCGTTATCAATCAATCCCAGAGTAATTTCCTTACTCATATCACCCTCCTTTCGCGCGCAGCTCTTCTTTCTCCAGACTAGCCTCGACTACCGCTCAATGCCGTATGCATTGAGAAAAACAGACAGTGATTTTGCCCGCCGCGATGGCTTTTTTATCGTGAAATACACCAATACAGCAGGAAGGGCATAAACCTTCTTGCTGAACCCGTATAACTCACAAGTTCCTGAGCAGAAAGGCACACTATGAGTTCCTTGAGATTATCAGCACGACCCACTTCTCACTCGCGCATTCTGCCTGGGGAGCTTCTTCGTAAAACCGCGCTCGAAGTGAAAGCCTTCTTCTTGGACGCCCGCTTTGAGGTGTTTTCTTTAACTGTGAACTTCGCTATTCCTTTCCTCCTTCTCGTTGCCGAAGGAGTGACTGCAATGAATAGCCACACGCCTCTTGACGCGCAGAAAATCGCTGTTCGCGCGGCTACATTGATGACTTATGTCAGCATTACGACGGCTTTGAACTTGATCGTCAATTTGCTGATCAGTTTACGCGAAAACGGCTACCTTCTCGTCCACGCACATGTGATGGGCTCAGTTACACCGTTGGTGCTCAGCATTTTCATCAGCCAAACCTTGATTAGCATGGCGGAATCTCTCCTCTTTGCTACCACCATCATGGTTTTTGTTCAGCAATTCCTTGGAAAGTTGGTGTTATCGACTCTGGTGTGCATTCCGCTTTCTACCATCACGCTGGGGTTGTTGTTCTTGCCGCTCAGCTGCTGGAAAGCAACTTCGAATAATACGGGCGCAGTCGTCACTGTGCTGCTCATCGTGCTATTCTCCCTTCCTTCTACCAGTAAAACGGGCACACTCGCCTTCCTGCTGGCACTGAACCCCGTACAATATTCGATGAATATTCAGTACCTTGTTCTCTCTTCCGTTTCTACCCCACAGCTCATTGCTCTTCCCTGCGTACTGCTTTGCGCTGTTATGGCAGGAACGTTCGCCTTGTCCCGTATTTCCCTTCACCCTCTGGTCCGCAGGAATTGACATGAAGCCGCTAAGAAAAATACTGATGCCCGTGCGCACAACGTTGATAACAGCGCTCGCCTACTTGTGTGCAGGCGTGAAAAGCGCGCGCGTCTTCGTTTTCTGCTTCCTTCTTCCCCTATCTTTCCTTCTTCCTTCTCTCCTCGCCAACCTCACGAACAGCCATGTGCCTATTGAAGCACTTCTTCGCGGGATGATGAGTATCACCACCTATAGTTGCTTGCCCTGCGCTTATCTCGTGGTTACTCATCGCTTGGTTAGTTTGCGAGAGACGAATGAACTGGCAAGTCTCCTCAGTGCTGTAAATGGCTTCTTTCCAGTACTTGCTGGCTCTTACCTTGCCGCTTGCATGGTGGCAAGCGTGAACTGCACTGCTTTGTGCACTGTGTTCTTCATTCTTTTCCCGCCATTTCGCTGGAGTTTGCTCGCTTCCGTGTTGGCCGTTATTCCTGCTCTTATCTTTTTCTTCACAACTTTCAGCTTGCCTTTACTCATACTCAAGCCCCACCAGGCTGATCGCTTGTCCGGCATTGTGTATTGTGTTCTTCTCGCTACTCCGGTATTCTCGCTGAATCCCGTGCTCACTATTATCGAGTCGTTCCACCCGTTTCATGTCGCTTTTGTATTGGAAACATTGGCTTCTCGACATCTCTATTCACCTCAATGGCTCGAGATTATCATCACGCTTGTTGAAATTGCGACCGCTATTTCGTGCGCTATCTTTTCCCTTCTCGCGCTCTTGCGGCGCGAGCACGGTTATCCCAGCGCTGCATTAGAGAACATCTTGAACGAAGCTCGCCATCACCATCATCAGCTTGTTGCTATCACCAGTGAATCTGAAGAGCATACTCGCATGTTTCTTCGTTCTTTTACTGCTCAAGCGACACGCCCTCATAGTTGCCTTCTCGCAGAAACTGCTCTCTTTTCCAGCTTTTCTGCACGCTTCCAACTATGGGTAGTGGCGAAGCTTGCTGCTGCAAACTCCTGCTCGCCTACGCCGACAATTGCTGAGGATATTCGCCACTGCATCGACAGAAATTACCGTCGTACTGCCTATGCCAAGCTTCCTTCTGCAATGAAAAAAGTGCTGTTGGTCGAAGAAGGCTGTCAGTTTTCACGCAGCCTGATAATCTTTGACTCTCCCCTTGAGTCAGCCTCCTCACGGCAAAAGATTATCAGTATGTTTTCCAGCTTTCTCGCGAATAACGATGGCCACCAAGTACTTTTCAGCGTGAACTGCGCCGACGAACTGCACCGCATCGATGACATTCCTCTTATCGTACTGAGAATCACCTCGTCATCACAGGAACAACTGTTTGTTAGAGAGCACGCTCAAACGCTGACAGAAAAGCAATTTCGTCGCTTATGCGGCAGGCCTCTCGTGGGCTAGCTGACATGAGCAAACACCCCAATAATCACTCCAATAACCACCCTCAAATGACATCAAAAGGAAAGGATTATTATGAGCCGCCCCGCTTTTGACACTTCCTCCATCCCCTTCTCCACCGACCACGTCAACATCGTGATCGGGCCGAATGGAGTAGGCAAAACAACCCTGCTGAACACTCTGGCCGGAGAATACGATGCAGCAGGGAATGACACCCGCACTGTTAATCCTGATGTGGCTTATGCAACCCAAACGCATGGCCTGCTCGACATCTTGACGGTGACTCAACAGGTTTCGCTCATCAGCTCGCTCAGTGATGACCCGCGCACAGCAAGAGGCAAGAGCAAGAACTCTGCTCTGAATGCTCTCTACAATCTGCTCGTCCCTCTATTTCCTTCTCGCGTGGGTATGCTCTCCGGCGGGCAGGAGCAGCTAGTCAGTGTATGGAGCACCTGCACATTGTCACGCTCCATGTACTTAT
>CASERW010000058.1 GCA_949290445.1 Aeriscardovia aeriphila | reverse complement strand
ACTACCGGCACGATTCGCTTACGCGAAATGAGCCAGGTGCCTAAGGCTGACCTTGCGAAAGCTACCGACATCAAGCGTCACCCGTACTTCAATACGAATAACATTTGGGTGCGTATCGACGCTTTGAAGGCGAAGCTTGCCGAATATAACGGCATTTTGCCGCTGCCTGTCATCCGCAACACCAAGACTGTCGACCCGACGAACCCTGACTCGCCGCAGGTGGTGCAGTTGGAGACGGCGATGGGTGCGGCAATCGGCCTGTTTGAGGGCTCGGTGTGCTTGGAGGTGAACCGTCCGCGCTTCCTGCCGGTGAAGACGACGAATGACTTGTTCATCATGCGTTCCGACCGCTTCCACCTGACCGACACTTTCGAGATGGAAGACGGCAACTATGACTTCCCGAAGATCCACCTCGACCCGCGCTATTACAAGTTGATCCAGGATTTCGACGAGCGCTTCCCTTATGGTGTGCCGTCGATTGCTGCGGCGAACTCGGTGACGATCGAAGGCGACTGGACTTTTGGCGCGTCGGTGAAGTTCTTTGGTGACGCTCATCTTGCTGACCCGCAGAACGACCCTGACCCTGTGACTCGTCGTGACCGCGCTTATGTGCGTGACGCTTCGCATGTTGGCCCGCGCGGCATCGAAAAGGGTGACTGGTGAGTTTGAGCCTCCGTTGCTAAGGCCTGTCGCTTTGGTGCGCAGCCTGGGTGTTCTGGGCTCTCGTACGCTGAACTACGCTGGTAATCTTGAGCTGCTAGGCTGAACTAGTTGCTTGAGATTACCAGTTCTTTTTCTTCCCCATTTCTGCCTATACTGTGAGTGTAGTTACGCCAGTTACCGTTTGCAGTGGTTCAGGAGTGGGGTATGAAGTGTCCCAAGTGCGGGGCTGATGTTGTTCAGTCCGATCGTTTTTGTACGAATTGCGGTTTTTCACTCGTAGGAGGGGGCGAACCGGTAACTTCCTCGCCTGAACCAGCTATTCAGGAAGCTGTTCAACAAGTTGCTCAAGATGTTGCTCAACCAACCGCCCAACAAGCCGAACAACCAATCGCTCAACAAGCTGAACACCCATTCACTCAGCACCCATCTGTTCAACCAACTGCTGAAAAAGCCGTTTCTCCACACCGCCGCCGCGGGCTCATCGTCGCGCTCTCGATTCTTGGCGTCATCGTTGTTGTAGTAAGTCTGATTATTTCCTTGATGGCTTTTCATGTGGTGGCGAACCCCCTGCAAAAGCCGCGTTTAGTGTCGCTGAAGATTTCCGCTCCTCGCTACCAGGAGGGCTCCGATTCGAAGATCCCACTTCACATCACCGGCCGCGCCGTGTCTGGTCGCGTGATTTCCCAGCATGTGTACGTGTCGCCGAAAGCTGCTTCTGTGCGCTTGGAACCTGGCCAGTACACTGTCACGGTTGAAGCGAGCCCTCTGTTGAGTTCTGGTGATGTGTATCGTATTCCTCAACCTCTCAAGATTGACACTGCGAGTGGTTCGAATTTTGTTGGTGAATCGAAACCGATGAAGCAGGATCTGAAGTTTGAGGTGAAGCCTGCCAATGAGGTGACTGCTTCTGATTTGCAGGCTGTCGCGAAGTTTGCGAAGAAGTCTGCTACTCCAGTGAAGAAGCTTGATTTCCTCAACGAAAAGATCCGACGCCAGAAAGTTTCTACTGCTTTCAGCCAAGTGCTCGACATGTTGAGTACAAAGGGTATAAAGGGTGGCTCAAGTGATGATAAAAGCTCGCGCTATTCCCTGTTTGACCTGGATGAGGATGGTGTTCCCGAGCTATTCACGTGGTACGGAATTAACGGGGACAAGAAGCGCGCTTCTGATGGTCCTGTAGGTTGCGGTGACAAGAAGGATGATTTCTCTGGCAACCGTGTGTGGAAGTACGATGTTAAGAAGAACATTGCTTTCTGCTTCTCTGAGCAGTCTCTTCCTGACCCTAACGATATCAACTATTATTTTGGGGGGATTGACAGGCAAATGCTCGCCTATGAATCTGATTCATCAGTACCTTCAGAATATGATGAAAACGATGACTATGACTATGGTGGCATTAATTACACCATTCTTACTGTTGATCAGGGAGAGCTGAAGACTTCTTCTCAGACATTTCGCGATCTCTTTGACACTGGCTGGTATGGTCTTCCTAGGTGGCCGGGAAGAGAAGCAAATTCTCTGATTACAAGCAAAGACATCTTGAGCTTGTATGGTATGAGTCTGCCAAAGAGTGTGAGTGCTCAAGGCGTGGTTAACTATGAAAAATATGCTCGACAGGTGTCTGATTGGACTGCGAATGGTGTTCAGACTCTGATTGGCACTGTAAAGCTGATGACAGACAAAGAAATCATCGATTACCAGCATCAGTATGTAACTCAGCATCACCTTGATAAGGAGCAAGATCCAACATTGGTCAATGACCCTTGGCTTTATAGGAATAGCTCTCAATCTGACACTGACGAGGCTGATGAGCAGAATTATCCATGGGTTGGGAAGAATGCAGTTCTGCTGAGTGACGGAGATCGAGTGGATCAAGTAAAGATGGGTTCGCGCACTTATGAAGTACCTCTCTATCTCTGGCATATGGACGGACTAGGGGAACCTCACGGACTAGTGGACACACCAGAACAGGAGGTATTAGAGAATCATATGATAAATGAGAAGTATATTTTCCCAGTTGTTAGTGAAGGAGTTTGGGAAGATCACCTATGGAGGCAAGGCGGTTTTACTTGGACAACTTGGACCTTCGAATATCTGCATATTACGGCTTCGTAATATCCCAGCACGCCCACAGGATGTAGTGGACACAAAGTGAGTGATGATGGGAGTCTGAGTAAGCTTTTCTAGCTCACGATTGTTTAGTGACCAAACTCAGATTCAAACTCATCGCCTTTGCTAATAGTTTCCATAGAGTCAGCTGGTCTCACTCTCTGACACTTCACCTGATAACACGTGATGGCCGTAGCGACTGAGCTGCGGCCATTATGCGTATACTGAGATTAGTGTTACGTACACTGCAGTACCGCACCGGACGAAGCTTGGGAAATGGCTGAAGTCGGGGACGCGGCTGAAGCTGGGGAAAGCTCGCAGGGATAGAGAGGTGAGTATGGTCGAACAAAACCTCAGTCATAGTGACGCTATGCAGCACGACCTGATCAACAACGACGTGATTCACTACGACCTCCCCAACGTCGCGATGCAGCGCGACTTCGCCGGTAACGACGCGGACAACAACACCCTCAACCAGCTTGACGCTAACCAGCCCAATCCGTCCCGAGGTAAGAAGCTCACCCGCCGGCTGAGCATTATCGCAGCAGCGCTGCTCGCCTTGGTGGTGAGCGTGAGCCTGATCATGTTTGTCGTTCTGCCTCGCGTGGCGATGCGCGAGCACGTGGTCCGTTTTAACATCAGCGCGCCACACTACAACGCGCAAACCGACTCGAAAATCCCCGTGCTCATCTCGGGTACTACGGCGACGGGCAAGAAAATCAACCAGCACGTTTACATTTCCCCGAAAGCCGCGAGCGTGCGCCTGCTTCCCGGCCAGTACACCGTGCGCGTCGAAGCGAGCCCTCTGCTCGCCACCGGCCAGCTCTATCGCATCCCTAAGTCGCTGAAGATTACCACTGCTCAACATCGCAACCCTTTCAGCGCACCAGCTCCTCAAGTTTCTCGCCTCACCTTCAGCGTGAAACCAGCAGCAGAGGTGAGCGAGCAGGATATTTCCCGAGCACACAATTATGCGCACAAAAGCGGGTACCCTACCGACAAGCTCAAGCACAACACGCTGCGATTACAGCGCAGAACAGTGGCCAGTGTGTATGAGAACGTTCTTGATAATCTTGAGGCATCAGCCAACTTGCCGGCGAAATTCAAGGCGGAAACCGAGCAGCAGAGAGAGCAAAAGTACACGCTTTTCGACGTGACGGGGGATGGGACGCCGGAGCTGTTAGTGTACGGCGAGCTTGCTGAGGACGAGTTTGAAACGTATTACGCGCAGGATGCGAACAACCCCAATGTGTCGCGCTTTTTGCATGCGTGGTCGTATGAGAACGGCAAGCTTGTTGACGTGAAGGGCAATGTGCCCAGTGGCCAGCGCGGTCTTGGTTTTCATGGCGTTCACCCCTCGCATGCGCATAACGGTGTGATGCAGGTGGCGGATAAGGGTTACCAGCGTTGGATTATCAGAAATGGTGAGTGGGCGCGGACTGATTTCTACCCGGGTCAACCTTCCCATCGCGACCCGCAGGTTGACACGGAGCTTAGGTGGCAGAACTATTACGACACGCATAACCACACGCTGCTGGAAGAGTACGCAATGACCCCACCGAAAGCCCAAGTCGGAACACTGCTTGCCCAGGCTCCAGCTTCTGGCACGGCGCAGAAAACTCTACCTCAAGCCAAACGCGACAAGATTATCACCGCCATTTCCGACCACGCTGCGAACGGGTGGGTGAGCATGGCGGGAACAATCCGGCTGATGGACGCCCAGCACACACTCGACTTGCGCAACAAGCTGGGCGGGGGAGATAGCTTCTACCAAGAGAAGGTGAGCGATGCCGACAGGCTTGCTAAGGCCGAGAAACAGTATGCGGTATTCGAGTTTGACGCGCCACAAAGCTTTGCGTTCATTGCTGAGAGACAAGCGTTGACCGGTGTTCGCCTAGCTGATGTTTCCGAGCGTGGGTCTGATCGCGACCCTGCTAGGTTGGAAAAGTTCAACGGCAAGCATGTTCTCGCCGCATTCCAGTCCTACTACCCGGCCT
>CASERW010000057.1 GCA_949290445.1 Aeriscardovia aeriphila | reverse complement strand
TGGGCAGTTTTCCCCTATATGGCTGATATTGATCAGATTGTCACCACGAGGTACCGGTCGGCAACGTTCTTGGGCGCGCAGACTTTTATCCGTCAATCGGCAGGCGGGCTGTGCTCTCTATTAATCGGTTGGGTACTTTCTTTCAGTGGTTTTGATGCTACCCATCACGTGCAAACTCAGAGTGCTCACATCGCGCTTGGGGCTCTCTTCCTCGGTATCTATGCCTTGTGCGTGCTAGTGGGCTGGCTCGCTTCTCGCACACTGGTGATTAACAGGAACACTGACAATCTGGTGCTTCAAGAAATTAAACGACGCCAAGAAGGTGGTGTTGCCACAGCTATTGACCCTCAGGTGCGCTGCGCTATTGAAAAGATGACAGGTGTTGCCTACGAGCAGTGCTGGCAACAATAGGCAACCTTTCTACCTCGTCGTCGCGTCACGAGAATTCGTAGTTAGGCTGGAAGCAGCGAATACAGAGACGTACGTACACAGTGAGGTGAACCATGCATCGACTAGCAGAGGTATATGAGTTTGTATGCAGGGTTGTGCTCACACTCTTCATCGCTCATATAGCTTTTCTCGTTCACACGCTGATGGGAGCTGTTGTTGTCGGTTTCTTCCCCTCGATTGCCGGCCTGTATTCTACATTCCGCACGTGGGCTCTCGACGTCAGTGACCGGCATTGGACGGTGAAGCGCACGTGGAACACTTTCCATGAAGTATGGAAGCTCAATTTGAAGAGTGCTAATCTCGTCGGTTACCCGGTGTTTGCCCTCTGGCTGTTTCTTGTGTGGGAATACTGGATTGTGCAAAATAACCCAGTAGGCATCGTAGGAGTAGGTGTTTCTGGAGGCCTGCTGCTCGTCAATTTCCTTTATGGTATTTTTCTCAGTTTAGTGGGAGTGATTCAGGCGAACTTTGAGCAGTCGGCATGGTGGGTGATCAAGTATGCGGCCATGATGGCTGTGGTCCGGGTGAAGAATAGTTTTATTGTCCTTCTCATTTATGCTGCTACGTGGTGGTTTGCGTGGCAGTGGCCAGGTTTGATTCCTGCTTTTGGCTTCTCCATTCCTGTATTCCTCATTGTGCTGTCCACTTATTGTTATGGACGCATTCCTGGCATGGATGTTCATGTCAATGAGCCTGATATTGATGCGAAGAAAGCTCAGAAGAAAGCTCAGAAGAAAGCAGTGAGGAAAGAGCAGTGAGGGCTGGTCCCACAAGTGCTGAGGAGCAGTTTCGCCTTTCCTCAGTGTTCGCTTAGTTCTGAGGACGAGCAGTAGATTCGCGCTCTATCAAGCTGGTGGGGAGAACAACATGCATATCTGAATGCTCATGATTAGCACGGTTAATCACCATCTGTGTTGCAATCCCGGCCATCTGCTGAAGAGGTTGACTGATAGTAGTCAGTGGGGGATTCATGAAGGATGAGGTTTGCAAGTCGTCAAAGCCGACAACGGAGAGATCTTGAGGGATGCGTAATCCAACTTGACGGGCAGCTTCATACACTCCCATCGCTTGCAGGTCGTTGCCAGCGAAGATGGCTGTTGGTCTCTCTTGTGCAGGCAAATTCAGCAGTTTAAGGCCTTCTCTGAGGCCGGAAACCATGGTGAAGTCCCCTTCTCGTTGCAAGGCGGGATTAAAGCTGATGTTGCGATCAGCGAGAGCGGCAATGAAGCCCTCGGTGCGAGCACGAGCGCTCAGCATTACTTCCGGGCCGGTGATCATGGCGATGCGCTGGTGGCCGAGGTCAGCGAGGTGACGAGCAGCGAGCATGCCTCCATTCCAGTTATCTGCTCTGACAGAGAAATCTTGCGGTTCTGGCTCGCCAGAGGGGTCGAAGATGGAATAGAAAATGTCGTTTTTGTCGAGTTCTTCTCGTTCACGAGTGCTGAGGTGGGAAAAGACGAGTACTGCTCCGAGAGGGTGGCGGCGGACGAGGTCGCTTGCCCAGTTTTCTGCGGGGTGGTTGCGGTCTCCTGATTCGGTGATGGTGATGCGAATATCATGCTGCGAAGCCGTGTTGAGAGCGCCTTTTACTACTTCGAAGGCCCAGAGGTTGGAGAAAGAGGAGAAAACGATATCGATAAATTCTTGGTGGCGGTGTTGGCGTGATTTGCGCCTATAGCCTGAAGCGGTGAGTACTGCATTAACTCTTTCTTTGGCTTCAGGAGAGATATCGCTTTGGTCATTGAGCACTTTGGAGACGGTAGAGATGGAATAGTTGGTCTGGCGGGCGATGTCGGCCAGAGTGAGATGTTGATTATGTGCGCTTGTCTGTTGAGCCATGATGTGCACTCCCGAAAGTTTCCGTTTCTGATTCGTGTGTGGTGAAGAAAAGCGTTGAGAAAGGGCTTCTTTGCGCCGTTCTGTGGAGTAATTCCGTTCGGCAACAATGGCAAACCGGAATTGCAGCAGTTCTTCAAATCAGATATCTTGATTATAGCGAAAGTTACTAAATGTTTCGTGAAAAAGGAACGAAACTTTCGTATTATTCGGCAAAGATGAAGGTAACGCAATGAAGCGTCAGGTTCGAATTCACTCCGGTATTGTGGAGGGTATTGCAGCCACAGACCCGGCTATCACCGTTTTCCGCGGGATCCCTTTTGCACAACCTCCTGTAGGTGAATTACGCTGGCGAGCACCTCAACCTGTCACGCCATGGAAGGGAGTTCTCGAAACTTTCGACTTTGCTCCTACTGCCATGCAACCTACTCCTGGCAACTCCAATGAGTTTTACGACAAAGAATGGGGAACAGACCCCAGTGTCGATATGAGCGAGGATTGCCTCTATGCCAATGTCTGGACTCCTGCGTTAAGAGGCAATAAAGAAAGCACCCATGCTGTGGGAGAGAAAAAACCAGTCATGGTGTGGATTTACGGGGGCGCCTACCAAACAGGAGGCACCTTCGAAAAAGAGTTTGATGGACAACAGCTCGCTCGCCATGATGTTGTCGTCGTCAGTGTTGCCTACCGCTTAAACGCTTTCGGCTTCTTCGCCCATCCACAACTGGGTAATGCGGCGAATTTTGGCTTCCTTGACCAGCAAGCAGGAATTCGATGGGTAAAAGAAAACATCGAAGCATTCGGTGGGGACCCCAATAACATCACTGTTTTCGGTCAATCTGCGGGCGCTGCAAGTGTGCTCGCTCAAATCTGTTCTCCAGGTAACACCGGTCTCTTCCAACACGCCATTATGCAATCAGGCGGCGGCTTGGGCTACTTCAACGCTCATCTCGCTTCATTAGAAGAAATACAAGCCAATGGGGTGAGGCTTTTCGACGCTCTCGGAGTGACCACCCTCGAAGAAGCGCGAGCAATCCCTGCTCGTCGCCTTCTCGAGGCTGCAGAAAACCTCCCTGTTCCTCCAGGAAGTGGGCATGAAGGCGAATGGCCCATGCTCGTCAATTGGCAGCCGTGCATTGACGGCAATTTCCTTGACCGTCAAGAGCGCGACATTATTCGCTCTCATGATGCCGTAGATGTTGACGTCATCATCGGCAATACAACAGGAGAATTCCTAGAAACAGCGGATGATGGCGCAGTTATCCCCGCTGGTCAGCTAGGAAACTTTGAGTTCATCGATGAATGGATCGATGCCAAGTATCGTGCTCCCTTCTACTACCACTTTGACATTTCCATGCCTGGCGATGACGCTGGTGCATTCCACTCTTCCGACCTCTGGTTCGTATTCTCTACTTTGCACAAATGCTGGCGACCTTTCGAAGGCTGGCACTACGACGTTGCACATGCCATGACGAGTTTCTGGGCTCGCTTTGCACATGATGGCAACCCTGAAGGAGAAACACTACCTGAGTGGAAACATACAACTAAGCGTCATGAGTTTATGAATTTTGCTCGTCGCGTCTCGATGAGCGCTGATCTTTCTCGCAAGAAGGAGGAGGAAGAATGATTATCAACCCGGTACTTCACGGCTTCAATCCTGATCCATCATTTGTCCGCGTTGGTGACACGTACTATATTGCCAATTCCACATTCGAATGGTGGCCAGGAGTGCGCCTGCATCAGTCACAGGACCTCGTCCACTGGACATTGCTCAACTCCCCGTTGACACGGACGAGCCAAATCAACATGAGAGGCATCCCTTCCTCTGGAGGCGTGTGGGCACCCGACCTCAGCTACGCCGATGGCAAGTTCTGGCTGGTGTATTCCAACATTGAAGTGGTCAACGGTGCCTTTAAAGATGGCATCAATTACCTCATCACAGCTGATGACATTAATGGCCCTTGGTCGGAGCCTATTGAGCTGGATCGCACGGGTTTCGACGCAAGCCTGTTCCACGATGATGATGGACGTAAGTACCTTGTTCAACAAACCTGGGACTTCCGCCCCGGCCATCATGCTTTCGACGGTATTACCTTGACAGAGTATGACCCCGTCGAGCACAAGCTCCTTCCTTCCACCAGACGAACCTTGTGGCGTGGAACTGACGTCAAAATTGTAGAAGGCCCACACCTGCTCAAGAAGGATGGCTATTACTACCTCTTCTGCGCCGAAGGTGGAACACAATACGAGCACCAAGAGTCTGTTGCGCGCTCGAAGAGCTTGGATGCACTCTCCTTTGAAGTGATGCCGGGAAACCCACTGATTACCAACTTTGATACACCAGATTTCCCCCTGCAAAAACAAGGACATGGACACTGGGATACTCGCCATGGTGTTCGCGGCTGGAGCACACTGGGACGCGAAACCTCTATTCAAAAGGTTGAATGGGATAGCGAAGGCTGGCCACGCATTGTCGGCGGACACGCTGGCCAAGTTGACGTCGAACAGCCCAAGGATGCTCCACACATTGCAGATTCCGAAGAATTTGAGAATTCCGGCTACCAGCATGACACCTTTACTTCTCCTCAATTAGGCAAAGATTGGAATACTCTGCGTGTTCCCTTCTCTGAGAAAATGGGACGAGTCGGGGACGGCAAGCTCGTACTGAGAGGCCAAGGCTCTCTTGCCAATCTCTTCAATCTCTCCCTCGTCGCTCGTCGCTGGCAATCTCAAAACTTTGATGCAGAAGTCAGCTTGGAATTCGACCCGACCAACTACATGCAGATGGCTGGTCTAACGAACTATTACAACGATTTCAGCTGGTCATGGATTTTCGTCACCTTCAATGAGAAGACGGGTAAACAAGAACTGCAAGTAGCAGTGAACAATCGCAATGGCTATTCTGCTCCTGCGGCAAGTGTTGAACTGCCAGAAGGTGTTCACTCTGTGCGTCTGCGCACTCGAGTTCGTACGCAAAACTATGCCTATGACTATTCCTTCGACAATGGTTCCACGTGGAACACACTGGTTGAAGGCCTCGACGCAGCACAATTCTCCGACGAATATATTGCAGCAAGTTATGGCGGCTTCTTCACTGGAGGCTTCGTTGGCTTGGCTTGCTGCGACGTATCCGGCTTCTATCAGGAAGCTACTTTTACTGATTTCCTCTATCAAGAAAGGTAATGCAATGATGCAATATCACGTATCCCCTCAGGGCAAGGACAGCGCAGTAGGCGACGCCCAGCACCCCTTCAAAACAATCTCGCGGGCAGCGCTGCTCGCGCAACCGGGCGATGAAGTGATCGTTCATGAAGGCACTTATCGTGAGAATGTTGACCCTGCACGCGGTGGTCTGGATGAAAACCATCGCATCACCTATCGTGCAGCCCAGGGTGAGGCTCGCCCTGTTGTCACTGGTTCTGACATCGTGACTGGCTGGCAGAAGGTAGAAGGTAACATCTACAAGCTCACCCTTCCTGATTCCTTCTTTGGCGCTTTCAACCCGTTTACGACGAGAATCTTTGGTGATTGGCTTGTTCAGCCGCGCCCAGGTAAGGATGATCCGAAGCACATTGGTGAGGTGTTTATTAACGGCCACCAGCTGTATGAAGTGACCCGCAAAGACCAGCTTGATAATCCTGAGCTACGCGAAACGGTTGAAGACTACGTGACCAAGAAGCAGGTTCCTGTTTTCGATGCGAAGTATACCCAGTATGTATGGATGCCTGAGCATGACGACGAAGCAGAAACAACAACTATTTTCGCGAACTTCAATGGCGAAGACCCCAACGAGCAGGTGACCGAGATTACCACTCGCCCCACATGCTTCTTCCCTTCGCATCATCACATCAACTTCATCACGGTAGAGGGCTTCGAGTTTAAGAATGTTGCCACTCAGTTCGCTCCGCCAACGGCCCATCAACTGGGCGCTGTGGGTCCGAATTGGGCGTACAGCTGGCGTATCGTCAACAATGTTATTCACGATTCCAAGGCTGTGGGTATTAGCCTGGGCACCAGCGAAGAGACAGGCGATAACGAGTGGTACCGCACCGACCGCAAGCCGGGCTTCCAATACCAGTTTGAAGCAGTGTTCAAAGCTCTGCGCATCGGCTGGCGTAAGGGCGTGATCGGCTCGCATTACGTAGCAGGCAACACGATTTATGATTGCGGCCAAGCGGGAATCGCTGGGCATATGGGCGGCGCGTTCAGCCTGATTGAAAACAACCATATCTACCGTGCAGGCGCTCGTCGCGAGCTTTTCGGTTGGGAAGTTGCTGGCATTAAGTTGCATGCTGCCCTCGATACGCGCATCCGTCACAATTACATTCACGACTGCTCATTGGGCATGTGGCTTGATTGGCAGGCGCAGGGTACGCGCGTGAGCTCGAACGTGTTTGAAAAGAATTGCCGCGACCTGATGGTTGAGGTGTCGCACGGGCCTCTGCTGGTGGATAACAACGCGTTCCTCTCGCCATATACTTTCGAGGATTGGGCTGATGCTTCCGCTTTTGTCAACAACATTATTGGCGGTGCAATTCATCCTCATCAGGTTCTCGATCGTTTCACGCCGAACCATTTCCCGCATACGACTGAGCCTGCAGGCGCGTCCTTCGTGTTCTCTGGTGACGATCGCTACATGAACAACATTTTCCTCAACCCTGCTGGTGAGGAAGGCCAGATGGGCATGTCGGCCTTTGAAACCTACCCGAGCAGTTTCGCCGAGTATCAGCAGCGCAACAGGGATGAGATTGCTTCTGGTAGGGTTCAAGGCGACCCTCGCTTGCCGGAGCCAATTGTTGCCGCGGGTAACGTTTTCACTGGTAATCTTGCGGTGTCCAAGCATGACAAGTCGGGCATGAGATGAAGGACGACGGTTTGCATATGCTCATCACCGTCCCTCAAGCTCTGGCTGAGTTTACGACGCCTCGTGTGGCAACTGTTGACTTGGGTGTGCCTCGCGTGGTGGAGGAGCGCTACGAGAACCCGGATGGTTCCGACATCGTTGTGGATACGGACCTCGCTGGTAAGCCGCGTCAGAAGCTGGATAACGCTGGCCCTCTGGCTGGTTTGCATGCTGGCGTCAACGACATTGTGGTGTGGAAGAAGTAAGCGCTTGAGATTATCACCGCGTTTCTTCTCAGCGTTTTCTCTGTATTGCAGTGCTGTGTGGCTCAACCCTTCCAGGTGCGAAACCTGAAGGGAAGTCGTCAGCACTCACAATGATTCGTAAAACTGAAGACTCAGAAAACTGAAGAGAAGACTGGGGATAAAACTCAAGATGAGATTGAAGTTAAAATTGAAGATTATTGAGAAAACTGAAGAACTCATCGCATGAGATGAAGATGGCATCTGTTAAGCCAGGCTCGGCGCTACCTTGAGGTATAGCTCCCGGCCAGAAGGCTTCAGCAGATGCCATATTTTTTGAAGAGAACTTATTTCCCATTTTCGGAGAACATTCAGAAGGCTTTCAGGTTAAAGAGTTGAGATAATACCAGAACACGAACGAGCGAACGGCGG
>CASERW010000056.1 GCA_949290445.1 Aeriscardovia aeriphila | reverse complement strand
TGAGACGGGAAAACCTCGAGGAACGGGTCACACTCAGCAATAATGCTCGTGTTCGTCTCCAAATACTTGAGTTCCTTACCTACGACGATGTCACCGACATCGAGCAAAGCATTAAGGCCGCCGGCGATGCCAGAGAAGAAGAAAACGTCCGGCTGGAATTGAGTGATCAAGAACTGGGCGGCGGAAGCAGCGGCAACCGTTCCCATGCCAGCAACGCCAACAGTCACCGCCTTACCAGCAAAGAAGCCGGTGCTGTAGGAGACGGCGTAACGCTCCTCATCGTGACGATCTTCCAAGTTTTCACGGATAAGAGCGGCTTCGCGTTCGAGGGCGCACAGAATCACCACGCGCGAAACGGAAGCAGGAAGAGGGAGATTGAGGGATGGTGTTGACGGTGTTTGTGCCATGTCATTCCTTTAGTTGAGTGGTCAGCGGCCGGTCTGTTTTATGGTCTCGAAATTACGTTAATGCTGTGTTACAGCACGCCTGCGCCAAACCTTCACGACCTGTGTTTTCAGCTGAATTTCGTTAAGGCTTTGTTACGAGCAAGCTTCAGCCAATAGCTAAGCAGAACGCCCGCACCACCCCGGCTCACACTGGCCAAAAACTCAACCAGCCCCACGACAAAACCCGCATAAAATTCGTAAATCCAGCAAAAAATACGCACAAACCGGCCGAAATGTGCACATATCCACACAAATAGCAGGCTCAGAGGAAGCGCGGTGACAATCTTGAGGGATAAAAGTGGAAAATTCAGCAGCTCTGCATAGATGAAGACCATTGTAAAAACCCAATTTTTACGGCCAGATTAACACCGGCTTGCAGCTGAAAACCAGCGAAAAATGGGGCAATGCAGCCCGTAAACTCGGAAGCCTGAAGTCCGCGAGTCCTTATAAAGCCTTCACACAAGGCTGAAGCGGGCTATCAGCAAAACTGTCCACGGATCTTTAAGGAGATAATGCATGATCCGTTCTCGCGCATTCCGCGCAGTGGCTGCAACTGTCGCAATTGCAACCCTGAGCCTCACTGCAGCCTGCGGTTCAGCCCCAGCTGAAAAGAAAGCTGCAGCAGTAGGTAGCGGAAAACCAGAGACACTCACTCCCGGCAAGCTCACCATCGCCACCGGCCTTCCGGCCTACACACCATGGGTGATGAACGACAAGCCAGAATCTGGGGAAGGCTTTGAAGCCGAGCTCTCCTACGACCTCGCCGAAAAGATGGGGTTCAAGAAGAGCGACGTCAAGTGGGTTCGCACCACCTTCGACTCGGCCATCGCTCCGGGCGCTAAGGACTGGGATATGAACATCCAACAGTTCTCCATCACCCCGGAACGCAAGAAGGCTGTCGACTTCTCCCCTGTTTATTACCGTCCGTACCAGGCAATCGTGGTGCGCAAGGACAGCAAGTACGCCAATGCAAAGAGCATTTCCGAACTCAAGGATGCTCAGATTGGCGCCATGGTGGGAACAATTTCCTACACCCTTGCCGTCAAGACCCTCAAGAAGGACATCAAGACTTTCAACGACAACGCAGCTCTTGCTCAGGCTGTTGATTCCAACCAGGTTGACGCCATGGTGGTGGCCGTTCCGATCGCTTCCAACATCGTCAACTCCGGCCAGGTGAAGAATGGCAAGGTTTTGGGTGCTATTCCTGGCACCGAAGACCCGGAAGGCATGGCAATTGTTCTGCCGAAGAACTCGCCTGTCACCTCCAAGCTCACCAAGGCTATGAACGAGCTGCTCAAGGACGGCACGGTCAAGAAGCTGCAGGATAAGTGGCTTTCCAAGTACACGACCGGCGTCCCGATGCTCAAGAAATGAGTTGCGCTTGCTGTAAAGCGCACGCTTCACCCGCATAATTTTCAATTTTTTGAGATTACCACTCCCCATTGTGGCAATCTCGAGCAATACAAAAACCAAGGAGACAAAATGATTCGCTCTCGCATCCTCCGCACTGTTGCCGCCGCATTCTCTGTAGCAGCACTCGCCTTTACTGCAGCATGTGGCTCTTCCGCACCTGCTGAGAAGAAGGCCAGCTCTGAGGAAGGCAAGCTGAACACCGTCACCGCCGGCAAGCTCACCATCGCCACCGGCAACCCTGCCTACACCCCATGGGTTATTGACGACAAGCCAGAATCGGGCAAGGGCTTTGAGGCTGCTATCGCCTACAAGGTTGCTGAAAAGCTCGGCTACAAGAAGAGCGACGTCAAGTGGGTTCGCACCACCTTCGACTCCGCTATTGCTCCTGGAGCTAAGGACTGGGATATGAACATCCAGCAGTTCTCCATCACCAACGAGCGCAAGAAGGCCGTTGACTTCTCCCCCAGCTACTACAACTCCGCACAAGCTATTGTGGTTCGTAAGGACTCCAAGTTCGCTAACGCAACCACCCTCGCTGAGCTCAAGAAGGCAACGATCGGCGCTATGGTTGGCTCCACCTCTTACGACTTCGCTAAGAAGCTCATCAAGAGCGACATCAAGACGTACAACGATAACGCAGTTCTGGCTCAGGCTGTTGACTCCAACCAGATCGACGCTCTCGTCACCGACGTTCCAGCTGCTTCCTACATCGTGGAGAGCGGCCAGGTGAAGAACGGCAAGGTTCTCGGCCAGATCCCAGGCAGTGACGATCCAAACGGCACCGGCATCGTGCTCCCTAAGGGCTCTTCTCTCACCCCAGCCGTCACCAAGGCTATGAATGAGCTCATCAAGGATGGCACCATCAAGAAGCTGCAGGACAAGTGGCTCGCCGCTTACACCACCGATGTCCCAACTTTGAAGTGAGCTTGCTCAACTCGCGCTGTTTCCTCGTTTCTCTGTGTGCATAGCGCTGCTCGGTTTGCACTGAGCTCGTGTTCAGCGAGGAAATTTAACTGAAAATCTCTGCTGAAGGCTCTTGTAGCATCTCACTTCAGGATTGCTCGCCTTCCCACTCGGTGTTCCAGCCGTTGAAGTTGGCCGCCATTGGGAGGCTGGCGCTCTGCTCCTGAGGTGGGTGTGCTCAAGAGCCTGAGGCGTACTTTGGTTCCTTTGCACAGGAGAGGCTTCGTAGTGAGGTTCTCTCCACTCAGTTCCTTTGCACATTTGGCACATTAGGCACATTAGGTTTTGCTTTCTATGGTTTCCACTCTTCACTCCTCTTCTGCTGACAACTCTTCGACGAGCGCTGCTAACTTCGCTAGCCACTCCGAGCCGGCCGGCTACTCGAACCCGACTGAACATTTCGACGCTGCTGATTTCGCTAGCTGGGCTCAATACGTCAGCTCCCACACCAACCGTTCGCTGGCTGGCAGCGTTTTACCTTCCGAGATTTTCACTACGCCTCAATCTCGCCTTGCGGCTCAGAATTGGGGAATCATTCTTTCCGACAAGCTTTCCAGCACGGTGAACACCGCCTCTGTTTCACGAGAAACTTCGACTGAAGCCCAGACATCACAGTCCGCACAGGCCACAACAACCACACCTAGCCCGGCCCTTGTAGGCGCAGACCTCGTCCACCCCGATTACGATGTGCGCACTCTGACTGGTAAAGAAGCCATGGATTACGCACAAGCACACATGCCGGTGAGCGCAGGCCTCCTCGAATTGCTGCAAAACCAAGGCCTGAACCTCAACGGC
Organism: Aeriscardovia aeriphila; assembly: GCA_949290445.1. GTDB lineage: Bacteria > Actinomycetota > Actinomycetes > Actinomycetales > Bifidobacteriaceae > Aeriscardovia > Aeriscardovia aeriphila_A. Next base: position 2,057 of record CASERW010000056.1, on the reverse strand, counting down.
GTGAGCATCGCCGCCTGCCTTATTTTAGAACCGAAAACCGCAGTCCTGCTTCGTTTGCTCAAGAAGGCCGGTGCGAAAGTCGGCGTTTACTGCGGGCCTTCCACCACCGACCAGCGCGTGGCCGACCAGCTCGCTGCAGAAGGAATCGTCGTCGAAGCCAACGTTAACTGGACCAATGAGCAAGCTCACGAAGGTGCTCTGCGCCTGCTCGACGAGCTTCACCCTGACGTCATCATCGACGATGGCGCCAGCTTTGCCCGCCTGGCCGCACTCGAACGCCCTCAGCTTATTGCACACCTTCGCGGCGTTGCTGAGGAAACCACGAGTGGCGTACGCGCATTCCAAGCCATGCAGGATGCGAACGCTCTCACCTTCCCCGTCATCGCTGTGAATGATTCTCAGCTGAAAACCGGTTTTGACAATTCTCACGGCACTGGCGAAACCTGTGTCACTACCTTGCAAACCCTGCTCGGCTCGGATTGTTTTGCTGGCCAGAAGGTCACAGTGGTGGGTTACGGGCCTGTGGGTCGCGGTTTCGCGTTGCGCGCACGAGCTCTTGGCGCTCAGGTGAGCGTGAGCGACGTCGACCCGGTGGCGGCTTTGAAGGCTGCGTTCGACGGATTCGCCGCAGTGGAAATCTCAAGCGTTTTGGCTGATACTGACATGCTGGTTTCGGCTACCGGCGTGCGCCACACCATCACGGTTGAGCACCTGAAAGCCTTGAAAAATAACGCAATTGTGACGGTTATCGGCGGTATTGCTAACGAAATTGCCCTCGACGATTTGGGCTTTACTTTAACGCATCGCCCTGTTGAGCAACTCAAGATTTCCACTACGCATACTCTTCGTTTGATCTCGGATGGGGATGGCGTGAATTACACCGCTGGCGGCGGCAATCCGATTGAGATTATGGACTTGAGCTTTGCCGTTCAGATCAGTGCGGTTCATGCTTTGCTCACCAGCAGCTTTACCCCCGGCTTGCACCGTTTGGGAGCTGATGCTGACCAGCGAATCGCGCGTTTGGCGCTGGCTGCTCGCGGTTTTTCGGTGAGCTCGGCCGTGGCGGATAACGGCTATAACTGGACGATGACTCGTTTTGCGGAGGCGCAGAGCTAATGGTGGAGAGGACTGCGGAAACGACTGTGACAACTGCTGCGGAGGCCAACGTGGAGACGACTTCAAAGACAGCTTCGGAGACCAACGCGGAAACGACTTCAAAGACGACGGTGGCGAACGGCCAACAGCTCAACCCGTTGGAGCTGGCGACGAATGCGGAGAAGCTGACGCANNCTCATTGATGGCGCTATTGCCGTGAGCGGCTCGCGGGTGATCCATGTGGGTACGCGTGAGTGGGTGCTCAAAGTGTTGCGCGAGCAGTTGAGTAGCTCTGCTCAGGTTGAGGAGCGGCGCTGGAAGGGCGTGATTACCCCTGGTTTAGTGAATGCGCATACACACTTGCAGTACACGAATATGCGTGAGGTGGGTGAAGGCCATTACAAGAATTTCCGCGGCTGGGCGGATGGTTTCAACGTTGTGTATGAGCAGTTGCAGAAGCAGCCGGGTTCTATTTGGCGTGATTCTGCTTTTGACGGTGCTCGTCAGCTTGTTGAGAATGGTGTGACTGCTGCTGCCGATATCGTCACTGACCCGGAGGCGGTGGGAGCTCTGGCTTCCCAGGGTTTGCATGGCATTGCCTACTGGGAAGTGATGAATTGGGATAATCAAGATTGGCAGACTGCTGGAGTGTCTGCTCTGATGGAGCAGATCGGCGCGATGCGCCAGCAGCGCATTCCGAGTATTGGTATTTCCCCTCATGCTCCGTATACGCTGGCTTCGGAGCCGTTTGTGGAGTTGCCGGATATTGCTCGCCAGTTGAATATGCGCTTGCACATTCATTTGGCTGAAACTCCTATGGAAGCTGGTGGCGATGGTACGACGTTGACAACGTATTCTGCTGCCACGTGGAGCAATCGTGATTGGGAGAGCTATAAGGCGCTCAAGAGTGCGGGTATGGACGCTTCTGCCATTCAGTTCCTCGATCAGCTGGGCTCTTTGGG
>CASERW010000055.1 GCA_949290445.1 Aeriscardovia aeriphila | reverse complement strand
CCTTCCTGTGCAGCACCTTCTACCTGATAAGAAGCAGTAGCTACTCCCCATGTGAAGCCTTGAGGAAAAGTAAACGTCATAAGAACTCCTTCACACCGTTGTGCGAGTTAACAGCCTTAGCTGCCTGCAGATATACGGAAATGAATCCACACATCATTCAGACAGCCTTCTTATTTATTAGTTTATAAATAGTGACTTGGGATATCAAGAGGCTTTATCACTCAGCCATTGAGGACACTTTCTTCCCCTCGAGCGTGTAGGTATTGCAATTTCGCTACAGTTGGGCTTTATGAGCGAACACGATGAGATTTTCACTGCTGATGCCTCAGCGGCGGCCAGCGATCAGGCCACTAGCGCCCCAGCTGCCAGCTATCCAGCAGCCCCTACCTTCAACCCTGCCGACCCCTCCTTCCAGCCGCACTACGGCAAGCGCAGGAAGGAGATTCAGCACGTCGACCCCGATGATGAGGGCGATTGGCACACCCCGCAAGCTCTCGCCGAAAAGATCAGCGAGTCTGATGCTCGCTCAGCAGCGCGCGCTCACAGCGGCTGGCATGCCATCAGAACTCGCGAAGAGCAAGCGGAATCCCTCGCTCAAGCCGTCGCCCAAGGCCGCAACGCCTTCGGTTTTGAACTGAAAACACAGCTGCCTAACGGCGCCGATAACAATGGCACCCAAGGTTTGGGCCAAGGCGGGCGTCGTCATGGCCGCACCGGCGTCATCCACACTCCTCACGGTGACATTCGCACTCCCGCTTTCGTCCCTGTGGCAACGCAGGCCACGATGAAGGGCGTCCTCCCTGAGCAGATTCGCGGCCTCGGTGCTCAGTGTATGCTTTCCAACGCATTCCACCTCAACGAACGCCCAGGCCCTGAACTCATCGACAAAGCGGGCGGTGTGGCCGCCTTTGAAAACTGGGATGGCCCCACTTTCACCGATTCTGGCGGCTTCCAGGTTCTCTCCTTGGGTGCAGGCTTCAAAAAGACTCTCGCCATGGATGTCACCGGCTTGAAGAACGACGACGTCATCGCCGAAGGCAAAACTCGTCACGCCTTTGTTGATGAGGACGGCGTCACCTTCCACTCCCCTCTTTCCGGCAAGAAGGAGCGCTTCTCGGCCGAAATCTCCATGCGCATCCAGCATCAGCTGGGCGCTGACATCATGTTCGCCTTCGACGAGCTCACCACGTTGATGAACACTCGCCGCTACCAGGAAGCCTCGGTGGAACGCACTTTCCGCTGGGCGAAGCGCTGCGTGGCCGAGCACTTCAAGCTCACCCAAGAGCGCAGCGACAAGCCGTATCAGGCTCTGTTTGGCGTGGTTCAAGGCGCTAACTATGAGGACCTTCGCCGTCGTGCAGCCTCCCAGGTGGCCAGCCTCGACTTTGATGGTTTTGGCTTGGGTGGCGCTTTTGAGAAGCGCATTATGGGCGAGATTTGCGCCTGGATTTGCGATGAGCTGCCGGAGAATAAGCCTCGTCACGTGTTGGGTATCGCCGCTGTCGACGACATTTTTGCTGCGGTAGAGAATGGTGGTGACACCTTCGACTGCGTGGCCCCTGCTCGCGTGGGCCGCAATGGCGCTATTTACACGCACGATGGTCGCTACAACGTTCTTCGCGCCCGCTTTACTGACGATTTCCGCCCTCTGGAGGTGGGTTGCGATTGCTACACCTGCCAGCATTATTCGCGCGCTTACGTCCATCACTTGCTCAAGTGCAAGGAGATGACAGGTTCGACGCTGGCCACGATTCACAACGAGCGCTTCTTCGTCCGCCTTCTCGACGAAATTCGCGATTCGATTGATGGTGGCTGGTTCTATGAGTTGCGCGACGAGACGCTGGCTCGTTTCTACCGCAACGGCTCTCGAGGCTAAAATTTCTCAAGATTATCAGCACGCTGAAGCCCTCACTGCCCATTCTTTCCGGCGCATGAGGGCTTTTGCATACCTTCTGCGGTTCAGTCCGTGCCAGCGCGCACTCACGCGCGCTCGCAGCGCAACCACACAGGCCCCAACGCCAGCGCACAAGCTCCCCGCACTGCCGCACAAGCTCGCAGCGCCAGCGCGCGCTTCTCTGTGGCAGTGCGGGTTCGCAGAGTGGCAATCTTAAGGCGCAAGCCTTGCCCTAGCCAAGCGATAAACTTGCCCGCGGCTTAAAGGTAACGGCTATGTTACTGCCTAATTACTCGCATGTAACTCTTTAAAGCGTTGGAACGACAAGCATCTTGAGTACAGAATCACAATTTCATCACATAAATGCCTCGTTTTGCGTCTCCAAGCTCCCCCACAATGGTTGAGTCTGAACGACGGTGCACCTGCACTCAGGGCATCGGACGAGAGAGAGCGTTCCCTCAACCACCCTCTGCACATGAGGATCGCTCATCCATCACTCTCACGGACAATCCACGTGGCAGACGTCCTATTCTGCCCACTAAGGCGAAGTGACAAGGGTAAAGATAATGACTCGAGCGATTGAATTGCCAACACAAACCCGTCAAGGCAATCAAGTGCGACATTCTGAACACCACAGCGCTTTGAACCATCTGGAAGAGCTGCATGACGAACTTCACAATGAGCTTCACAATGAGCTTCACAACGAACTCAGCTCCACAGTCGACTCCACTGCAAATTCCGCAGCCAAGTCCACTGTGAACAAGAAAAACAACACGCATACCGTCAGCCAGGTTGAGCTCGAACGCCAGGCCTACCGCCGCAAGCAGCGCAACAAGTCCATCGCAACCAGCTTGATCAGCACCGTTATTCTCGTTGCTGTCGTCGTCGTTGCTCTGCACAACTCCCCCGGTTGGCCACGAGTCAAGGAAACCTTCTTCTCCCCTGAGTACTTCATGAAGTCTCTGCCAGCAATCGGCCAGGGCCTGCTGCTCAACCTGCGCATTCTCGGTTTCGCTGTGGTCGGCGTCGCCGTTTTGGCTACCGGCTTGGCCCTGCTGCGCACGAGCAAGTCTCCTGTGCTCTTCCCACTGCGCGTTCTGGCCAGCACCTACACCACGCTGATGCGCGGTATCCCCATGATTGTTTTGCTCTACCTCATCGGTTTCGGCATCCCTGGTTTAAACCCAACGCATCGCATCGACCCAGCACTCTTGGGCACGATCGCCGTGGTGATCGACTACGCAGCTTATGTTTCTGAGGTTCTGCGCGCAGGCGTCAACGACGTTCACCCATCCCAGCGCGCTTCGGCCCGCTCGATTGGCCTCTCTGCTTCTCAAACCACGTGGCTGGTCGTCATTCCTCAGGCAATTCGCAAGGTCACTCCTGCTTTGATGAACGACTTCATCTCCATGCAGAAGGACGTCGGCCTGATCTCCGTTCTCGGCGCTGTTGACGCTGTTCGTGCTGCACAGATCTCTGTTGCTTCCACCTACAACTTCACCCCATACGTCGTGGCTAGCTTGATGTTCATTTTGATGAGCGTTCCGTTCATCCTGTTCTCGGATTGGTACTCGGAGCGTCTGCGCAAGCGCGAGCTTTCCGGTGGCACTGTCTGAATTTCAGCAGTAGGCTCACCGTCCTGAAAATCTTGAGAAATACGTATTGGCAAAGGATTATCAATGGCTTCAGCTCTCCTTGCTGCAGATAGCACGCAGGCAAGCGCACCACAGGCAAGCGCAACTATTCCCGCCGAAAACAACCCAGTCGTTCTGCGCATTGACAACATCAGGAAGTCCTACGGCGACCTGGAAGTGTTGAAGGGCATTTCTTTCGACATTCACCAGCATGAAGTGGTCGCTCTCCTCGGCCCGTCTGGCTCTGGTAAGTCCACTTTGATGCGGTGCGTTAACTTGCTTGAACAGGTCAACGACGGCCAGATTTGGCTGGGCGATACCGACATCACCGACCCGGCCATCAAGCAGGATGACATTCGCGCTCGCATTGGCGTGGTGTTCCAGCAGTTTAATCTTTTCCCACACATGAATGTGCTCAACAATGTGACTCTCGCTGCTCGTAAGGTTCACCATTGGGATAAGAAGCGTGCGAATGAGCGTGCGATGGAATTGCTGGAGCGCATTGGTATGGGTGCTCGTGCGAAGGCTTTCCCTGACCAGCTCTCTGGTGGCCAGCAGCAGCGCGTGGCTATTTGCCGCGCTTTGATGACCAACCCGGAGCTTCTGCTCCTCGATGAGATCACGTCCGCTCTCGACCCAATGCTGGTGGGCGAGGTGCTTGACATGGTTCGTGAGCTCAAGGAGCAGGGTACGACCATTTTGATGGCTACGCACGAGATGAGTTTTGCTCACGATGCCGCTGACCGCGTGGTTTTGCTGCGCAAGGGCGTCATTGCTGAGAATGGTACTCCTGAAGAGGTGATGGATAACTCTCAGGATCCGCAGACACGTGAGTTCTTCTCCCACTTCCGCGGCTGAACTTACTCGGTGCCTGTGGAGGCAGTTGGCTTTCTGGTTGGGTTCGCCTCTCAACGCTCAAGATTGTCACTGCTCATACGCAAATGCGAGAAGCACAATGTGCTTCTCGCATTTTTTGTTGCGCTACTGATTTGCGTGCGCTGGCAGGATTGCGCGGACTGAGTGTCAGCCGAGCAATTCCACCACGCGCAGGGCGACGGCCGCAACATCGCGGGCGGTTGCACTCATGCGCTCTTCTGCTCTGCCCAGTTCGTCATATGCTTCACCGCACTGGTTGGAAAGAGAGCGCAAAGCCAAGAACGGAACACGGCAGCGGTGAGCCACATGAGCGGCTGCAACACCTTCCATCTCCTCGCAATCACCATGCTCGTTTTCTCGGGATGCCTCGAGAACAGCAGGGTCAGTGTTGAATTCGTCGCTGGTATTAATCACACCCACGGTGAAGCCGCGGTAGGAGCTCGCTTCGTCAGCCCAGATGCGCGCAGCCTGAGAATCTGGAGAAGTGCTGGCCTCTGGGGTGGCAACTGGAGTGGCTTCAACAGCAGCACGCTCTTCAGCAGCAGCAACCTCGCCAGCGACCTTCTGCTTCTGCGACGCAATATACCCAGCACGCTCAGCTTCTGTGACGCTGTAAATCTGGGAGTTTGCTGGAACCTCAACATAACCCAAGCCGCGCAAAGCCTTCTGTGCCAAGGCGACCAGAGCAGGATGAGACGGGAAAACCTCGAGGAACGGGTCACACTCAGCAATAATGCTCGTGTTCGTCTCCAAATACTTGAGTTCCTTACCTACGACGATGTCACCGACA
>CASERW010000054.1 GCA_949290445.1 Aeriscardovia aeriphila | reverse complement strand
ATGTGGGGAATTTTGCTGGCATTCCGCGAGTTTAACCCCTCCCAAGGCTTAACGGGAGGAGCATGGGTGGGGATGAAGTACTTCACTCAGTTCTTCCACAGCCCACTCTTCGGTGAAATTATGACGAACACGATCCGCATTTCTCTGTGGACGCTCGTTATGGGCTTCATTTTCCCGATTATCCTGGCCTTGCTCATTAACCAAATCGGTTCGAAGAAAGTCAAAGGCTTCATTCAGACCATCACCTACATGCCACACTTCATTTCTGTGGTGGTGATCGTCTCGATGATCAACATCTTCCTCACCCCAGGTACTGGTATTCTCGGCCGTTTCTTCGGCTCCGAGTCGCTGATGGGAAATCCCGACCAGATTACCAACGTGTATTGGATCTCTGAAGTCTGGCAGCATTGCGGGTGGAATTCCATCATCTACCTCGCAGCACTCGCTGGTGTAGACACCTCACTGTATGAAGCTGCCAAGATTGATGGTGCAGGCCGACTTTCGATCATCCGCTATGTTGACTTCCCTGCTATTTTGCCAACCTGCTCGATTCTGCTCATCATGACAATGGGTTCTGTGTTGAACGTCGGCTTCGACAAGATCTTCTTGATGCAAAATGCGTTGAACCTGCCCGCGACGGAAGTTATTTCCACATATACCTACAAAATCGGTATTCTCAACGGCCAGTACTCGTATTCGACAGCTATTGGCTTGTTTAACACTCTCGTCAACTTCGTGTTCCTGATCAGCGCTAACGCGATTGCCAAGCGTGTGTCTGATCAGAGCATCTTCTAAGGCTAGGGGATGAGAAAAATGGCTTTGTTTGCGAAAACTCGTACAACACATACCTCTCGGAAAACTCACGAAGATCCCGTCATGCTCGCCGCTCGTCGTCGTCAGCACTCTGCTGACCCCATTGAACGGTTGATGGCTAATGGCTCGCTCAAACCAAAGTCGCTGGGTGAAAACATTCCTTTCAACAAGAAGGTTCGCCCTTCGATGACTGCCGGCGACCGTACTATTAGCATCATTATCAACATCATCTTGGTGCTCGTCGTCATCGCAACACTCTACCCGCTGTGGTTCGTCATTATTGCATCGTTCTCGAACCCGACGAGTGTCGCTGCAGGTACTGTGACTGTGCTGCCGAAGAATGTGACGTGGGTGGGCTACGCCAAAGTGTTTGCCAACGCTCGCATTTGGCGTGGATATATGAACACGATTCTCTACTCGGTCCTGGGTACTGCTGTCAACATGGCAGTGACTATTCCGTGCGCTTTCGCGCTCTCTCGTCGAGAATTTAAGCCTCGCCGTGTCATTCTCTTCCTCTTCACTGTCACCATGTTTATTGGTGGCGGTCTGATTCCGAACTACTTGCTGTACAAGTCCTTAGGGATTAACAACACCATGTGGGTGTTCATTTTGCCAGGAGCAGTGAGCGTGTACAACGTGATCGTCGCCCGCTCCTTCTTTGAAACTTCGATTCCTGAGGAGTTGCATGATGCTGCTCAAATTGATGGTTTGAGCTACTTCGGCTACTTCTTCCGCATTGTATTGCCACTCAGCTCGGCAATTCTCGCAGTGATTGGCCTGTATTACTTCGTCGGCCACTGGAACGACTTCATGACTGGTTTGATCTTCATTACCGATGATACGAAGCAGCCATTGCAGGTGGTTCTCCAACAGTTGCTCCTCGTCGCACAAGGCACGGGAACAAACGTGGATGCTGCTGCCCAACAGCAGGCCGCTGACCAGATTAAGTTCGGTATCATCATCGTTTCGACTGCACCACTGCTCATCCTGTACCCGTTCTTGCAAAAGTACTTCAACAAGGGCGTCATGCTGGGAGCTGTGAAGGGCTGATTGGCTATGAATCGCGATTTAACAGCCTTCGGGGCTTTCGCTCGAGGTTATGAAAAAGTCTGCCGCGCCATCCTTCTCGTCTTCGTCATCAACGTGGCTATTGTGGCCCACACGCTGCTCGGAGTCGTCGTGGCAGGCTTTTTCCCCAGTATTGCAGCAGGTTTTGCCACCTACCGCTCATGGCTGCTGGACAGTGACCGTGAGTGGGGTGTGAAGCAAACCTGGATGTGCTTCCATCGAGTATGGAAGCAAGAGCTCATCTCGGCTAATCAGATGGGCTGGGCTCTTGCCGCAGGCTGGGCTCTTATCGGTTACTCCATGTTCCTCGTGCTGAGCAACGACATGGGAGTTCTGGGGTATGCTTCCTCGGGATTGCTGCTCTTGGCAGTGGTAATCTTAAGCCTCTTTAGCCTGATGGTGTGGGCTGTTCGCGCGAATTTCGCCGAAACAAACCGATGGGCTGCGCATGTAGCCATGGTCATGATCATCGCCCGTCCTGCCTGCAGCCTACTGCTCATCGCAGTGGCAATCTTGGCGGTGCTCGCAACCTTCACCTGGCCTGGAATTCTGGCTGCTTTCGGCTTGTCGCTACCCATTGGCCTGACTCAAGCTTGCGTTTACGTTGCCGCAAGATTGCCGGGAATGTCACGGCAAACGACTACCGCCAGCCAGCAAGCCCAACCAGCCGCATTGTCGACGCGCGGGGCTGACCAGCAAGCTAATCCCGCCGCAACTTCGCCAGAAAGGAGGGGAAAATGAGTTCAACCTCCGCCAGCGCGCATACGTATAATGTTGGCAGCAGGCAACAGGGCAGTAGCCATAGGAGGCGCGGCATGATCTCAATGAAAGACATCGCAAACCAAGCCGGAGTTTCCATTGGTACCGTCTCCTTGGTGCTCAACGGCAAAACAGAGAATCGCGTTTCACAAAAAACGAGCGAAAAAGTGCTCCAGATTGCCAAAGAGCTCAACTACGAGCCCAACGCCGCTGCAAAAACGTTGAAAATGCGCAAGTCAAACACCATTGGCTTCCTCACCGACTCCATCGGCTCCTCACCCTACGCAGGAACCATACTTCTGGGAGCCCAAGACGCCGCACGAAAACTCGGCTACGTCCTGCTCATGGTCAACACCAACGGCGACAGGCGGCTGGAAAAGCAGGCGTTGTCAGTGATGCGCAGTTACCAGCCGGATGGCTATATTTACGCTCTCATGTTCCACCAGAAGGTGACAGTTCCTTCGCAGTTGGAGGGAATCCCTACTGTTGTGGTCGATGGTGAGGATCAGCGTGGGCTCGTGCCGTCCTATTTTCCTGATGAGTTTTTCATTGGCTATGACGCGACAACTCGTTTGGTTCAGGCTGGTTGCCAGCGTATTGCTTATATTGGCTCGCCTGAAGGTATTGTCGCTGAGATTAACAGATACGAAGGGTACCGTCAGGCGCTCGCAGACGCGGGGCTTGAGTTTGACGATCAGCTGGTAGTGCATTACGAAATTGAAGAGTTGGGTGATAATGAGGCTGCTGCCGCTCGACATTTGATTTCCACTGTGCAACCGGATGGAATTTTTTGCTTTAACGATCAGCGAGCTGCTGTCGTGTACGATGCTGCACGCGAGTTGGGTTTGGCTATTGGTAGGGATATTTCGATTGTCGGGGTTGATAATCAGACGATTATTGCGTCACTATTGATTCCTCGTTTGACGACGGTCGAACTTCCTCATTATGCGATGGGTTATCAAGGTGTGTTGCGTTTGGTAGCTCAGATGGATGGGGTAGAGGCTTTGCACCCTCTTGTGGCGTCTGACCCTTACGCTGCCACGGTTTTGAAGCAGATGGATATGCAGGCTGTTTCGCTGCGCTGCGAGCTTCTGGAGAAGGAATCAGTGGCGTAAAGCTGTGAGTTGATAGCGTGCAGAAGTGAAATGGAGGAGGGGAGAGGAAAGTGATAATCTCTCTTCCTTTAGTTAAACGTTTAACGTATACTAGGGAAATACCCTAGCACAATTTGGCTGAGAAGAGGAGAAAATGGAAGCAGGATACAACGCTGTTTCACGGTCCTTCCCAACAGGCGTATACCGCACTCTTGACGTGTTCCTGGAAGGCGAGGATGAAGGAGTAGGTTGCATTAGCGTAACAAGCAGCGCTAGTGCAACCGAGGCGGCAAACGGGCCGACCAGCGCTTCTTCACGCGATGCACGTTCAACGCGCACCTACCTCATGCCTCACGGCCAGAAACGCCATCATTTTTCCATTCCAGTTGAACAATTCAACACCGTGAACGTCAGCGTTGAGCATGCCATAGCGCGCTACGCTTATTTAAACGATGCCGATGACCTCATCAGCCTTGGCGTGCAGATGGTCAATCTCGATGCCGAGAATTCGGTTTGGCCTGTGCTTCCGAAGATTGAAGACATATACGACTCGCGCCGTTCTTCCGTACATTTTGAACCGTCTACCCGCTGGATGAACGACCCCAACGGTTTGTGCTATTTCCGCGGCCATTACCACCTCTTCTTCCAATTCAACCCCTACGGCTGGGGTTGGGACAACATGCACTGGAATCATGCCGTTTCTGAAGACCTCTTACACTGGCGCATGCTTCCCATTGCCCTGGAACCTCAAGCAGATTTCGCCACTCACCCTCAGATTTCAGGCGGCGCCTTCTCTGGCTCGGCGATCACCGTCGACGAAGAAGGAAACCCCTGTGTAGGAGCCGATGCTGACGCTATCCGCATTTATTTGACGCGACACCAAGAAGTCAGAGGCGAGATCGGTACAGCCGTGGAATGGCAAGCAACTGCAGTCAGCACTGACGCCATCCACTTCGGAGTAGAATCAGCAGTTATCACCCGCCCGAGCGAAGCCTACGGCATTGATTTTCGTGACCCGAAGGTAGAACTCGGCTCTCGCCTTGCTGAAGTCTCCTCAGGCTCAGCCGGTGTAGATTCACATCGAGCTTACATCGTCATTGCCTCAAACATTGCAGCAAGCGAACTGCCACAAACTGGCGATGGCAGTACCCAGGAGCACGACCACTCTGACAATCTTCCTGCACCTCATGTTGCAGGAGTTTACGACGCAACAATCAGCGGCGACTTCAGCCAGTCACCTCGAGGTGAGCGCAACCTGAAAGAGAAGAACGAGCAGCAGATTCCTGCCATGGTACTGTTTTCCTCGTCTCTTCCGCTGCGTGCCAACAAGCCGTGGCGCTACGAAGGCCCAGTTCTTGCCGACCGTGCACATAGTGTGGCGAAAACATACGAATGCCCCGACCTGTTCGCTCTGGATGGCAAGATTGTCGCTGCGGGCGCACTCATGCACTATCGCGACCATGCAGGCAGATTCCAACCTGTGAAATGGTACGTGGGCAATCTGGTGAACAAGCGCCTTGAAGTTGAAGCTTCTGGAAACGTTGACTTTGGCAACGCCTTCTACGCGACGCAGAGCTTCTATGACGATTCTGTCCCTGGTGGGCGCCGCGTCGTGTTTGCCTGGATGGCTGACTACGCTGAGACTGCGCGTGAAGAAGTAGGCCTTGCTCATGGCACGATGTCCCTTCCGCGAGAGCTTCACGTGAAACATGGCCGCTTGTATTCGCACCCTATTGCTGAAGTATATAAGGAACTAGTGGGAGAGACTCTCTACACTGCTAATCCGGAGGAGCTCGCTCAAGCTTCAGTCAATGGCGCTCTTCTCAAGGCTGCTCAGCTCAGTGGCAACGCATACTTCGCTGACCTCACTTTCACTGGCGACGACGACTTTAGCTTCCTTGTCGCCCAGTCTTCCGACGGCAGCCAGATTGTCAGAGTGGTTCAGCGCGACGGTATCGTACGGCTCGTCACGCAAGGAATGCGCAGTGACGACATTGATTTCCATAGCACGCAGCTGACACCAACCCGCCACCTCGAAATTTTCGTGGATCGAACGATGATCGAAGTGTTCGTCAACGATGGTGAAGACGCAGCAGCGCTCCAATTCCCCATCACCACCAGCGCAGTGTTCGCTGTTGACAAGCCAGGCAACCTCGCTACGCTCTCACTGCACCAACTGAACCCCGTGTGGAAGTAA
>CASERW010000053.1 GCA_949290445.1 Aeriscardovia aeriphila | reverse complement strand
GGTGTGTTCATTGACCGCGGTCACCCCACTATTGATACGACAATGCTTCAGCGTCGCCTGGCCGACGGGACTGTGCGAACCTATCGCGCGACAAAGGATAATGGGCCTCAGCCAGGCATCTGGTTGGATTACACAGATTCTCCTCGTTGGTGGGAGTCTGAGGCAGACTGGCATATTATTCAAGATGAGGTGGGTACCTCGTGGGTTCCTGATGGCAACCCTGGCGGGGTGGAAGGCCCGGCTCTCTTTGCTTCCCATTCTGAGGATAAGTGGTACCTTTACGTCGATGTCATCCCTTCGATTGGTTACCGGCCTATGGTGAGTACGAACCCTGATGACGGCTTTGAGCCGCTGGAATCTGACGAGTTTTACATGGCTCCTCACACCAAGCATGGTGGTGTGTTGAGTTTGACGCGCGCTGAGTACGAGCGTCTGGCTGCTGCTGATGGGCTTATTGGCTAGCTGAATAGCTTAAGATTATCAACGCGCATGCGTGCTGTCGAGCGAGAAGGAATAGCAGTTCTTGAACAAGAGGACCAAACCTCATCGGCTTATTGATGAGGTGAATGTGCGACTCCGCCAGTGATCTGCTGCTCGCTGTGGTGAAACGAAAGAAGGCGATGACCGTGATGGCCATCGCCTTCTTTGAGCTGAATTGGGAAGAATATTAATTCAGCTTATTTACTCCTCTTTCACTCTGCGCGCTTGCGGGAGAAAGTCAGAGCTGCGCCAACGGAGAGTGCAAGAGCAGCAAGAACTGCAACTGCGGTGATACCTGCACCAGTGGAAGCGAGAACTGCTGGCTTGGAAGCTTCCTTCTTAGCCTCAGCCTTCTTCTCTTCCTTCTGCTCAGCTGGCTTGGATGGCTTTTCGTCATCCTTGCTTGGCTGAGCTGGCTTGTTGACATCCTCACCTGGCTGTGGTTTTGGCTCAGGCTCTTCGGCTGCGTCAACCACAACGTGGAGAGTCAACATACCGTCATAACCTTCCACGGTGCCAACAGCATCGTAGAGGCCTGGGGTGTTGATATCAACGGTCGACAGGTCGAAGGAGATAGCAACCTGTGGGAGATCCTGTGGATGACCCTGATAGACTGCACGAACCTGGGTTGGCAGCTTGCTTTGCAAGTCAGCCATATCGCCCTGCTGAACGTGAATCGTCTTCTCACCTTCGTAGATGATGTTGACGATCTTTGCTGGCAGGACGGTGACGTGCACGACGACCTGTGCGCCATACTTCTGGGTTACGCCAGTCATATCGAAGGTGCCACCCTGTGGGTTAGAGATGACGTCGATATCAGCTTCAGTCAGTGGGTTCCAGATAACTTCATCTACCTGAGGCTCATCAATGCCGTTGAGGGTAACCAGAGCGCGGGTTGGGCGATCTGGAGTTTCACTATTCTCAACAGTCATTTCATCAACGATGTTGCCCTCGAAATCAGCTGCGTGAGCTTCGAGAACTTCGCGTGGAAGAACGACGACGGTGAGCTTGGCAGGAACGTTCTGCTTGTAGCCTTCGACGCTGCCCTTTGCTTCGTACGTACCCTCTTTATTCACGTTAACAGTGGACAGATCCCACTTCACTGGCAGGTTGAGAGTCTCCGAGTTGGAGAGAGTAGCCTCAACAGAGGAAGGAACCTTACCTTCGAGAGAATCCCCAACGTGAACGGTAACCTTCTCAGCCTTGATGCGCTCAACTTCTGCCTTGAGAACGTGAACGGTGAGGGAGACTGGGAAGGATGGGTCGCTCTGGGTTTCACCAGTCATGGTGAAGGTGCCGCCATCCTTGTTTTGCAAGGTGTCGAGAGCTTCTTCACTCAGTGGCTCCCAGATAACAGGCACTTCGCTCTCGTCACCATTGGTGAAGACGAGGGTAGCAGTGTCTGGAGTGTTAGGACGGCCAGAGTCATTGGCAACGGTAATGTCGTCGAATGGCTTGACGTGGTCTGGCTTGACTTCAGCTTCCTTGACGGTCACGCTCAAGGTTGGCTTCTGGGAAGTACCTTCAACGGTTCCGCGAACGGTGTAAACGCCAGGAGTGTTGATGTCGAGGTTGGAACCTTCGAAGTCCCACGTGACAGGAACATCGCGCTTTTCACTGTTGGAGTAGAGAGCGGAGACGGTTTGAGGAGCATTCTTCAGCTGCTCCTTCTCGCCCGCTTCGACGGTGAGGGTATAGCTGGATGGTAAGAGGACAACAATGCTTGCAGCCTTGACCTTGACCTTGAGCTCCACAGCCACGCCGTATTGCTGGGTCTCACCCTTGACGACGAAGGTGCCGCCGTCGAAGGAGTTGACAATATCGTCATTGATGGTGGTGTGATCCCAGATCACCTGGTCAGTGAAAGTGCCCTTTCGTGGAACGCTGACGCTGGCGATGTCAGGCAGCTTCTGGGATGGGTCTTCGCTGTTTTCCACTTCGATATACTGGAGATTGTCACTGTCGCTAGGAAGTGCCTCTCCTTGATAATCAACGAGGGTTGCGCTTGGCTCGGTGATTTCTTCCTCGGATGCAGGAAGCACATGAACGCGAAGGGTTACTGTGACGAAGGAGCCGTCGGCGTTCTTGTGGTTGGCCAGTTCGCCAGTCATGGTGAAGTAGCCGCCCTTTTGGTTGGAGATAGTGTCGAGAGCTTCTTCACTCAGTGGGTGCCACTGAATTTGATCAGTCTCGGTGGTGCCATCTGAAAGGGTGACCTTTGCCATGTCTGGCTTATCTGGCTGGGTCTTGTATTCCATTTCGATGGTCTGTGGGTTGCCTGGAACTGGGGTTCCATCAGCCTGCAGAACCTGGATGGAAGCGACGGTCGCTGCCTGTGCAGCAACAGCGCTCATAAGGTTTGAAGTAGGGTGAGTTTCGTCAGCCTGAGCTGCTGGAAGGCCCATGAGGCCTACGGCCAGAGCAACAGTGCTCACGGAACCGACAGTAATCTGCCCAATTCTATGCAGAGTGTTCTTTTTCATAACTTCCTCCGATTCAACGCACGGTGCGTGAATACACCGACTATTGTATACGGGGGGGGGCGTACTAGTTGCGCCGTTCGCGAGTTTTGCTGTATGAAAAGTAATAGGTGATAAAGGCTGAAATAATACCGTTTTGAAGCGGTTTTCTTGAATTGTTGGTGCATTGTGTATTGCGCAAAATTGCTTATTTGGGGCAAATGTGACGAATATGCGTGCCGTGCCGATGTCATAAAATTCTGTGGTCAGATAAGCTTAAATTGACAGAATTGACTGAAATGAATATTAATGAGTCATAATTGTATACTGTCTTTCGTGAGAAGACGCCGTATTGCGTATAAGGCTGCTAAATTGTGAAGGTTTTTCTCGGCGGCGTGTCATTCTGTGTGACATTCGCATATTCGGCGAATTAGGGCAATGGCAATCTAGGGCAACAGGGGTGCGCAGAGAGGAAGGGCGAGCTAACAGGGCTCGACAACAAAGGTAACTGAAAGCAGAGAATTTCGTGATTGCACGGTATGGAACGTTTCAGAACACGCTAAAATACAAGTGAGCGAAGCAACCATCAACATAACCGTTGAAAGGAAAACGCATGACAATGTTGTCAACACTGAGCCTCACACCAGACGAGAAGGGCCTCGAATGGCGCGGCAACGGAGAATACCTGCGCATCGAAGCCTGGGGACAAGACTCCGTTCGAGTACGCTCGCGCTGGATGCAACCCATCAGTGATAATCTGCCGCAAGCCTTACTGAGCAAAGAGGAAGCCTCTTTGGTACTCGCCCAAGCTCAACCGCACGTGAGCATCGAAGGTCACAACGCAACGCTGAGCAACGGCAACCTCGTGGTGCGCATCGAAGAAAACTATGGACGCGGGCAAATGGACGAGCCAACATCCTCCTGCCGCCTCTTCTTCGAAACAGCCGACGGCAAGCCACTCTTCGCAGAATCAAGCAACGGGGGAGCACTGAGCTTGCACGCCCGCTCCTTCCGCTCGCACCTCGGTGGTGACTTTGCGCTCGAAGCAAGCTTTGACACCCCAGCCGACGAACACCTCTACGGCATGGGCGAATACCAAAACCCTGTGCTGGACCTCAAAGGAAGTAGCCTCGAGCTTGCCCATCGCAACTCCCAAGCTTCCGTGCCTTTTGTCGTCAGTTCGCAGGGCTACGGATTCTTGTGGAATAACCCGGCAATCGGGCGCGTCAGCTTCGCCAAAAACAACACTTTGTGGCAAGCCCAATCCACCAAACAGCTCGATTATTGGGTAACAGCACCTCAGGCTAGTGACAATCTCAGTGTGTATGCCCAAATTGAAAGCCGCTACGCCGACGTGACCGGCCACGCACCCCACATGCCAGAGTGGGGACTCGGCTTCTGGCAATGCAAGCTGCGCTACTACAACCAAAAGCAAGTTCTCGACGTCGCCCGCGGATTCAAAGAGCGCAAAATCCCTATCGACGTGATCATCATCGACTTCTTCCACTGGCCACATATGGGAGACTTCCGCTTCGAAGAAGAATTCTTCCCCAACGTCAAAGAAATGTGCGAGCAGCTGCACGCCATGGGAATCAAAGTGATGGTGTCCGTGTGGCCGCAAGTGGGCTGGGATAGCGAAAACTACGCCGAAATGAGAGCCAAGAACCTGCTGGTGGGCACCGAGAGAGGCGTCAACATGGGCATGGGCTTTGAAGGGCCAAGCCAATTCTATGATGCGACGAATGCTGAAGCTCGCCAGTTTGTGTGGAATAAGTGCCGCGAAAACTACGCAGAGCTGGGGATTGACGGCTTCTGGCTGGATGAAGCCGAGCCGGAGTTCCAAGATTACAACTTCGATAACTACCGCTACTCCACTGGTCCGGTCGCGCAAGTGGGCAACACGTACCCGCGCGATTTCAACCGCGGCTTCTACGAAGGCCAGCTTGCCATGGGCCGCGAAGGCGAGATCGTGAATTTGACGCGATGCGCCTGGGCAGGCTCCCAGCGCTACGGCTCGCTGGTGTGGTCTGGCGATGTGCGCTCGAGTTTCGAGGACTTGCGAGCGCAGATCACCTGCGCTATCCACATGGGTATGGCCGGAATCCCGTGGTTTACCACTGATATGGGTGGTTTCCATTCGGGAAATGTTGACGACCCTGATTTCCGCGAACTGTATTGCCGTTGGGCCCAATTCTCCTGCTTCTCAGCAGTAATGCGCAACCATGGTGACCGCGGCGGGCGCAATACTGACGGTTCGTGGCGCCGCATAGAGGTGCACGCTGCTGATGGTTCGCGTCGTTCGCCTTCTGGAGTGGAGAATGAGCCGTGGACAATGGGGGAGACGGTGGAGAAGGTGCTACGTAAGTTTATTGGTATTCGTGAGCTTCTTCGCCCCTATTCGCGCGAGCTTTTCGAACAGGCTTCAGCTACTGGCGCGCCTCTCGTTCGTGGCTTGTTCTATGAGTTCCCTCATGATTCTCAGGTTGCGGATATCGCCGATGAGTACCTCTATGGCCCCGATTTGCTCATCGCCCCTGTGACATCTGTGGGTGCGCGCGAGCGTGACGTGTACCTGCCTGAAGGGGCTTCTTGGACGGATTTGTCTTCCGGCGTTGTTTACGAGGGTGGGCAAACTCTTCGTGTTGCTGCTCCTATGGACACGGTTCCTGCTTTTGCTCGCGACGGTCGCGACCATGGTTTGCTCGGCAAGCTGTAAGGGGTGCACGTTGTAAGTGAGCTGGTGGGCTTGCTGGGTTGCGAACCTGCTGTACTGCGCCTCGGCTTGAGCTGTGCGGCGGGCTATTTGCTGTGAAGTGCGCCTCTCGGCTGAGCGGATGAATAAAGAGCTCTCGATGTGTATGCGTCGGGAGCTCTTTGTTTGAGCGAGTGCGTTTTCGCGCCTCCTACTGTGCGTGCGACACGCCAGACTCGCCGGGGGCTTGCATTTCCCTGTGAAGCGCCTATAGTTATCTCTTGGCTTCAGAAAGCAAGCCCCTGTAGCTCAGTTGGCTAGAGCAGCGGACTCTTAATCCGCGTGTTGTTCTCGTTCCTTACGTTGATTTTCGGCCTCGTGCGTTCAGTTCTCGGGCTGTTGCTTGAACGGTACAGGAGTATGGAGAGAAAATTGCAATTTGAGTAGTAAAAAAGTATGCGAAAATGCCTCTTTTTTGAGTCTACTTGGCCAGGTGTATTTCCTGAGAAAGCACTTGACCACTTCTACAGCCAAAAAAATCAGACCAATCAGCCTGCCCCAACACCCTTCATTGGGCTTCACGTTTCACTTATTCTGCCTCAGCCGTATGTGGCAAGGAAAGAATTGAACAGTGAGATTGTACGGTATAAACTGAAATCACCTTTGAACAACGATGTTTCAGATAGTCATCACTGCTGAGCTCATCACATTTCCTCGTGATATCCATAGCACTGAAGAGGAAGAAGATGATTGCCATGCAAACTCATCATTCTTCGCCACATCATTCTTCGCCATATGCTCGTAGTCTCGTTGCTGCGCTGCTCAGTTGTGCTGTAAGCCTGGGTTCGCTGGTAGGGCTTGCAGGTTGTGGGTTGAGTACTCCCTCCAAGGATTGGCCTGTACCCAATGAATCCTCGTATCTGTTGCCTGAAAACACACTTCTCGTGGAGCGAGGAAAAACATCATTGACCCTGCCTCAGATTGCTACGAACAATCAAAATATCATGGTGGGAGAGGTGATTAATAAAGAAGTAACAGGCGACAACATTTTTGGTATTGTCACGAAATATACTTTTTCGGTTATTGGGGTACTCAAAGGAGAGCATAAACCGCATGACAAGGTTATCATTCGTGAAATTGGCACAGGAGATCCGGGGTGGTTGCGTGAAAAGCAGATCCTGTTAATCTTCAGCTATCGTCCTGCTGACTTCGAAAAAGAGAAGGAGCTCAAAGAGAATTTTGGTAAGGAAGAGGCTGTCGAAGTATTTGGACAGTATGCCTTGACCCATATCAATGATTTCACAACTTTGACGACTGAGCCTTTTACGAGCTCGAAAGTAGATAATGTATCATTCTCACGAGTTTTCCTTGCCAAACAAGATAAGTTACCTAACGAGGTGACCTTAGGCCAGATCAAGAAGCTCGTGAAATGATGCACTGCTGTCGGTAGAATAGGCCATAGTTTGCAAACGAACGGAGAAACTATGGCCAGCGTCTTTGACGAAGACGACGATTACGACACCGGTGAAGACACCATGCGCATGGCGCCTATTCGCGTGCCAGCATACTCTCAGTTTGATGACTCTGCTGAGCAGACCGGTCAATTAAACCCCATCAATGAAACGATGAGCTTGGACTCTCTCTCCGACGATGAAGAGAGCATCCCTGCTGACGACGATGCCCCAGCAGGTGACCAGGATGCACCGGCAGCTGCGAGTGCAGTGAAAACACCGAATCCAAACCGTAAAAAGTATGCTGCCATCATCACCGCCTCCATTGTGGCTGGCTTGCTCGTCATTGCCGGCGTTGGCTATGGAGTATACGCATTCTGGTCGAATAAGCAGCACCAGGAAGCCATGCAAGCTTGCGAAAGCAGCGTGCAAAACCTCGAAGACGCGGCTAACTCGTATAAGAAAGCCCAGCAAAAAGCTCAGCAGTACATGAACTTGGCCACTACCGATGTTACCGACGGCGCTCTGATTACCAATCTGCATCACGACGCCTCCGTGAGCATCCCCCAGGCAAAAACCTGCTCCACATCCGCTAGCACGCAAGAGCTGCGTAGCATTGCCGCAGCGATGAAGGGCGGAGCAGAGAGCCTGAATAACGCTACTGATAATCTCAAGGCAGACATTGCTGGCATAAAGAAATCGCAAGATTCCAAGGAAATTGAGAGGGCAAAGCAAACCTTAAACGAGGAGATTGCCACCGCTCAGAAACTCTACACCTCTTCCGAGGGTAGCGTTGCCAACGATTCCGTGCGATACGCGCTGAACACCGCAATCTCGCAAGCTCAGCAAATGCTGGACAACTCCAACTCGTCGGTAACAGCCAAACAGTTCACCACCCAAGTTGAAGCGCTGAAGACGGCTGAAAAGGCAGTGAAAGATTCTCAGGCAGAGAAACTCGCCGCCGACCAGAAGGCTGCCGAAGAGAAAGCGCGCCAAGAAGCCGAAGAGAAAGCGCGCCAAGAAGCCGAAGAACAAGCTCAACAAGGCAATGACGGCGATGCTGAAGGTGAGGATAACTTCACCAACTCCAGCAATTCTGGCAGCTCAAGCAACAATTTAGGCAACAGTAATGCCGCAAACCAAGCAGCGAGCCGCGGCAACAGCAGAGTGGGGAATAACAACAACACGACCCCTGTTCAGCAGCCGCGCTAACGCGCCTAGCCAGTGTAAAACAATAGAGCGCCCCTCCTGATGTGACTCAGGAAGGGCGCTCTATTTATTGCACAGGAAAGTGGAGCTTTACGGCAAGTTATTAGGGACAAAGGCTAAGAGGAATCGCATTTACTAGCTGTGCAAGCAAGTGAAAGAGAGAGCTTACGCCAAGAGAGCGCAAGCCAACTTCAGTGAGGAGCGAGCTTACGCGGCTTCCTGCTGCTTGCGTTGGCGACGCAACTGGTCAAGAGTGATGGTGTGAATATGACCAGCACCCGCACCTTTCACACCGAAAACAGCCAACAAGAACATCACCGAGCAA
>CASERW010000052.1 GCA_949290445.1 Aeriscardovia aeriphila | reverse complement strand
AAAACCCACGTTGCCCACGAGGTTAAGCTGCCATCCTTATTCGCTTCATAAAGGCTTTGCCCCAGCCACAACACACAGGCCAGTGCCGTCAACGCATACAGGCGAGCTCGTGCACGTTCATTGAGTTGCATCACAATAGCCTTCCAGATTATCAGTGCGAAAAGCTCGGCCTCCTTGTGGAAAGTCCTCCCATAAGGAAACCGAGCTTCTCATTCATGAGGGAAATAACAGTATTCAGCAATCGCTCAGCAGTTAGCTTAGCTCTTCTTGCGCTTGGAGAGGATGTCAAAGGCAACAGCGCCCAAGAGGACGAGGCCCTTGATCGTCTTCACGATTGCCGTATCAACACCCATGATGGACAGGCCTTGGTTAATCACACCCATGACGAATGCACCAACCACAGCACCCGGAATCGTACCGATACCGCCTGTCACAGCAGTGCCGCCGATGAAGCAAGCTGCGATGGCGTCCATCTCGAACTCCATACCAGCCTGTGCGGTTGCGGAAGCCAAACGGGAGAGCATGCACACTGCAGCAACAGCGGAGAGGAAGCCCATGTGCACAAAGAGCATGAAGTCCACGCGCTTGGTGTTAATACCCGAGAGGATTGCAGCCTTGCGGTTACCACCCACTGCGTACACATGGCGGCCGAACACCGTGCGGGTGAGGATGAAGTTGTACACCAACACGAGCACAGCAACGATCACCAGCATGATTGGCGTACCGCCCTGAGTATCGTTACCCGAGGAAGCGAGCAGGTAGGTCACGAAGATGATGGCGATAGAGAAGATGACGAGCTTGATAACCGTCAAAGCCATCGGCTCAGGAACCAAGCCCACCTTGACGATGCGTGCACGCTTGCGCAGTTGAGTGAACACGAGAGCAGCGATGCACAGAAGGCCCAGAACTATTGTTAATCCGTCGAACTTGCCCCAGAAACCCAAGATGTTTGGCAAGTAGTTGCGTGCGATGCCGCGGAACTCGTTGGAGGTGATAGGAACCGATTCACCCACGATCACTGTTGCCAGGCCGCGGAACATGAGCATGCCAGCCAAGGTGGTAATGAAGCCTGGGATTCCCACATAAGCAACCCAGAAACCTTGCCAGCAGCCAATCACCAAGCCGACGAGCAGAGAGATGACGATGGCCAAACCCCAGTTCACTCCTGCTCGTTCCATCAGCAGTGCGCATACACCACCGATGAAGGCGACCAAAGAGCCGACGGACAAGTCGATATGTGTGGCGATGATGACCATCACCATACCGATTGCCAGAATAATGACGTACGCATTCTGCTGGATGAGAGAGACGAAGGAGTTCGGCTTCAGAAGAACACCACGCGTCAAAATCTCAAAGACGATAACGATTACCAGCAATGCGCCTACGATGCCGTATTGACGTGCATTGTTTGCCACGGAGCGCAATACGCTCACGGTTTCATTCTTCTCCTGCTTCTTTGCAGGTGCTGCAGTTGCGCTGCTCATCGCGCTACCTGCCTTTCCTTAGTCATGCCTCGCATCAAATATTCCTGCGTAAATCCTTGGCGAGGAACGTTATCAGTGACTACACCCTGGCTGACGGTGTAAATTCGATCGCAAATGCCAATCAGCTCTGGCAGCTCGGACGAGATCACGATAACAGCTTTACCCGCATCGGCAAGCTGATCGATAATCTCATAAATCTCATACTTAGCGCCAACATCAATTCCTCGCGTTGGCTCATCGAGAATGAGAATATCTGGGTCGGAAATCACCCACTTGGCCAGAACCACTTTCTGCTGATTACCACCGGAAAGTGTCGACACTTGAACGTCGATATCACGGCACTTGATGTTGAATTCCGTACGGTACTTTTCTGCTTCCTTGCGCTCAATGTTGTCATCCATCACACCGCGCTTACTCATCTTTTTCAGCGAAGCGAGGGAGGCATTTTCTCTCACATTTTGCAGCAAGTTCAAGCCGTAAACCTTACGGTCTTCCGTTGCATATGCCAAGCCGGCATCGATAGCATCCTGAACAGTGGAAATCTCGACTTTCTTTCCTTTGATGTAAATATCTCCGGAAATGCGCGAGCCGTAGGTCTTACCGAAAATGGACATTGCCATCTCCGTACGTCCTGCGCCCATCAGACCTGCTAAACCAACAATCTCGCCCGAATGAACAGCAATATTTGCGTTGTCGACGATCACGCGGTTCGGATCCAATGGATGGTGAACAGTCCAATTTTCCACGCGGAAGAACTCTTCGCCTGGCTTATTCGACGGGTGATTCGGGTACAGGTTCGTCAGTTCGCGGCCCACCATCTTACGGATCAGCTCATCCTGGTCGAGAGGTGTTTCTGGTGTGATGAACATTTCACCGACAGTTGCGCCGTCTCGAATAATGGTGACGTTATCAGCAATTGCGGCAACCTCGTTGAGCTTATGGGTGATGATAATGCTCGTCACCCCGTGCTCATCACGCAATTGGCGAACCAAGTCGAGCAAGTGAGCAGAATCCTCATCGTTCAATGCTGCGGTTGGCTCATCCAGAATGAGCAGCTTCACATTCTTGGACAATGCCTTGGCAATCTCAACGAGCTGCTGCTTACCCACGCCGATATCCATAATCTTGGTATCCGGGTCTTCAGGAAGGCCGACGCGGTCGAGGAGCTTCTTTGCTTCTGCGCGCGTCTTATCCCAGTCGATAACGCCGTGGCTCGAACGCTCATTGCCGATAAACAGATTTTCAGCAATGGAGAGGAACGGGCTTAATGCCAATTCCTGGTGAATGATGACGATGCCGTCTGCCTCAGAATCGTTAATATTCTTGTATTTGCAAACCTTACCGTCGAAAGTAATGGTTCCCTCATACGAACCGTAAGGGTAAACGCCTGAGAGCACGTTCATCAGTGTGGATTTGCCCGCACCGTTCTCACCGCAGATTGCATGAATTTCACCACGCTCCACCGTGAGGTCCACACCAGAAAGTGCAGTCACTGGGCCGAAGCGTTTGACAATGTGATCCATGGTGAGAATAACGTCTCTAGCATCCTCGTAAGTGTGCTGTGACATGTCATTCTCCTGACATAAGGACCGGGTGACCATTTTCACAGCCACCCGGTTCTTCAAAGTGGTGAGCTATTACTTCTTCAAGCTATTGACCAGCTCATCGAAGCGAGCCTGCGTCACATAGCCAGCCTTGACGAGGTCATCAAGGTTATCCTTGGTGATGTTCTGTGGATCCAAGAGCTTGGAAGGAACATCGATCTTGCCGTTGTTGAACTTGCCGTTGATGCCGGAAACTTCCTTGCCCTCAGCAATCTCAACAACCATCTTGTAGACAGCATCTGCCAGTTCGTTCACGTTCTTGAACACGGTTTCTGCCTGCTTGCCTGCAGCGATGTTGGCGATAGCAATCTCCATGGCATCCTGGCCGGTCATCACTGGCCAAGTGTCAGTGCCTGGCTTCATATCAGGGCGCTTTGCTTCGATAGCGTTAATCACACCCATCGTGATGCCATCATAAGGAGAGAGAACAGCGTCCAGCTTCTCGCCGTGTGCATAGGTGGAGTCGAGGATGGATTCCATGTCCTTCTGCGCCTGTTCCGTCTTCCACGACTGAACCGAAATGGCCTGCCACTGGCTGAGCTTGAAGTCCTTGGTGACACCGCCGCCGTGGCGAGATGGGGACACCAACTGGCCGCTTTGGAAGTATGGCTGGAGCAGATCCCATGCACCCTTGAAGAAGTACTTGGCGTTGTTATCATCTGGAGAGCCGGTGAACAGCTCAATGTTGAACGGGCCCTTTGCGCCATCCTTCAAACCAAGCTTGTCGATGATGTAGTTAGCTTCCAACACACCAACTTGCTCGAGCTGGAAGGTTGCATAGTAGTCGACGGCGTCTGTGTTCATGATCAGACGGTCATAAGCAATAACCTTGGCACCCGCATCGCGAGCTTTTTCCACTGCCGGGCCGACTGCAGTGCCATCCTTGGCAGCAACGACGACGACCTTGGCGTTATTGTTCACCATGTTTTCAATATCAGCATTCTGCTGTGCAGGCTTATCATCAGCGAAGGAGAGAATAACCTTATAGCCAGCCTTCTCAAGCTTTGCCTTGAGGTTATTACCGTCCTTATTCCAGCGTTCCTCAGATTTCGTCGGCATAGAGATACCGATTGTTGCGCCCTTCTCGATTTTTGCGCCGTCACCCTTTGCAGAGCCACCGCCTCGAGTTGAGCCACACGCTGCGAGACCAAAGCACATTGCTGCTCCTGCCAGCAGTGCCATCATCTTCTTTGCGAGCTTCATGTTTCTCCTTCACCATTGAGGGATTGATCTTCATTGATCCTCCGGTTTCCCGGTTGATAAAAGCTTATTGTATTTAGTTCCCAAAGTCAATAAGCATAATTCATCAGTTTTAAGTTTTATATATAAACCTAAAACAGAGCTCTTCAGCCCTCTTTTTCCGCCTCTCTTCCCCTCTCCAAGCCACATCACCCTGCCTTTCTCTCACTATAAATCCGACATTCTCGTCCCTCAAAAGAACGTCCTACATCCCATAAAACACACTCTGCGTGGTGTTTTCCTGCCTCTCTTCCGCTACAATCGACGGTATGCCCTCAGGATTTTTTGGCTCCCACAAGTCTTTAAGAGAGGCAAATAAAGCCAAACTTTTAGACTTCATCTATAAATTTGGAGCAATGACTCAGGTAGAGCTTGCTGAGCTGACAGGCCTTTCAGCAGGCACTATCTCTACTCTTGTGCGCCAAATGGTCGATGAGGGTGAACTCACTACCAGCAACACGATCCGCAATGGTAGGCGAGCAACACAGGTGGAACTTGCTCGTCAAGAGGGCATTACCATCGGTCTGACAATCTCAACTCGTCAATTAACCCTCGTCATTCTGGACTTCACTCGTGCCAGCCTGGGCGAGCACACTCTCCCTCTTGCCCTTGGGCATAAGCCTGACGACACTTTGCACCGTGCCATGCGGCTGATCAATGAAACCTTGGCCAATATTGGTGCTCAGCCTGATGAAATCAAAGCCATTGGCGTAGGATTATCAGCCCCCGTCAACTTCCGCAAAAAAACCATTGCTGTCCCCGGAATTCTTCCTGGCTGGGAAGGCACGGACATTGTCACACCGTTGAACAAAGTGTTCCACGTCCCCATTTTTGTGGATAACGACTCCAACTTCGCCGCCCTGTGCGAAGCTCGCGTTGGTGTTGCTGCAGGCAAGAAGAACTTTATATTTGTCAGCAGCTCCTATTCAGGAGTAGGCGCCGGCATTATTTCCCACGGTCTGCTCATGCGTGGTGTAACCGGCATGGCAGGAGAAATCGGCCATATTCAAGTCGACCCGCTCGGTGACATTTGCGCATGCGGCAACCGAGGCTGCCTCAATACCGTCGTTAATGAGCGCAGGCTGGTCTCCTTGCTCAGCATTACTCATGGGAACCTCACTTTGGACAGCCTCGTCGATAAAGCCATTGAAGGTGACCCCGGCTGCCGGCGAGTCATCTCTGACGCTGCAGTGCGCATCGGAACAGTGACCGCCAACTTGTGCATCAGTATCGACCCGGAACTCGTCGTCGTCGGTGGCGCTCTCGCTCGAGCAAAAGACGTCTTTACCACTCCCTTTGCTGAAGCTCTGCGTAGGCTGCTCTTCCCGAATGCACTGACTCCTATTGACGTGGTACCTGCACGATACCTAGAAACGAGCTCAGCTCGAGGAGCTGCCATCTATGCACTGGAGCATCTCGATGGCACACCTCATTCGCCGGGTGATAATCAAGGAAAGAAGTGACATGACCAGTAATCACTACATTCCTGCGCTACTCGAAGTACACGACCTCTCGATGCGCTTTGGAGGCATTGACGCCTTATCGCATATTTCGTTCAGTGTTGAACCTCATCAACTAGTTGCCATTGTTGGCGACAACGGAGCTGGAAAATCAACACTATTGAAAATCTTATCTGGCCTGATCAAGCCCAGCTCAGGAACGATTGCGTTTCAAGGAAAAGAAGTATCTTTCTCCTCCATTAGAGAAGCGAATAATGCGGGCATTGCATCTGTGTTTCAAGAGCCACAGTTCTGTGATAATCTCTCTGTTTCTGCCAATCTGTTTTTAGGAAACGAGCTGAAAGATAAGTGCGGGCTACGCGATGACAGTACCATGTTTTCTCGCGCACGAGAAGCTCTGAAAACCTTGACTTCTGCAGTGCAAGTGAGCCGAGATATGCAAGGTTTATCCTCCGGCCAGCGGCAAACCGTTGCCATCGCACGAACCCTGCTCAGCGATCCATCTCTTATTTTGCTCGACGAGCCCACCAACTCACTCTCCGTCATGCAAACAGGAGAAGTGTTGCAATACTTGAGCAGTCTGCGTTCCCA
>CASERW010000051.1 GCA_949290445.1 Aeriscardovia aeriphila | reverse complement strand
GCTTAACGACGGCCAGTACGAGCAGCGTCGTTCCTCCTGCGAGAAGGCTGCCAGCTTGCTGGGTAAGGCAAACTTGCGTGAGGTTGCTGACGAGGTTGAGTCTGCTGCTGATTTCGATCAGGCTTTGGCTGACGTATTGGCTCAGCTTCCTGACGAGGTGATGAAGAAGCGCGTCAAGCACGTGATTACTGAGATTGCTCGTGTTCCTGAGTTTGTGACGGCTTTCTCTGCTCATGATGCGCAGGAAGCTGGCCGGCTTCTCAACGCTTCTGGCGACTCGCTTCGCTATGACTACGAAGTGACTATCGACGAGCTGGATGTGGCTGTTGATGTTGCTCGCGAGGCTGGTGCGTACGGTGCTCGCATGGTGGGCGGTGGCTTTGGTGGCTCTATTATTGCCCTTGTTCCTGCTGGTTCTTCGCGTAGCATCGCTCAGAAGGTTGCTGATGCCTTTGAGCAGAAGGGCTTCAAAGCTCCTCGTGCGCTCGCAGCTGTGGCAAGCGCCTCCGCTGGTCGTGACCTATAAAGCCTCGAGATTTTCACTGCACTGAAGAGGCTGAGCATCGCTCAGCCTCTTTTTTGTGCGTTTATGCGTGCTTCGGTGCAGGGCCGGTCGTGGTACCAGGCGTGAGTTGAGCGGGGATGACGAGCTTGCGTTCAGCAGGGGTTTCACCGTTCAAGAGGTCGAGAGCAGCGCGGGCGGCTTTGCGGCCCATTTCGCGAGCAGGCTGGGAAATAGTGGTCAACCCGAGGTTTTTCGCAACTGAAGAACCATCGAAGCCTATCAGAGACATGCGTTCTGGTAATCTCACGCCATTGCGCTGAAGTTCGGAAAGAGCAGCTAAAGCGTGAGAGTCGGCCCACGCACAAATAGCCGTCGGGGGAGTAGGGGCGGCCAACATGCTGGCAATCGCCGTCGCCGTTGAACCTTGCAAGTCAGGGTCAGCCTGGAAAATGCCGCAATCAGTGAGGTTAAGGTCCTTCATCGCCTGCTGGTAGGCCTCCAAACGCAACTCGCGTCCCCAGGTTGGCAGCGGATCCAAGCGACCCAAGTAGCAGAAGCGACGGTGGCCCAAGCTCGCCAAGTAGCGGATGGCGAGAGTTTCGCCTTGAACGTCGTCGATGGCAAGCGAAAAGTCTGCAGAATCAATATCTGAGGAGTTTACGGCCACAATCGGAATTCCGAGGCGAGTGAGCATCTCCTGTTCGGTAGTGGAAGGCGAGAAGCCGGTAACGATGAGCGCGTCGGCGTTGTGGTCGGTGGGGAGCGTGGAAAAGACGGACGAGCGTTCGTGAAGGTTTCCTGCCCTATAGATCAGCAGATTGTAGCCTTCTGATTCGAGGACGTCATACAGCCCGTCGAGCAGCTCGCCGGCGAACCAGCCAGAAATTTTTTCGCGCATGAGCACGGCGATGCGGTGGGTTGAGCCGGTGGCAAGGTCGGAGGCGGAGCGTGAGATCACATAATTGAGGCGCTGAGCGGTAGCGATGACGTGAGCGCGAGTGGCTTCCGACACGTGGTCGAGGCCGCGCAGAGCTCGGGAAACGGTATAAGTGGACACGCCAGATTCGCGGGCGACGTCCTTGATCGTAACCTTCGGCATATCAGTCCTTCGACTCTGAATTCGTTCGTCTTCATGATAACAAGAGCTAACAGCAAGCTCCCGCACGGTATGCTAAACGATAAGCATGAACAAAGGCAAGATAGTGGTGAGTTGCGTTTCTGGCGCACTTTTCTCCGGTTTCTTGAACGGAATAGTTGTGAGCTCTCCGCGTGAAATATGTGGCAGTATTACATGAGATTACCAGTATTCCAACGCTCTTTTACTGTTGAATAACACATATGTGCCACATCTGTTGAGTGCTCTGGCTGTTGACAAGCAGCTGGCAAGCAGATATCGTTTGTGATAAACGTTTAGCACTAAACGGTTATCACATGAGAACTTCAGTGTCGAAGGAGAAACATGAAGAAGTCAGTTCGCGCAATCCTTGCTGGTGTTTCAGCAATCGCCATGCTTTCCGGCCTCGCAGCCTGCGCTGGTCCAGGAGCTCAAGTACCACAGGCTTCCACTAGCTCAGAAAAAGTCAGCACTGATGTAAGTAAGGGCAACTACAACCTGACCCTATGGGATGGTGCTGGCTTGAAGCCAATCGATGATGACCTCATCAAGGCTTTCCAGAAGAAGTACCCCAACATCAAGGTGAAGGCCACCTACGACCCTGATAATGTTTCTGCTCAGAATGGTCCTCGCATCATTTCTGCAGCTTCCACCCCTGATATCGCTCGTATCACCGATATCAATTCGGCTGTCCGCGGCAAGCACTTGGTCAACCTTGATGAGTATGCCAAGGCATATGGCTGGAACCTTCCTTCCGCACAAACCGAGGTTTACCGTGTGGATAGCAAGGGCAAGATCGGTGATGGTTCCCTCTATGCCATTCCTGATGGTGTGTCCATGACGGGCATGTACTGGAACAAGGACCTCGCCAAGAAGGCAGGAATTGACAAGGCTCCAACCACGGTTGACGAGCTCGTCGCCGATATGGAAGCTGCCAAGAAGGCCGGAATCCTGCCGATGATGATGCCAGCTAAGGAAGGTGGCACCAGCTACATCTACCAAGCTCTTGTCACGAACTTGGAAGGCCGCCAGAAGGTTCAGGATTGGATCATCCAGAAGGATGGCGCTACCTTCAAGACGGATGGCGCAGTGAAAGCTGCCGCAACTATTCAGCAATGGAATAAGGCTGGCTACTTCTCCAAGGATGCTCTGGCCCTCGACGGTTCCACCGCTTTGGCTCGCTTCACCAAGGGCGGTGCTCTCTTCTTCCCCTCTGGTTCGTGGTATTCCGATTCCATCTTCAAGGCATTGGGCGATAAGGCCGGTTTCTTCGCCTTCCCTGGTACTGAAGCAGGTAAGGGCTCTGCTGCTGCGAACGCAGTGACGGCCTTCGGCATTCCAGCAAACTCTAAGAATAAGAACGCTGCTGCAGCATTCTTGAACTTCCTGCACAGTGAAGATGCTCGTCAGATTGCCGTCAACAACGGCTACCCAGCAGTGGGCACCGGTGAGCGTCCTGCCACTGATAATCTCGTGCTGAAGGATATCCTCACCGCCTACGACGAGGTCGTCAAGAGCGGTAACACCACTGACTACATCAACAACGCAACGGCGGGTATGCAAGCATCGGCTATCATTCCAGGCCTGCAAAACTTGCTCAACGGCACTTACTCTGCTCAGAAGTTCGTCGACTCTTTGCAAAGCCAGTATGAGAAGGAACTCAAGTGAGTAACGCCAACCTTTCCGAAAAGACCGCGCGCATCTCAGGTTCACTCGCGGCCAGCGCAAGCTCGCGCACGGCAAGCGCAACGAGTTCGGCAAGCCCAACCAAGGCGGCAAGCCCTGCGCGCAAGCCTCACCACTGGGCTCGCACCGGCCGACAAATGTTGGTCGGCCTACTCTTCCTGTTGCCCGCACTGCTGTTCTACGTGACTTTCGAGCTGTGGCCCATCATCCAGACTTTCTGGTACTCGCTCTACCACTGGAACGGCATCGACGCTTCTACCTACGTTGGCTTCTCCAACTACAAGGAAGTGTTCACTGACCCTGAGCTGTATGGTTCGATTATCCACAGCTTCTTCTTGATCATCTTCTTCTCGATCGTTCCCATTGCGATCGCCTTGATTACCGCCGTACTCGTCAAGGACCTCAAGAGCAAGACTGCTCGCGGCATCGCGCAAGTCTTCCTCTTCCTTCCTCGCGTCATCCCAGGAGCCGCTGCTGGTGTGGCATGGACGTGGATGCTCGCTGACAACGGCACAGTCAACCAAATGCTGAAAGCTATGGGTTTGGGTAACCTCACCCGAGTGTGGCTAGGAGATAGTCATACAGCTCTCACAGCAGTTGGCATCATTGGGTTCTGGCTGCAGTTGGGCTTTTGCATCGTGCTCTTGCTCTCGGGCATTGGTGGCATCGATCAGTCGCTGTATGAAGCAGTCGCTTTGGATGGTGCAGGCTGGTGGAGAACTCTGTTTACCATCACTCTTCCTGGTTTGAAAGGCCAGATTGGCGTGTGCCTGACGATGACGATTGTCGCAGCTTTGGCAAGTTTCGATGTCGTCTACATGTCCACTCAGGGTGGGCCGGGAACCTCGACGATGGTTCCTGGAGTTCAGGTGTATCGCTTGGCCTTCACTCAGCAACGGGTCGGCTTGGCTTCCGCACTGGCAGTCTCGCTCATGGTTCTCGTTTTGCTGGTGGTCGGCCCTGTTCAAGCTCTCGTCACCCGCGATCGCGACTGAAAGGGCAAGCAGATTATCATGAAACAAAAAATGTCGATCCGTGTGATGGGTAATCTCATGCTCATCCTCACCATTGCCTTCTCTGTTCTTCCCTTCCTCTCCATGTTCTCCGCGGCTCTTCAGCCTAGGGGTTCCATGCCGGAGGGTATTCAGTTCACAGCGCACCCGCATTGGGAAAACTTCGCGGCAGCTTGGAATATGGCAAATATCACGCCGCTGCTGGTCAATTCCACCATTTTGGTGCTTGTCGTTGTTCCAGCAGTGATCATCTGCTCGGCGCTGGGTGGTTACGCTTTTGCTCGCCTGCGCGTGCCGGTTAAAGGCCTTTTCTATGCGCTGTTCATCGTTGGCTTGACAATCCCGTTTGAAACGCTGGTTACCCCTCTCTACTATGAGATTTCCAGTATGGGTTTGCTCAATACGCGTTGGGCATTGATTCTTCCTCTGATCGGCTTGAATTTGGCCTTTGGAATCGTGTGGATGCGCTCTTGCTTTGAGCAGATTCCAGTTGATCTGATTGAAGCTGCGTCGATTGATGGTGCAGGCCATGGCCGCATCTTCGCTCAAATTGAATTGCCTTTGGCTTTGCCGTCGGTTTCGTCTCTGGCAATCTTGACGTTCTTATCAACATGGAACCAGTTCCTGCTGGCCGTGGTGTTGGAGAACGATCCGAACATGCGCACGATGGCAGGCGCTTTGCAAAGCTTTGTTGGCCAGTACCAGACCGATGTGGTGCTTCTCAACGCAGGCGCTTTGGAGATTATGGCTCCTACTGTCATTCTCTTCATCGTGTTGCAGCGCTACTTCATCAAGGCAATGCTCGCTGGTTCGGTGAAAGGCTGAAGTATGAACGAGCATGACGTACAAGCTGCCAAGCGTGCGGCGAATGTACAACAAGAAGCTGGTGCACACCTGGTGAATCGTGGTGGTCAGTCTGGTCGCTCTGACCAGACCGTGAGTTTAGGCAAGCCAGATCGCTGGTGGAGTAACGCCGTCATTTACCAGGTGTACCCGCGCTCCTTTGCGGGCGTTGGCAAGCAGCAGGAGGGAAGCTTAGCTGGTGTGATCTCACGGCTAGACTACCTCGCAGGCCTTGGTGTGCAAGGAATCTGGCTCTCACCCTTCTACCCGAGCCCTCTCAAAGATGGTGGCTACGACGTTGCCAACTACCGTGACGTTGACCCTCGCTTTGGCAGCCTTGATGATTTCCGCCGCCTTGTCGCTAAAGCTCATCAATTAGGCCTTAAAGTGTTGGTGGACATCGTTCCTAACCACACTTCAGACCAGCATCCGTGGTTCCAACAAGCCCTAGCTGCTGCACCTGGCTCGCCAGAACGAGCGCGTTACATTTTCCGTCGAGGAAAAGGTGCTCACCATGAGCTGCCACCAACCAATTGGATTTCTAACTTTGGAGGCTCCGCTTGGCAGCCTCTTGGCGACGGCTGGTACTACTTGCACCTGTTCGCAGCCGAGCAGCCTGATCTCAACTGGGATAACCCTGAGGTTATTGCTGAATTTGAGAGTATTCTCAGCTTCTGGCTCGACCAGGGTGTCGATGGTTTCCGCGTCGATGTTTCCCACGGTTTGAAAAAGGACTTGCGCGAGCCTTTGCGCGACCGGGAGAATCCAGAGGATGCCTCTCCGCATTCGCTGAGTGGGGATGATCCTCTCTGGGATCGCGATGCTGTACATGAGGTGTACCGCGGCTGGCGTCGTGTGATGAATCGAATGGGTAAGAAGTACGGCAAAGCAATTTATGCGGTAGGGGAGAGCTGGCAGCCCTTCTCTCATCGCATCTATGACTATGCACGAGCTGATGAGCTTGGTGCAGTTTTCGACTTCTCTTTGCTCAAAGCTAACTGGTCGGCGGCGGAATATCGCACGATTATCACTCGTGAACTTGCTGAAGCATACCGTGTGAAAGCAAGCCCAGTGTGGGTGATGGGAAACCACGATGTTCCTCGTTTAGCTAGTAGATTGGCACTGCCAGTCGGCACCAATGTGGAGAACTGGGTGACCTCGAATGGTACTCAACCTGAGGTTTCGCCTTCTGTGGTGGCAAGTCGGGCTCGAGCAGCAGCTTTCCTCTTCTTAGGATTGCCAGGAACAGCGTACCTTTACCAAGGAGATGAGCTCGGGCTTGCAGAGGACCTCGATCTCACCTCTGAGCAAGTTCAAGACCCTACCTGGGAGCGTTCCTCTCACACGTTTAAAGGCCGTGATGGTTGCCGTATCCCTCTTCCCTGGGATGCTCGGCTGAAGAACTTCGGCTTTAGTGATGCTGAGAAAACATGGCTTCCACAACCTTCTTGGTTTGCACAGTTCAGTGAAGCTCAGCAGGAAGCTGACCCTCATTCTGTTCTCAACTTGTATCGCACC
>CASERW010000050.1 GCA_949290445.1 Aeriscardovia aeriphila | reverse complement strand
AGGAATTGGCGACGCCTCAGGAATGTTCCCTATTGACCCAGAAACTCGCGGCTACAATACCCATGACATCGAACTTTTCAACGAGCTGCCAGAAATTCAACAACTCGGCGTTCATATCGAACAGCTTCTTCCCACTCCACTGATTGCTGGCGACAATGCAGGCACTCTGAGCCAGGAGGGTGCTCAGCTCCTCGACCCAACCGGCGAGCTTACACAGGAAGCTTGCTTGCCCCACCAGAAGGCGATGCAGGAACAGGCATGGTGGCAACCAATGCAGTTCGCCCGCGCACCGGCAATGTGTCGGCAGGAACCTCCATCTTCGGCATGGTTGTTCTGGAGCACGCGCTGTCCAAGGCATACCCACAGGTCGACCCCGTGGCAACTCCTGCTGGTGACATGGCGGGAATGAGCCACGCCAACAATTTCACCACCGATCTCAACGCTTGGGTGGGGCTTTTCGGCCAGTTCGCCAAGGCGGCAGGCCTCGAGATTGGCACAAACGACTTGTTCAAAACCCTGTTCAATGCGTCCATCTCCGATGATGCTGACCCGGCAGCCGGCGGCCTGCTCAACTACTGCCTCTACTCGGGTGAGCCACTCGTGGGTGTGGAAGAAGGCCGTCCGCTCTTCGTCCACGGTCCACAAGCCACGATGAGCCTCGCGAACTTCATGCGCGCCCAACTCTTCTCCGCCTTTGCCCCGGTGACGGTCGGCATGCGCGTGATGACTGAACAGGAAGGCGTGAAGATAGACAAGCTCGTCGGCCACGGCGGCGTTTTCGCCACCCCAGTCGTCGCACAGAAGTTGCTCGCCGCAGCCTGCAATGCGCCAATCACCGTGATGAGCACCGCCAGCGAAGGTGGCCCATGGGGTATGGCAGTACTCGCCGACTACCTGCGCCACTCTGACGAGGCGGACCTCTCCGACTTCCTCGACCAGCGCGTGTTCAAGGACGCCGAGGCCACCACGCTTCAGCCGGTGAACGAGGACGTGGAGGGCTTCAACACCTTCCTCACCGCCTTCCTCAAGGCCATGCCGGTGGAGCACGCAGCCATCACCACCGTCGCTCAGTAAAACTTTGGAGATTATCAGGCTGCGGCATCGCAGTGATAATCTTGGGAAATTTTATGAACCCCAGAAAGGACTGATATGGAACAAGTCAAGAGCCTCAAGGACTACCCAGCCGAGGTTCAAGCCGAGGTCAAGCAGGTGCGCGAGGTCGTCGCAACCCTGCACGAGCAGCTGCTTAAGTGGAATCTCGTCGTGTGGACGGCAGGTAATATTTCCCAGCGTCTGCACACCGCCGACCTCATGGTGATCAAGCCATCGGGTATGCGCTACGAGTCGCTCACTCCAGAATCTATGGTGGTGACTGACCTCAACGGCAATGTAGTGGACGGCCTGGCAGCTCCGAGCTCCGATACGTTGTCGCACGCATACATCTACCGCCATATGCCGAACGTTTACGGTGTGGTGCATACGCATTCCACCTATGCAACGGCGTGGGGTGCTACTGGCCAGAGCATTCCGTGTGGCCTGACCATGATGGGTGACGAGTTCGGCGGCCCTGTCCCGATTGGCCCCTTCAAGCTGATCGGCTCGGAAGCTATCGGCGAGGGTGTTGTTGAAACGTTGAAGAAGTACCCTCACTCTCCAGCTGTCATCATGCAAAACCACGGTCCCTTCACCATTGGCAAGGATGCTGAGGCTGCTGTGAAGGCTGCTGCAATGACGGAGGAAGTGGCGCACACCATGTGGGCTGCCAAGCAGCTGGGTCAGATCATTGAGATTGACCCAGAAGATATCGCCAAGCTTAACGACCGCTATACCAACGTTTACGGCCAGCACTGAAGTAGGTTGCGCTGACCTGAGGTGCGTACTGACGCGAGCCTGTTAGCCACAAGCTCGGCGCGTAACCAGCACTGAAGAAACAAGTTTGAGTGAACACCACGTTCACCATGAAAGGACAACAATGAACGTCAATCCATTCGAGGGCAAGGAAATCTGGTTTGCCGTCGGTTCTCAGGATCTGTACGGCGAAGAAGCCCTGCGTCAGGTTGCTGAGCAGACCGCTGACATTGTCAACACGCTGAACAAAAGCGACGACCTGCCAATCAAGATCACGTTGAAGCCAACCCTGAAGGATTCCGACTCCATCAAGCGCTTCATGATCGAAGCCTCTGCTAACGAGAACGTGCTCGGCGTCATCGCTTGGATGCACACCTTCTCCCCAGCAAAGATGTGGATTCGCGGCCTGAAGGAACTCAAGAAGCCACTGCTGCAGCTCGCCACCCAGCACCACTTCGAGATTCCGTGGGACGGAATCGACATGGACTTCATGAACCTCAACCAGTCCGCCCATGGCGACCGCGAGTTCGGCTTCATCCTTTCTCGTATGGGAATTCGTCGCAAGATCGTCTTCGGCCACTACACCGACCCAGAAGTCGCTCGCAAGATCGGCGTGTGGGAGCGCGCATGCGCAGGTTGGGATGCCGCCAACAACACCAAGGTGATGCGTTGGGGCGATAACATGCGCAACGTCGCCGTCACCGAGGCTGACAAGGTTGAAGCAGAGGAAGTGTTCGGCACTTCCATCAACACTTGGTCGGTCAACGAGCTCAACGATTGGATCGACAAGGTTACCGACGACGAGGTGGAAGCCCTCATCGCTGAATACCAGCGCGTGTATGACGTTGACCCAGTTTTGTTGGGTGAGCGCCGTTCTGAACTGGAAACTGCAGCTCGTGAAGAGTGCGGTATGCGCAACATGATGGACCACTACGGCTGCACTGCTGCCACCGACAACTTCGAGGACCTGGGCCGCATGAAGCAGCTGCCAGGTGTTGGCGCTCAGCACTTGATGCAGGTGGGCTACGGCTTCTCCGCTGAGGGCGATTGGAAGACGGCTATGCTCGTTCGCATCGGCAACGTCATGGGTTATGGCCTGCCAGGTGCTGCATCGCTGATGGAGGATTACTCCTACAACTTCGTTCCTGGCCGTGAGATGGATATGGGCTCTCACATGCTCGAGGTCAACCCAGGCTTGGGCTCTGTGGCAAAGCCTCGCTTGGAGATTCACCCTCTGGGCATCGGCGGCAAGGATGACCCGGTGCGCGTGGTGTTCACCGCAGCGAAGAAGGAGAACGTTCCTGTCGTCTCCTTGGCTGATATGGGTGAGCGTTTCCGCCTGACCATGGGCATGGTTGACCTTGACCAGCCAGATGGCTCTTTGGCAGCTCTTCCAACGCCTCGCGCTATTTGGAAGCCACGTCCAGACCTCGAGACCATGGTTCACTGCTGGCTGCTGGCTGGTGGCGCTCACCACACTTGCATGACCACGAATGTTGGCCGTGAGGAGTGGGAGGACTTCGCTCGTATTGCTGGTGTTGAGCTGGCTACGATCGATGAGAACACCACTTTCGAGAGCTTCGAGCAGACTCTTCGCATCAACGACACCTACTACCGCTCTGGTCGTAACAACATCGCTTGATGCTCCTTTCACCTCGTGAGTTGATAGCTCGCGAGCTTGTTTGTGTGACATTGTGGCCTTACTTGTCCCTCCTCTGCATTCCTGACAGGGGAGGGGCCGGCTAAGTTTCCTCTCTTGCGCTTAGCCGTGGCGCCAAAGTTCAGCCCTTTGGCGTGGGGACAGCGGTGATGTGCGACACCGCTCACTCTTGCGAGAGCGCGTCCCGACTTTGCCTTAGTTCCTGCGAGCTAAGGCATTTTTATGTTTACGCTCGTGGTGGCTCACGTTTTCTGAAAAGTTTGAGCTTGCGCTCGGCGAGAAACGCTGGAATGACGGCGACGACACGGCTTATCCACACTTGGAAAAAAAATCTTGTTCGCACCTGACCCGGTTTTAGAGTAGAAGCATGAGTACTTGTTCTGATCTGTGCGCTGCGACAGCTTCACTGCAGCTGAGCGATGCTGGTATCCCACCACTCTCGCCTGAGATTGGCAGGACGAGCTGGACATCGAACGTTGATAATCTGGGCGAGCCCGCTCAGGTTCCTGCCACACCACTGCTGCGTTTGCGCGATGGTAATCTCATACCACAAATTGGCCTGGGTGTTTTGCGCGTGGAAAACGGCCAGACTGCCGATGTGGTGGAGGGCGCCCTGCAGGCTGGCTATCGCCATATTGATGCTGCTGCCGGCTATGGGAACGAGCGCGAGGTTGGCGAAGGCTTGAAACGGCTGGGTTTCGACAAGGGCGAGCTCAGGAAAAGCCTCTGGATTACCACCAAGGTGAAGGATACGAACCAAGGTTATGACTCCACTTTGCGCGCTTTCGACGAGCAGATTGCCGACCTTGGTTTGCAATACGTGGATATGTATATGATCCACTGGCCTACACCTTTCGACTGGCGTTCGGCGGATACGTGGCGAGCGTTCAGAAAGCTCAGAAGTGAAGGCAGGATTCGCACCTTGGGTGTGTGCAATTTCCTGCCCGAGCACCTGGAACGCCTGGCTGATGAGGTGGGGGAGCTTCCTGCTATCGACCAGATCGAGCTGCACCCTACTTTCCAGCAGCGTGATGTTGTTGAGTATTGCGAAAACAAGGGCATTGTGGTGGAAGCGTATGAGCCTTTGGCTCGTACGGCTGACCTTCACGCGGGTGATGGCCTGATTGACCGTTTGGCTCAAGCACACCAGGTGAGCAACGCGCAGGTTATTTTGCGCTGGCACTTGCAGAAGGGGTATGTGCTGATCCCGAAGTCAGTGCATCTGAACCGCCAAGTGGAGAACGCGAGCATTCTTGACTTCAGCCTCAGTGATGAGGAGATGGCTGAGATTGACAGTCTGAATACAGCTACCCGCGTTGGCCATGATCCGTTGACCTTCTCGTACGCTTAAATGCTGTGTTTTCACCACTGTGTTTTGAACGCTGAGTTTTAACCACAGTGTTGTCAGCACCGTGTTTTAACCGCTGTGCTGTGACGTCTCCGCGTTGAATGTTCTGCGTTCATGGTGACGTTGAACATGAGATTGCACCAGAGTGGAGGTGAGTGTGATGAGCTCACATGCACTGCCTCAGCAAGTAGCGAGGCGAGCAGCAGTGCTGCGCGTTGTGCTCAGCTGTGTGTGCGGGCTCATTCTCGCCTTCACTCTGCTTCGCATGTACCCAAGCTTGGGCACTATCGTAGGCCAAGAACGAGCGCACGGCCCTGCGGTCACGCTGTTGATGGCGCTTGCGGTGAGAAGCGAAGAAAATGAAGCAGAGGGTGCGGGGAGTGAT
Source organism: Aeriscardovia aeriphila (assembly GCA_949290445.1). Lineage (GTDB taxonomy): Bacteria > Actinomycetota > Actinomycetes > Actinomycetales > Bifidobacteriaceae > Aeriscardovia > Aeriscardovia aeriphila_A. Next base: position 1,977 of record CASERW010000050.1, on the reverse strand, counting down.
GCTTCTTACTCTCGTGATGCTTTTCGTTACCAACAGATCGACGCTGATGCCAACGGCTGTATGATTCGCGACGATATTCTCGCCAGAGACTTGACGCGGATTCAGTTTTCGAAGCAGAAGCGATGTCAGGTAGAATCTGGCAATCTGCATGACCCCTATACAGGTAAAACCATTGCTTTTCAGCGAGGCAAAGCCACGTCGTCACTGGTACAAATCGACCATGTTGTTGCGCTTCATGATGCGTGGAACTCTGGCGCGAAGAACTGGCCAGTGAGCAAGCGCACGCGGTTTGGCAATGACCCGTTCAACCTTCTCGCAGTGGAAGGTAAAGCCAACCAAGATAAATCCGATAAACATGCAGGACAGTGGTTGCCTTCCAACAAATCGTATCAGTGCGGCTATGTTGCTCGGCAGATCGCCATTAAAGCCAAATATGGCTTAAGCGTCACTGCGAAGGAGAAACAGGGCATGTTGCGCACATTGCACTATTGCCCCGGCCAACCGCTTCCTCGTTGGTAAAAGTATATTTTTTCATTTTAAAAGGATGGTATCATGCAGATGTATAGACAAAGCAGTGACGTTGTCACTTATCTGAAGGGTAATATAATGACTTCTCCTCGTGTAACGATCAACATCCGCACCGATAAAGAGCTGAAGGATGCTTCGCAGAAGCTGTTTAAGGACCTTGGCCTTGATCTGAGCACAGCCATCAATATGTTCTTGACGCAAGCAGTGCGTGATAACGCCTTTCCTTTCACTCCTGCTCGAGAGTCTGAATATAGCAAGCAGGCACGTCGTGAAGCACAAGAACGCATTGGTAAGACCGTGGACAGTGTGGCACAACTGATGGAGGATCTCAATGACGCTTAAGCATATCCTCTATACTCCGCACTTTTACCAAGATGTGAAAGTGGTAAAGAAAAAGCATTGGGATCTGAATAAGATAGAGCAAGCAGTCACAGCTCTTTTCAATCAAGATAACCAATTGCTCAAATCCCATTACAAAGACCATCAACTTCAAGGTAATTGGTCTGGCTTTAGGGAACTGCATCTTGATAGTGACTGGCTATTGTTTTATCAGATAGATGCAAAGGCTCAAACTCTTGTTCTTGCTTTCACTGGTTCTCATGACATGCTGAAGACTAGATAGACGTAAGGTTCTGCGCGTATGCGACAATGAGCTGAAAAGGAGAGTGTATGCAAGAGAAACCTGAAGCATGGCGAGGAATCGTGTCCTTCGTCCGTCGAAGCTCAACATTGCCGGCAAAACTGCAAAAAGCATGGGATGAATACTCAGACCAATACGTCCTCGACATCCCGCACGCCCACGAGTTACGCGAACTCTCCGTCGCTCCAGATTTTCACTTCGATGAAGCCTACATCGAACACAACTGGGGAAACAACAACCCTCTGGTCGTCGAAATCGGTACAGGCCAAGGCGAAAACATTGCAGCCGCAGCACTGCGCGAACCCGAACGAAACTTCCTTGCCGTAGAAGTGTACGTGCAGGGAGTGGCTCACACCCTGCGTCGCATTGGAAACGAGCACATTGATAATCTCAGGATCGCTCAAGTCAATGCACCAGAACTATTTGCCAGCGCCTTCACCACCGGAATCGTCGACGAAGTGTGGACCTACTTCCCTGACCCCTGGCCAAAAATGAAGCGCATCGTCCAGCCAGCGCTCGCAGCTGACATTCACCGCAGCTTGAAGAAGAACGGCCTGTGGCGAATTGCCACCGATATTGACGACTACGCGCTCCACGTTCATGAAGTGATGGACCGGCTTCCTGGCTGGGAAAACCTGGGGGATAAGCAAGTAAGCCTCGCTGTAGAACATGTGGGTAAAGGCTCAGCTGATGAAGCACAGAAGCTACCTCATGCTCTCTTCACCGAGTCGCAGCGCTTCGACGGGCGAGTGGTGACCAGCTTTGAGAAAAAGGGCTTGGATAAGGGTCACACCATCCACGATTTCACC
>CASERW010000049.1 GCA_949290445.1 Aeriscardovia aeriphila | reverse complement strand
TCAACCTCGTCAGCAACCTCACGCAAGTTTGCCTTACCCAGCAAGCTGGCAGCCTTCTCGCAGGAGGAACGACGCTGCTCGTACTGGCCGTCGTTAAGCTCGTGGGCAGCGCAGGTGTCGACGACGAGAAGCTCCGCATCCATGGCGGCAAAATCGCACGGCTCGCTAGTTGCCGACTCCATTGCCGTCAATCCGGGGCGGAAGTCAAGCAGGAGAGAATGGTCTTCACTGCAGCGCATGGCGGCAGATTGGTCCAAACCACCGGTGGAAGCGCCAGCCATCTGGTTTTCCGAGGTGACAGCAGCAGCGATTAGGGTCAAGCGGCCTTCATCCGAGCCGCCAAAGCCCAGCTCATACACGTCGTCAAGAGCCAGAGCCGTCGAGCAGGTCATGGCTGCCGAACTGGACAGGCCAGAGCCCAAAGGCACGCAGGAGACGAAGGCAGCGTCGAAGCCCTTTACCTGGTCGAAGCCTGCTTGTTGCAATGCCCATGCCACGCCGACCGGGTAAGCGGCCCAGCCTTGTATACCGCGAGCTTGAAGCCCGTTCAAGCGCGCCTGCTGCACATCGCTCGGGTTGAGCTCAGAGACCACGCGGACAAGGTCGTCCTCGCGCGGAGACAAAGCAATGAATGTGCGGTGTGGCAAGGCGATGGGCAGGCACAGGCCGGCGTTGTAATCCGTGTGCTCGCCGATGAGGTTGACGCGCCCAGGTGCGCTCCACACGCCTTGTGGCTGTTTGCCGAAAGTGTCGGCGAAAAGTTGGGCTGCCTGCGCTGCTGCTTCTTTGCGGATGGCAGGCTCAATGAATGTAATGCTCATAGTAAACCCTTGAGAATCTTGTAAACCCTATAAAGCTAGTAAACCTTGTTAATCTCGGAAACCCTGAAAACTCTGTTAATCTCGGAAACCTTGATCGCAGTGACAATCGTTGTGACAATCTTGAGGAGTGGGAAAGCTCGAGGAGGAATCTGAACTTTCCCACCGAAGCCCCCAGCCAGAAACTCACTTGTCGATGTCGACGTCGCCCAACTCGTGGAAGCGAGCGGCAATCTTTTCCGGGGTCGTGTCGGAAATCCAAGCGGCCATGCCCGACTCGGAACCAGCCAGGTACTTGATCTTGTTGGCGGCGCGGCGGAAGGAGAAGAACTGCAAGTTCAAGCGGTAGTTCTCGCGGCGAGGGTCGTTGACCGGAGCCTGATGCCACGCGGCGATGTACGGCAGGTTCATGCCCTTGCCATCGCCTTTGTCGAAGAAGGCGTTGCCGCGCTTAAGCAGCGTGGAGTACATTTGCGCCAAATCCCAACGCTCTTGGTCGTCGAGCTGGTCGAGGGTCAGGATGCCGTCGCGAACAGGGGCAACATGCACCTCCAGTGGCCAGCGGGCTGCGGCAGGAACGTAGGCGACCCAGGAGTGGTTGCGCATGACGACGCGCTCCTTGGCCTCGAGCTCTGCGGCGAGAATGTCGTGCAGGAGGTTGCCGCCCGTCTTCTCGTGGTAAGCCTGCGTATGCTGCAACTCCTTTTCGAGCTTCGGGGCGATGAAGGGGTAAGAGTAGATCTGGCCGTGCGGGTGCGCGAGCGACACGCCGATTTCCTCGCCATGGTTCTCAAACGGGAACACCTGCTCGATGCCGTCGATGTGGCTCAATTCTGCGGTACGGAAAGCCCACGCTTCCACAATCGTTCGAATTCGTGAGATGGGCAGGTCGGCAGGAAGAGCGTCCTCCTTAGGGTCGAAGCACACCACTTCGCACCTTCCGTTAGCCTCGCGCTGCTGGACCAGAGGGTTGCCGGCCACAGCAGTCGTCGTCGGTTCAACGCCGGGGACTTGCTGCATGCTGGGGAATCTGTTTTCAAACACCACGACGTCGTAGCTCGTGTCGGGAATCTCACCATCCTGGTAGGCAGCACCGGGAACGCGGGCTGCCAAAGGATTACCAGAAACAGTTGCTCCCTTGCCTGCGGTGATTGGCCTATTCATGCGCGCTGTGGCCATCGGGATCCACTCGCCGGTGAGAGGGTCGCGACGCATGATAGGCGCCTGTGGCGGCACGAGGTTTCCGTTGGCGTCCCGGTGTGGCTCGAAACGGTCGGTTAGTGGGCGCGGGTCGTGCAGTTCGCGCGTCTTTGCGCCGGAAACGTAATCGGGCTCGTCGTCGAGGTAGAAGAAATCGCGTCCGTCGGCGAGGTTGGTGTGGGTAATGCGAATATGCTCGCGCTCATATGCTGTTGGCTCATAGTAGCGCGGAGTGTAGGTAGCGGTGTCACTCATGGCTTTCTGCCCTTCTCTTGTGATCTGACTTGCGAGCCTGCCCTGCCGTCTCGCCGTACTGCATTGGATTGCGAAGCTTCAGAGCATGGTCTGGCTGTGCTGCTTCTATTATGCACCCACCATGTTATTTTTTGTTAACTTTTGTTCGTTTCCGTTCGAGTACGGCCGGGAAAGGCATCAGATTATCAGCGCAGTGAATCGCCAGCTACGCGCAAAACAGCAGCGTGCCAAAGCTACGCGCACCGCAACCTCGCACCACGTGCTACAAGCGCCCCTCACGATTCACGCGCCGCGCGACGGCACGCTCACACCTGCTCCAGTGGCGCGAATGGATCGTACGGCTGGAAGTGCGACACGGACTGAGCGGGCGCAGGCGCAGGAGTTTGCCTATCCGAAACCACCACAGTGTTAATCCTCTTCTTCGTCCACATCATTTCATCCTGCGGCAAATCAGCATCAGTAATAAGGCAGTCGATATCCGAGAAAGAGGCGAAGAGGGTCAACGAGGTGTTGTGCCACTTGGTATGGTCGGCCAAAATATAGCTACGGTCAGCAATGCTTATTAAAGCCTTGTTCGTACTGGCCTCCAAGGTGTTGGGCGTCAAGAAGCCTCGCGACAAAGCCACCGAGTGTGTACCCAAGAACAACGAGTTCACCCGCAATTGTTTAATAGCGCGGTCAGCCATCGGCCCCACCATCGAGCTCGAACGGGTGAGAACACCGCCTGTGGCAATCACTTCAATATTGTGCGAGTGTGCGCTTTGGCCCAGTTCGGCAACAGGAACCGAGTTGGTGAGCACGGTCAGGCCTTCGCTCACCTCTGATTCGAAGAGGCGCTGAGCGAAAATATACGCCGTTGTACCACCACCAATAGCCACCACATCGCCCGGGTGAACAAATTCGATAGCCTTCTGAGCAATACGATCCTTAGCTTTCACATCAAACTGACTTTTCACCGAGAACAGCGGCTCGGCAAGCAAAGCAGAAGCGGCCACAGCGCCACCATGAACCCTGCGCACGAGGCCTTGGTCTTCCAATTCGACGATGTCGCGGCGAATAGTCATCGATGACACATTGAGCTCACGCGATACCTCAGCAATACGAATGCTTCCCGTCATGCGCAGGCGAGAAAGCAAAAACATACGTCTTTCTGATCCAATCACTATTTCATTGTCTCACACAAACGAACAAAAGTGCACAATCAGCGCACATTGACAGTAGTTTGCCAGCTGCTCGCCCGCACTTACCCCTACCCACCCTCAATCAGCGCACATTCAGCCGTCTCTCATACTGAAATAATGCCGTGAAAACTCTTCGCCGTAGCCGACACCTGAGCCCAAAGAGGAACGTGTGTCAATACAATGACAAGTATGAAGAAAACTCAGCGCATGACCTTCCGTAGGTTCTCCATCCTGCTGCTCGCCTTCATCGTTTTATGCGTAGGCGGCGGTGTGGCAACCTCGGGCTACCTCATTCCTCTGGTGTGGGGACTGAATAAGTCTGTGGAAGCAGCAAAAAGCCAGATGGTGACGGGTGAAAGCGTCAGCATGGATTTGACGGCACTTCCTCAGATGTCCAAGATCTATGCCGGCGACGGTAAGACTCTTTTGGCACAGTTTTATACCCAGAACCGTCAGGTCGTGGCACTGAAGGATATTTCTGACAAGATGCAGAAGGCTGTGGTCGCTCGTGAGGACCGCCGCTTCCTTGACCACTCGGGTATTGACCCTCAGGGTATTGCTCGTGCATTCGTCAACACGTACATCAAGAAGGGTGATACGCAGGGTGGTTCTACCCTCACCCAGCAGTATGTGAAGAACGTGTTGATGGATCAAGCTCTCTCTGCAGGCGATCCGATTACCGCGTATCACGCTCGTGAGGAGACGATTTCGCGTAAGCTTCGCGAGATGCTCATCGCTATCCAGTTGGAGAAGGACCATTCCAAGGCTGAAATTCTTCAAGGCTACCTCAATATCGCTCAGTTTGGTGTGAACACTTATGGTGTGCAGACGGCCGCTCAACGCTACTTCTCCAAGGATGCGAAGGACCTCAATCTGCGTGAGGCAGCAACGATTGCTGCAGTGACGAAGAACCCTGCTCACTACGACCCTACGGTTGACCCGGAGCAGTCGGAATTCCAGCGCAACATCGTGCTCAACCAGATGGAAAAGTATGGTTTTGCCACCCCTGAAGAGGTGAAGGAAGCCAAGAGCGTTTCTGTGAAGGATAGTTTGCATCCGTCCACTGTTCAGATCGGTTGCCAGACCGCTGGGAATGCTGCCTACTTCTGCGATTATGTGGTGCGCACGATTATGACCAACCCGGTGTTTGGCAAGACTGCCGCTGACCGTCGTCGCCTGCTCTACCAGGGTGGTCTGCGTATTTACACCACTCTCGATTTGACCGCTCAGAATGATGCCTATAACGCGATGGTGCGTCATTTGCCGATCGGTGATCCATCCGGCCTGGCAATCATGATGGCTGCTGTCCGCCCTGGTACCGGCGAGATTCTCGCTATGGCGCAAAACCGTAACTACACGGCAGGCGGTGGCGACGACAACTCGACATCCATCAACTATTCCGTTGGCCAGGAGCTCGGTGGCGGTACTGGTTTCGGTATTGGTTCTACTTTCAAGCCGATCAACTTGGTGGCGTGGATGATGAGTGGCCGCAAGATCACGCAGCCGCTGAAAACTTCCCTGTATTACCCGATCAACTCGTTTGCTTGCTCGACGAAGAAGTTCGGAACCTGGCATGTTCAGAACGCATTCGGCACGACGGTGAACCCGGAGACTCCTCTTCACGCTCTGAACTTCTCGCACAACACCACGCAGGCTTCGATGGGCCAGATCATGGGCTTGTGCCAGGTAGGTAAGGCTATGGAAGCTTTGGGCTACCAAAACGCTATGACCTCCGAGCAGGATGTGATGAAAAACCTCGAGCCAACCATGCTCATCGGTACGAAGAACACCTCCCCTCTGTCCATGGCAACTACCTACGCGACGATTGCTGCTCGTGGTAAGCGTTGCACTCCTATTGCTATTTCGAAGATGTACGGCCCTGATGGCAAGGAGATGAAGATTCCGTCGGCTAACTGCACGCAAACCCTCGACCCTGATCTTGCCGAGACTGCTGCTTACGCGATGAATAAGAACGTGACGGCTGGTATTGCGAATATGGCTCAGCTTGCCGATGGGCGTATGACGTATGCCAAGACGGGTACGAACGAAGATATCTCGATTTCTGGTGGCGGCTTCATCCCTCAGCTTTCGGCCTTCGTTTTGGTGTCGAACCCGAAGGGTTACGTCCCGATCGCCAACATGCGCATTAATGGTGTGTATCGCGGCTATTGGGATGGTGCTAATCTGCCAATTCCTGCGTGGAAGGACTTCATGGACACCTACATTCGTGACGCGCACATCCCGGCTGATAACTCGCTGGGTAAGACGCCGTCTTCGAAGTACTTCTAAGCTGCTGGCTGGTAATCTCGGCGGTATTTCTTGAGATTATCACTGCGCTTCACCTCCATGGCGATGGGCTCGCGCTCATCGCCATTCTTGAATTCGCCTGCACTTTGCCCGAATTGTTCAGGCGCGGTTCTCGAATTTCTGCCAATCTCACAGTAAGGTGAGAGAGGATGCACTGTTGCATGAGGGAGTGGTGAGATGAGCGACATGATGAGCGATATGAGGAGCACTGCCGAGCCGCAAAACGGGAACTCTCACGAGCCGAGCGATCAGCCAACCAGCCAACAAAATAGCGAGTTGAAGAGCGAGCCTCAGCCGTGGCAGGAGGCGTCTCAGCCCAACCAGCTCGACCAGTCTGCTCAGCCAACTGCGACCCCGACGTTGCCGAACCTCACCGCCGGCTTTGCCACCGGCGAGATCGCCATCGGCGGCTACGGCCAGCACGTTTCCCACGAATCTTCCGCCCTGCGCACCAACGCGCAGGACGCCTTGGACCAGTTGCGCTCTACCAGCGAGAAAGTCGCTTCTCACGCCACCCAGATTGCCAAAAATGTGAGCTCGCAGACCAAGAAACTGTGGGACCAGATCTCCGCTTCGAGCGAGGAAGCACATGAAAGGCGCATCACTTCCGCCGACCAGATCGAATGGAGCGAACCGGAGCCGATCGATCCACGCGAAAATGATCCGCATATTGCCAACGCTTTGCAACGCATCGACGATGACCCTCAGACGACGGGCGATATGCCGACGCAGGCAATCCCCTCCAAGGCTGCTCAGACTTTAGCAGCTCACGACGCTCAGATGGGCAATTTTGCGCGCGAGCCGTTGACCAACGAAGCGCCTGGCATCAGCTTGTTGTTGCATCACAGCGCGAAGGTGAGCACGAGCGATACCGTCAAGCCACTGGACGCGCTCAACCATCACACTGCCCCCGCCCAAGAGGATGCAGGCGATTCCGAACCTGAGCTTCCCTCCGATAGCACGATCGCTATTCCGGTGAAAGCTCCTACAAAGCCGCAGCCTGAACCGCAGGTCCAGCCGCAGGCTGAACCTCAGCCTGAGCCGCACGAAGCGCATACCTCCGATTCTTCCGACCTCACGCAGCCGATCATCCACGGCATCATCTCGCATACGGGAGCCATGATCGCACCCGTCCAGCACATGAGCACTGAGCAGTTCCAAGC
>CASERW010000048.1 GCA_949290445.1 Aeriscardovia aeriphila | reverse complement strand
GTCACCAGGATCAGAGTGCCGACGAACTCTGCAACATACTTACGAAAGTTCATAGTCATCCTTTCTTCCTCTACGAGTCATTCGCTTGCTGGAGTGCGAACATACCAGCAAGCTGACATCTCCCATTGTCCTTTGTTGAGGAACAGTTATCAAGTTTTCGGCGCCCAGGTTGACACTCGACGCAACTGTGTCGCGAGGGGCCAGTGCGCCGAGAATGCCGAGCCTACAGGGAGCGGACCAAGGGCGAGGTCCGTACCGGCGAACTACTCCGCAGAGTGAACCGTGCGGCCTGAAGCGTCGTGAGGAGCGTTCTTCATCTCCAGAATGTTCGTCGCATAGAACTTGGAGTAGTACGACAATTCCTCGTCCACATGAGCCAGACCATCCTTCTCGATCAAGGTCTTATGCGAGGAGGCGAGGTTCGTACCCAAGCCCAACCTCTCACCAGGAATCTTGATGCCCAAGGAGTTGACGATGGTCGGCATGTAGTCGAAAGGAGCGTACTGACGGTTGTGCGTCTTGAAGTCCTTATTGGTGAAGGCTGGGTTCAAGAACAGGTTATACGTCGTGCGCTCGTAGTGAGGATCCCAATTCTTGAAGAAATTCGGGTCCATGGACAGGTGGTCGCCAGTCACCACAATGGTCGTGTTCTTGTAGAACGGCTGGGCTTGAATCCAGCGGATAAAGTCATACACTTGCTTTTGCGAGTGGAAGATCACGTCAGCATACTGGTTGCCAAACAGACGCTGCGTCTCTGGCTCCAGGTACCCGTCTGGGAAGTGCGTATCCGCGTTTTCCATCACAAAGTGGAATGGTTTACCCAAAGTGGACAAGCGGGTGATCTCTTCCTTGGCGTAGTTGTACAGCTTGTTATCCTCAAAGCCCCACCACACCTTGTAGTTCTCCGGGATCAAGTGCTGAGCCTTCGCATACTTCCAATCGAAGATCTTCAGATGCCCATGCTCAGTGAACATAGTGGTCAAACCGCCGAAATCAGCGTCGGCGCCGAACATGACGGTCTGGTTGTAGCCACGCTGCGCCTGGCATGAAGTTACCTTGCAAACCATAGGAGTTTCCATCGGTAGGAACCTTCATCGGGATGCCGAAAGTCATGTTGACCATGCCAGCCACCGACCAGCTCGAACCATAAGTCTGGTGTGGACCACCCCAAGTGGAGCGGTTCGAGAAGTGAACAGCGTCCTTCTCCTCGCTCAACTTCATCATGTCAGGGATGAGGTTGTGCTCCATATAGCCGCCATGAGCCTTATCCAAATAAGAGTTCTCAAAGCTCTCAAAGTAAATATGAATGAGGTTGCGCTGCTTTTCAGGGTATTGCAAGCGTGCGGTCGCCGGATTCACATAGTTGTTGGCAATGAACTCGGACTTGACAGTGTACGCTTTGATAATCTTGTCCAAATGAACTGTCGTGTAGGCGTAGGTTGTGCCTCCCACGAGCAGGAGCACGCTCAAAACCCATGTTGCGATTTTCACGGCCTTGTTGTGCACGACGATGCGGCCCTTCTTCGACAAGGCAAGCGGCATGAACATGAGCATGACCAGAACGAAGATGACGCTCACGGCGAGGAAGACCGGACGGGTGATCACGTCGGTCACGCCATCGCCCACAGCGCCCGTCACCGGGGAGAAGAAGTTATAGATCATCTGCTCTGGCGTCATTCCGCCAAAGAAGGAGTTAAACCACCAGGCGGCGCACCACACCACAGTGCCCAACACGCCCAGGATGATTGCCACAACGGTGATGGTGATGGTCAGAGGGGTGAAATGGAACTTTTCCTTCTCCAGCTGCAGTTCACCATACGCAAAAGCCTTGAAGAAGGCAAAAGCAATGCCGAAGAGCACGGCGAAGACAATGTATTGGACATCGAAGCGGCCGTAATAGGCGGCGGGTTCGAAAATGTAAGCGCGATGCCTGATGAAGCGAATGGTCAACAGGGTCACAAGATTAACAACGGCGAAATCGAGAAGTACCGTTGCTACACCGTTCCAGATTGATTTCGGGCGACGCAGGAGGAGATCAACTCCGCCTGTGATCAGGCCGACGAGCAGCCAGATGCCCACCATAAGTACAGCTTGCATATTTCCTACAATCTCTTGTTGGTACTCCTGAAGTGTACCGCCATACATACCTTAGATGACGTAAAGCGCATAAATCCAATAAAGTCAATACATCACCGGCAGTCTCAGCGACTGCCAGGCACACAAGTGACGAGCTCAGCTGATCCGTTTCGCGCGGATCAGCACATGTTCGCCAGCAGCGTTCGTCGTTGCAAAAATGGTGATATCGGAGCCATCTTTAAGCTTGAGCTTCTTGGAGAGGGTGGCCGGGGTGAAAGGCGCATTGCGAACAGCAATATTGGCGTGCGTCAGCCCGGCTGTCAGCTCCTTAAGCTCGCGCTTGCCCAAACCGCTGACCTTCTCAATTTCAAAGCCTTTCGCAGGAATGGTTGTGATAATCTCGGGCGTGTTGCCGATGAAGAGGTGCGAGTTCTCCCCAATCGCTTCCACGCCAAAAGCTTGAGAAAACGCGGCAAAGCAGCCTGCCTTCATCACTGAGGCGTTCGGCTCCCACAACACCTTTCCCTCAAGATTTTCACCCTGCTTCATCACCTGTGCCGGCGCATTCACCGCTGCGCCGTCTCGGACCACGAAAATGCACGGCGAACTCGGCTGGGTTTGAGAACTCGCGCCATGATGAACGTGAGATTCCCCTTCACTGCGACCTTCATGGATTTCCATCTGACCTTGCGCGTGAGCGTCATAGCGGACTTCAGGAAGGTCGACGCACAGCAGGCGTTCGAAATGGGCGCGCTGATAATCTGAAGAGGTACGGTGCATATCGAGTACCAGCAGCAGCTCCTTGCACTCGCCCTTCACCGAAACGATATGGACGTCACGCGTGAAGGGCGCGAGGTCGGCCACAGTTTTATGCCAGTCAAGCATCGGGGAAAGCTTGAGCAACACGAAATGACCTTTCTGAGCAAGCGTGTCCACTAAGTTGAGGACGTTGGGCTCGCAATCTTGCAGGGCATAAGTTCGGTTGCCGTGCGAGTCGCGGCGAGCGGGGTCGAGCATGATCACGTCGACTGCGGGCATGATGGCCAGAAACTCGCGGGCATCAGTATTGTGGATTTCTACCGTGTGCGCAAGCCCCAGCTGCTCGTAGTTGTGACGCACGATTGCAGTCAACTCCGGGTTTTGCTCGACGTAGAAGGCGTGACTGGCGTGCGCTGCAATAGCGGCGCAGTCGACGCCGAAGCCGCCGGTCAGGTCGGCGAAAGTAAACGGCTGGGAAGGCTCGTCAACAGGCTCGTTAGTAGTCTCATTGGTAGGCTCACCGAGAAACTCGCTGGTAAGTTCTGTAGCGAGCTCGCGAACGATCTGCGCCTTGTAATCTGCAGCCTCTTGTGAGGAGCACTGTTCCATCGGAACGCGAGGCGGGTAGAGCAAATGCGGGGTGTGTGCCCATGCCGGCAGCTTATGCTCAGCTGTTTGGCGGCCCGAAATTTGCTGGAGCACCCAGGTGAGGTTCGGGTAACTCTGCACGGCGTCCTCTTGATCCGCTGCGTCACCTCCAGCAACAGCCCAGGGCAGCTTCGCGTGCAGTGCAAAACGGCGAACATCATCCTTTTCATGCTCGTCGAGGTAGGTCCACACTGTGTCGTCAAGAATCATTGCACGGTCTTTCTGTGAAGCTGGAGATTGTGCGCACTGATAATCTTAAGGCCTACTGGCCGAGGTTCGCCGACTCGGGCTTCACGGCGGGCGCGTGAGTGATGAGCTTATGCCCCCACCACAAGGCTAGGAAGAACGGAATGCCAATGAACGGCGAGAGAACCTCGGAAAGAGGCGCGCCGGATACTATCGGCTCATAAGCTTGGCCCACAATGATGAGGAAGCAAGCCAGCAGCGAGACTATCGAACCGGCTGGGAAGAAGCGCGAGCGATACGGCAAGGTGCTGAGAGGAATTCCTTGCGCTTTCAAGGCTTTGCGGAACTTCCAGTGGCACCAAGCGATGCCCGCCCACGTGATGAATCCGGCCATCGCCGAGAGAGTGAGCAGGAACTCATAAGCTTTACCATCACCAATTAGCGAGGTAATGAAACCAGCCAAGCCCACCAAAGTTGTGGCAACGAGCGCGTTAAACGGAACTTGATGGTGGGACAGCTTCTTGAGCACCTTCGGAGCCTGGCCGTTCTCCGCGAGCGCGAAAAGCATGCGCGTCGATGCATAGAGGCCTGAGGTTCCCGCGGAGAGCACCGAGGTGAGAATAACAGCGTTCATTAGAGATGCCGCGCCCAAAATGCCAGCCTTTTGGAAGACGAGCGTGAACGGGGAGATCGCGATATTCGTCTCGGACGCGCGCAACAGCGACGGATCGGTGTAAGGAATGAGGAAACCAATGACAGCGATTGCGCCGATGTAGAAGAGGACGATGCGCCAGAAAATCGTGCGGATAGCGCGAGGAATGGAGCGGGACGGGTCTTGCGCCTCGCCAGCTGCAGTGCCAATCAGCTCCGTACCTTGGAAGCTGTAACCGGCCACCAGCAGTACGAGAATGACGCCCTTGTAGCCGCCGACAAAAGGAGCTTCGCCTTTCGTCCAGTTGGTAGCCCCGGGAGAGTTGCCCATAATTCCCGCAATCATCGCAATTCCGAGCACCAGGAAGACGATGACTGCCGCAACTTTGATTGCTGCAAACCAAAACTCGCTCTCACCGTAAGCCTTCGCCGAAAGGGCATTAATAATAAACAAGATTGCCAGAAATAGTGCAGACCATACGATTGAAGGCGTGTTCGGGAACCAATATTTCATGACGAGGGCGGCGGCTACGAGTTCTGCCGCGACGGTAATCGCCCAGTTGAACCAGTAATTCCACCCGATCGCGAAACCAAAGGACGGGGAAACAAAGCGCGTTCCATACTCACCAAACGAGCCAGCTACAGGAAGGAATGCTGCCATTTCACCGAGTGCTTGCATGATCAGCCACACCATGATGCCGATGAGCGCGTACGCCACGAGCGCGCCGCCAGGGCCAGCTTGTGCGATCGTTGCGCCGGAAGCGACGAACAAGCCTGTGCCGATTGCCCCACCGATGGCGATCATGGTCAGGTGGCGTTGGCGCAGAGATCGCCGAAGCCTAGGTTGCGGCTTTGAATTCATAGCGTTTCTCCTCTTTTCATTGCTGAATCAAGCTAATTGAACACGTCGTTGAGCGTACCGTCTGCTTTACGCTTATCATATTCTTTTTCAAGATCGAGCGTGGAGAATGGCTTATCTTCGTGGAAAAGCGGGATCGCATACTTACTGATCCACTCCTGTTTTCTATGGGAAGCGGTACAAACCCAGTTGATTTATTGATTCTATCAATTTCATCCTGGTCAGTAATTCGTGTGAGAGGCCAGTCTCTCATGAATTCTTCAGATGGCATTGCCCCCTCCCTACTCGCCCAAAGTCGATTTGAGATTATCAATTTACGGCTACACAGGGCAACCTGCCTGCTTTTGGCCCTTCTCTTCCACGCTTCTACTCCATTTCTCATAGGCTTGTTACTACTGACCATGGGCGGGTACCAAGTAGATCTCATGAAATGAATCATCGTCAGAACATTTTCTAGCGAAAAAGTAGTTTTCCACCGTATGAGAGAAAGCACACTGCACACGGCAAAGAAAAAGCCCTACCGCTCACGCGGCAGGGCTGACAGAACTGTCCTCACTTATTTTTACTTTGCCGGTCATCGTGGGACGGCTCCAGATGCGTGGAGGTCGTCCTCACATCGTGACAGATGGACCAAATGCCGACGATGGCCGCCGCTGGGATCACTAGAGTACAGAACCCTTGGCCGAGGCTAACTAGCCAGTGAGGCCCGCCCCACTGGTCGGCCGTCATCATGGTATTGAGCAAAAACCCGAGAGCGATATAAAAACCCATCAGATCCTCCTCATACGCATCATAATTGTGTGCTCTTTTGCTTACTACGGTTTTAACGCTTGCGAGATGTTTCCGCAACATGGTGCCCCACCAATGGCCGGGCACCATGCGACGAAAAAGTCAGATTCGAGCGGGCGAGGCGTTCCTGCACGATCCTATCCACGTATTCCTGGGTGAAGGTTTTCACTTCAGGTTTGCTTTCGCTCGTGTTTTCTTGTGTGGTGGTTTCCGTATTTTCGGCCATGGTTTCCCCTTCGTGGGTTTGTTTATTCCTCACCAGACAGGGTGAGTGCTGGCTTGTTAAGATGCGAACAAAGCAACGCCCCCAACACCATGTGTTAGGTAAAACTGTTGAACCCTGTTTTGGGCATAAGAAAAGGGCGCTCACCATTGAACGCCCTCAACTACAGGTAAAGAAAAGCTTAGATGTGGATTGTCTGCTGCACAGCTTGCACAGCAAGAGAACTGAGAACTTGCACGCTAGCACTCCCGCCGATGGTGGCGAGAGCGTTTTTCACTTGATCCCAAATCTTATTGGAACGAATATTAGCGTAAAACTGTTGGCCTGCCCACGTCATGCGCACTGCGGAAGCAAAAACTATCCTGCCACCGTCAGCCTTCGTAGTATGCCCATCAACAAAACCACCATCAATGAGAAGGTAGATATGATAGGCGGCTACCTCTTGGCTGACGTGTGAATTGGTGAGCACTTCGGCATACACAGGTTCACCGGTTTCATCAAGAAGCTGGAGAATACGCCTCAGAAGGCTAACATCCATATGCATTATGCTCGTCTTCCCTACTTGAATACGTCGTCTAGTGTCCCATTTGCCTTACGCAGATCATATTCTTTAACAAGCTCAAATGTAGAAAAGGGCTTGCCTTCATGAAGAAGCTGGCGTGTGTATTTACTAACCCATGCCTGTTTTTCTTCTGGAAGTGGGTAAATACCAGTAATCTCACTAGTGCGTTTAATGACTTCTGGATCAGTTATTGGTGTCAAAGGCCAATCATGCTCGAATTCATATGAAGCCATAGTTATCATTCCTCTCTCGGAACGAGTGCTAGATTAATCAATAATTCTCTACTGCCGGTACAGCAAGAGATCTCAATGCCCCTGTGAGAGTTTTCTCTCATTCTCGACTAAATTTATCCTCATACTCTTCGCTGTCTTCTTCCTCAAGAAGCGAGAAATACTTACGCGCGAGAGGAGGTTCAGATTTTACCGCGTAAGATACGAGCATAAGGAAAGACGAGTATGGTTCTCCAACTTTTACTCCTTCTTCCACCCAATACCGCTCACCTTCAGACATATGCAGTTGTAAAACCCGATACATCTCATCGATAGCTGTATCTAAGCCTAAAGTTTCCATTTCATTTGAATACGTCGTTCAATGTCCCATTTGCCTTACGCAGATCATATTCTTTTGCTAGCTCTTCAGTGTCAAATGGTTTCCCCTCGTGGTAGAGCTTGATCGCATATTTACTCACCCACGCTTGCTTTTCTTTCGGATAGGGATAAATCCCTGTAACCTCGCAAGCTTTCCTGATCCTCTCAGGATCAGTTACAGGGATCAGAGGCCAATCATGCTCAAATTCATATGAAGCCATGGGTATTATTCCTTCCTCAACTGGTATGTCTGAAGATTAACAATCAGTTCTTTATTTTGCTTGATCAATATCGCGGCTACTATGCCGTGCAACCTTATCGTTACTTCTCTCAGGTTTCTCTTGACTTAAAAAGAACGTTCATCTGAAATTGACGTACAACGCTATCCGATAGATCTAACACTATTCTAACAATCAAAGCAAGAAGGAGCTACCGTCATCCACTTACCTGAAATACTCAAGAGAACCATCGTGATTATCAACATGGATGAAGGTATTACCCCTATTCGAGTTCTAACACAGAGATCATAATCCCTTAATTCTCACTGCCTTCGTGGAAACACACAATCTGACATGAACGCCCTACCATGCAACTCAGCTCGGCTATGCGAAAGCAGCAATCGTGACATGAGCTCACACATGTCATTGTTACAT
>CASERW010000047.1 GCA_949290445.1 Aeriscardovia aeriphila | reverse complement strand
CTGCGAGCTTGGATGTTGAGCTGCTAGATAAGGCTCATGCTCAGGCTATGGGCATCACCACTGAGCTCACCGATGCTCAGTTTGAAGCACAGGTGGTGGCCTGGAAACTCTCCACAGGAATGATTGCAGTAATCAATTGTGGTGATAGCGAGCTGACAATCTCAAGCGAGAGAGAAGTGCTGGCCAGCAGTAGTGAGAAAACCGACGAATTTATTATTCCATCGGGGTGTGCTGCGTGGCTCAGATGAGCTGAAGAGTGTAAGCTAAAACTGGGCTCACCTGAGAGGCTGAACTCAGCGTTGAGCAGCTCACAAGCTGGAGCGGAACAATCCGCAGCAGGGAGACAGCATGAAAAACAAGGTTCAACTCATAACCTATGCAAACCGTTTAGGTGACGGAACGTTGAAATCCCTCACCAACGTGTTGCGCACCCGCTTCGACGGAGTGTATGAAGGTGTGCACATCCTACCCTTCTTCACTCCTTTCGACGGAGCAGACGCCGGCTTCGACCCCGTCGACCACACTCAAGTAGACCCACGCTTGGGAACATGGGATGATGTGGCTGAACTGTCGAAAACACATTCGATCATGGTTGACACCATCGTCAACCATATGAGCTGGGAATCCAAGCAATTCCAAGACGTGATGAAGAACGGCGAAAAGTCACCGTACTACACCATGTTCCTCACCATGAGCTCCGTGTTCCCTGAGGGAGCTACAGAAGAGCAGCTCACAGGAATTTACCGCCCACGCCCAGGTCTGCCGTTCACTCACTACACGTGGGCTGGCAAGACGCGCCTCGTGTGGACGACCTTCACCCCTCAGCAAGTCGACATCGACACTAATTCGAAGGCTGGTTGGGATTACCTGATGAGCATTCTCGACCATCTGAGCCACTCGCACGTCTCTCAGATTCGCCTCGATGCAGTAGGCTATGGCGCCAAGCGAGCCAACACCTCCTGCTTCATGACACCTGATACCTTCAAGCTCATCGAAAGGCTGCGTGAAGAAGCAGGAAAGCGCGGGCTGGAAATCCTCATCGAAGTGCACTCGCACTACAAGAAGCAAGTGGACATCGCCAAGAAAGTCGACAACGTGTACGACTTCGCCATCCCATCCTTGCTCTTGCACGCACTCACCACAGGCAGCACTGAGCCATTGGCTCATTGGATTGACATTCGCCCAACGAACGATGTCACCGTGCTGGATACTCACGATGGAATCGGGGTTATCGACATCGGCTCTGACCAGATGGATCGCTCCCTGGTCGGTTTGGTACCCGATGACGAAGTCGACCAGTTGGTGGAGCAAATCAAGAAGAACACGAAGGGCGAATCTGCTGAAGCAACAGGTGCTGCAGCTTCCAACCTCGACCTTTACCAAGTGAACACTACGTACTACTCTGCTCTGGGTTGCGATGATGAAAAGTACTTGGCAGCTCGTGCAGTGCAGTTCTTCCTTCCTGGCGTCCCACAGGTGTACTACGTGGGCGCTTTGGCTGGTAAGAATGACCTTGAGCTTTTGCATAAGACGAATGTTGGCCGCGACATCAACCGTCACTACTTCTCTACTGCAGAAGTGGACGAAATGCTCAAGCGCCCTGTCGTTCAGGCTCTCAACGCTCTGTGCCGCTTCCGCAACACGTTGCCGGCCTTTGACGGTAAGTTCAGCTGGAGCAAGGGCGAAGTCGATGGTAAGGCAAGTTTGACTCTCGATTGGCAGGACGCTCAATCGGGCACTTCAGCAACACTGACCTTCACCCCGGGCAAGGGCGTCGGTGCAGAAGTTGACGGCTTGCACGAGCAGCTGGCGAATGTTTCTGCCTGCATTTTGGCTTGGAAGGATTCTCAGGGTGAGCATGTTACTGATGATCTGCTCACCAACCCTCCTGTTGCTCAGATGTGATGCGAGTGGACGCTGGCCGCGCTGCCGCACTTTTGACAGCGCGCTAGCCGTTCACAGCACGGGGGATTTGCGCATAGCGTATAACTGAAACTGCGTAAGCCGTGGCAAGCCTTGCTTGCTGCGGCTTATTATGTTCTCAAGGCGTATTTTGATTCATCTCCCAGCGGGAACTGATGTATCTCTGAGCAGGGGATTGGTTTATCTCTCAGAGGGGAAGGGGAGGAGTGCAATGGAGCGCAGACCACGGGCTTTCATTTTTGGTGCGATAGCTCATACTCACGTATTTGACCTCGATAATCTCGTAGCAGCAGGTGATAACGTTATTCCTTCTCAACTTTCTGTTATGGAAGGAGGGACGGGGTTAAGGCTGTCATACTTATTGGAGAGAGCCATGTTTGGGGTTCAGGCCTGTGGGTGGATTGGAGAAGATGGAACTTCACTCAGAGATTTCTTGAAGTATCACGGAGTATCTACGGGGCTCATTTATTTGAGTGATTATCCTACAGGAAATGAGATTGTCCAGCGCACTCGCAAGGGAGAATACTCCGTCATTCTTGAGCCTCTTGCTAGCTCGTTTATAGAGCGATGGTATATAGATAGCTGTCTGTATCGCATGCGTCCCGGCGATTGGGTTGTTGCTACAAACCAGATCAATGAGTTGTCGTACTTGATAGAACAGGCTCATTTGCGTGGTTATCCAGTTGCATTATATGCAACCCCATTTAATGATTGCCTCAGTGATGATGATATCCGCCATTCAGATTACCTCTTCATCAATGAGAAAGACGCGCAGGCACTTCTCGACCGAGCAGAAGTACAACCTGAGATTACCACTGCAGATCATTTCAACTGGGTTCTGAGTCCTCGCGATGTTCAACACTGTATCGATCGCGGAAAGTACTGGGACTACAGTGTTGCTGAATATATCCCCGATACTAGGAGACCCAAGGAAGCATCGACGATCGCAACGCTTGAGAGATTAGCAAAGTTGTATCCAACTACGACAATTATTGTCATGGGGTTCTGGAAGGCGTATGTTGCACGTTACCGCAGCATTTCACTCTATCGCGATGATTGGAATCCTCTTATGACGATCGATAGTGTTGGCCCATGGAGAGACGACATATTCGTTGCTTCCTTTGTGGCTTGCCTGATGCACAAAACGGATAGCTTGATAGATGTCTTAGATCATTCTGTCCAATTAGAGACCTCCAGTGCTCATAGCAAATGGCAAGATGTTTTTACGCGGATGCTCTTTGATTGGGTCTTATAACAGTAGTTGTGGAGCAGGTAACAGTAGAAGAAGTAAATTTCTTATTATTGAAATAGGAAGGGGAGGAGTGCAATGGAGCCCTATCCACGTATTTATACGCGGGTTTTCAACTTTGGCTCGCTCAACATTGATTACACGTACGACGTTGATGAGTTCGTCAAACCGGGTGAAACCATCACTTCCTCCCATCTCACTGTTTCTGAAGGTGGGAAAGGGTTGAATCAGTCGGTGGCTCTTGCTCGCGCTGACGCGGAGGTATACCACGCAGGAATGATCGGCGAAGATGGCGCCTTCTTGGTCGATTTCATGAAATCCTTCGGCGTCCACACGGATCTGATTGAAACTAACACGGAAGTTCGCACTGGAAATGCGATTATCCAGCGCAACTCTCATGGTGATAATTGTATCGTCCTCTACCCAGGCTCTAACCGTAGTCTCACGCGCGTGTACATTGATCGTTGCCTCGAGCACACTGAGCCGAGAGACTGGGTTCTCACGCAAAATGAGACGAGTGAACTGCCATACATTATTGAGCAGGCTCATCGCCGCGAGCTGACGGTCTGCCTCAATGCCTCGCCTGTTGACGAGCTTCTGGGACAGGTTGACCTTTCACTTGTCGACTACTTGTTTGTCAATGAGGGAGAAGCTCAAGCTCTTGTTGCTCAAGCTTCACAACGGCAGGAGATTACCAGTACGCAGCATCTCGAATTCTTCTATACTCCTGAAGATTATCAGGGCTGGGATGATTTGGTGGGAGTTATACCAGGCGAAGTTATCGATGTTATCCGCCCAGATGTGAGCAATGAGATCGTGAGAAAGAGCATTGATAATCTTGAGAAACTCATTACTCTGTACCCAACGACGACCATTATTTTAACGATGGGTGATCAGGGAGCTCTCCTGGCGCACTACGGTGAGCGTGCTCTGTATCAGCCGAGGTTTCAGACGGATAATGTCGTTGACACGACTGGCGCTGGGGACACTTTTACTGGTTTCTTCATCAGCTCGATGATGACGCATGGCAATACCGAGCTTGCCGCTCTGTCCAATGCTGCACTTGCCGCCGGATTCGCCGTGGAAAAGAAGGGTGCTGCCCGCTCAATTCCTGATGCTTACGAAATCTTCTACGCTTAACAAGTATGCCGCGAGAGCAGCTGGCGCATTGAGGTGCAGTTTGCCGCTTCACAGCCTCACAGACCAGCGGTCCACAGCTCGAGGGATTGCGGCCACCAGCGAATCGAGCAGCCGCGCAGGGAAATCGACTGCTCCTGCATAAGCGGCGCCGGCCCGTTGGCCGCTTGGCACACGTTCTCGTTGTCCATATGCCCCAGGCGATGGCCGACCTCATGGTTGAGCACCATCGTCCTGTAGTTCTCCAGATTTCCACCGCCGTTAAGCCACGAGCTCGTCGGCTCATTCCATCGTGATTGGTTGATAATCACGGCGTTGCCCACACGGCAGGAGTACTCCACTGAGCAGTAGCTGGAGAAACTGAGTACTTGGGAGGCTTCGGAAAGCCAGAGGGTGAAATCACAATCTGCTGAGTTGGCGGCAGAGTCTGCAGCAGCGCTAGAGGAAGAGTCGGCGCCTGAGTTTGCGTTCACTCCAGAAGCCCCATCAGAGCCTGAGGCGCTGGCGGCGTGGGCGAAGCGGAAAGTTACGCCTGCACGCGGCCAACTTTCTGGTGAGTTCAGCGTCCTGAAAATCTTGTTCTCAAACTGCTCAAGCGATTCAGAAACTGAGCCTCGCGTCGCCACGCAATAGTGCAGCTCGTGGCGGGTGAGAGGGTGTGACGTACCCTGGCTTTCCTGAACCGCTTCATCGGCGGTAGCAGAAGCCTGACTGATAATCTTTTCGCGCTCCTGGGAGCTCAGGGGCTCGTACTGGCCAGGAAGCGTGCACTTTTGCAAACGAGCAGCGAAAAGCTGAGGCTGAAGCGGTCCAGCCTCAGCGGTGGCAAGGCTCTGCGCGGCGGAGAAGCGATCTACCGCAGAAGCTTGATTTTTCAAGGTTTGAAGGTCCCTGGTAGTGATAATCTGGCTGGGTTTGTCAGCAGAGGCTGCCACAAGATTGTCACACAGCTGCTCGTCGGAAAGGTCGAGCGGGGAGGTCGCTTGCTCTTCGGGCAGGCCTAACAGCGTGATGATTGCTGGAGCCTTGCCTTGGGCGAGTGCGGTGTAGGCCTGCGGGTGCGGGCGAGTGTGAGCGGCTGCGGTGTGAGTAGCGGCTGAGGTTTGGGCTGTAGCCGTCGGAGAGGTTGCACTGTGAGTGGCGGCGTGGGCGAGGGGAGCGCTGCTCGCAACGAGAGCGGTGACGAGGGCGAGGCAGGCGAGGAAAACGAAACTCACCGTATGCCACGGGATATGCCAGTTGATATGCCATGAGATGTTGTGCTCAGCGCAAGTATTGTTGGGGGTGCGCGAGTGCTCGGCGTGCCCGGCGTACTCTGTGTGCTCGGCGTGCTGTGCGTTCCAGTTGTGCTGAGTATCGGGAGCCTCGCGCGTGATGTGCGCGCTCTGCCAATCTTTCATCGTGCCCTCGTTTCCTTCCTGCCAGCGGAGATCAGTTACAAGTAGCCTTCAGTTACCGGCGACTAACGGCGATCAGTTACCAGCGGCCCTCAGCTACTAGCAACCAGCAAACCAGCGTCACTGGCCACCAGCAAAACCTAATTGGCGCCACGCTTCATACACGGCAATCGATGCAGTGTTCGTCAAGTTAAGGCTGCGACGAGCCGGAAGCATCGGCAAACGCACTTGTTCAGCGACGTGAGGACCGAAGAAAATATCCATCGGGTCAGGAATGTTGCCCGGTTCAGGGCCGAAAAGCAAGATGTCCGTAGGCTTGTACTGCACCTCGGTGTACTGCTTCTTGGCGTAAGCGGTGAAAGCGATGATGCGCGAGTTCGGCATCGACTCGACCATGTCCTCAAAGCTTTCATGAAGCACGACGTGAGCCATGTCATGGTAATCGAGACCGGCGCGGCGAAGCTTGGTGTCACGCAGATTAAAGCCCAACGGCTCAATGAGGTGCAAAATCGTTCCGGTGACCGCGCACAGGCGGATTGCGGATCCTGTGTTTCCGGGGATCCGAGGTGAGTAGAAGGCCAGGTGAGGGGTGGAAGTCTTGATTTCTGCGGCCCTGCGCTTGTCGAGCATCGCGTCGGTCACATTGATCGGGTTGCCATGCGCGTCGGTGATGAGCTCGTCGGTGGGTACGTGCGAGCTGCGGTAGCCGTACTCGAATTCTCCTGAGCTTTCCGCAGAGGCTGGGACGGTTGGCTGCTCAAGAATATGCGCGATTTCTGGTCCATCCTGGTAGGTCGAGCTAGCAGCGAGGGACTGGCCTTCGTCGCCATTCATTCCTGCTGGTAAAGGCTGCTCGTATTGTCTGAGTGCTTGCAAACGCTGGGCTTCCTTCTCTTCTCGGCGCTTCTTCAAGGCCTCATGCTTGGCCGCAATATGCTCGCGCTGTTCGGCTTTCTGGCGGGCTCGGCGGATGACGCGCTCCACTCGGCTCTTCTCCACATCGTCGGTGACCTCTTGACTGGTGTCTTCTGGGCTCTGTACCTCGTGGTCGGTCGCAGGCTCCTGGCGAAGTTCTTGCTCGTTACTCATGCTTCCACTTTATGTGTTGCGCCGTAAAACCTCCGGCTTTAGCCGGGGGATATAAGGCGCTTTTCTTTTTACTATTCTAGCTCATATATGTAAAAAGTCTGCTATATTGGAAACATGAGCACCAAGACAGTAAAGCGGGCATACCGGTTCCGCTTCTACCCCACGACGAAAGCGGGCATACCGGTTCCGCTTCTACCCCACGACGGAACAGGAGAACATGCTCCGCCGTACTCTGGGGTGCTGCCGCAAGGTGTACAACATGGCCTTAGACGCCCGCTCGACCGCATGGACGCTCCACAGGGAGAAGGTCGGCTACTCAGACACGAGCCGAATGCTCACCGCTTGGAAGAAGACCAAGGAATACTCCTATCTGACGGAAGTGTCGTCCGTCCCACTGCAACAATCGCTACGGCATTTGCAGGCTGCGTTCAAGAGATTCTTCGACAAGACTGGCTCCTATCCGAGATTCAAAGCGAAACACGAGGGCGGTTCCGCCACCTACACGGTCTCCGCGTTCACATGGGATGGGGAGCACAGGGCGTTGACGTTGGCGAAGATGCGCGAACCATTGCATATACGGTGGTCGCGC
>CASERW010000046.1 GCA_949290445.1 Aeriscardovia aeriphila | reverse complement strand
GCTCAGTTGCGAGCTCAGTTACGAGCGCGTTCACTCTTCGGCTTCAACAAGTCAGCATTCTGGCGAGGCTTCAATAGTTCTCGCGCATCGCCAACAGTGACGAAGGAGCCGGTGACGAGAACACCATGGCCGTAACCCACACCGGTTTCATCATGCGAATCAACCAGGTCAACAGCCTTTTGCAAAGCGTTAGTCATGAGAGGTTCGCGGTAGACGCGATCCTCGCCAAACACAGAGCAGGCCACTTTATACAAGTCATCGACAGGCATCACTCTGTTAATCTCGGAGTTTTGAGTGACAACAATTTGGCTGAGCAATGGTTCCAAAATGCCCAACACGGTTTCGACTTGCTTGTCCTTCATCATCGAGACGACGCCAACGAGCTGAGTGAAGTCGAAGTTTTCTTCAATCGCCTTGCGCAATGCGGTGACGGCCTGCGGGTTGTGGCCTCCGTCGAGCATGATGGTTGGCGAATGCCTGATAATCTCCATGCGTCCAGGAATCGAGACGGTAGAGAAGGCTTGTTCCACCACTGAACCGTCCAAAGCGCCATTGACCGGCAACACCACCTCGCATGCGGCGAGAGCGGCCAGCGCATTATGGGCCTGGTGCTCGCCAAACATTTTGATCGGAACGTCAGCATACGTGCCGTTGGGCGTTTCCAAAGTGGCGACCTGGCCACCGACGGCAGGAAGGCGGGAAATAACCTTCAGCTGCTCGCCATCCTCCAGCAAGCTTGCGCCAGGCTGGGAGGCTGCAGCGTTACGGATGATCTCGCGCACCGATTCCTTGGTTTGCGGGCCCATAATGGCCACCGAGCCGGGCTTGATGATGCCGGCCTTTTCGGTGGCGATTTTCTCGACGGTGTCACCCAGCCATTGCATGTGGTCCATGCCGACAGGGCCGATGATGCTGGCTGCTCCATCCATCACGTTGGTGGCATCCCACAGGCCACCCATACCCACTTCGATGACGGCGACGTCGACAGGAGCGTCGGCGAAGGCCCAGATCGCCATGATGGTCAGCACTTCGAAGAAGCTCATGCGAGCGCCAAATTCTTGCTTTTTCGACCATTCGTCGGTCATATTGATGAAGTCGCGCACTTGCAGCCACAGGTCGACGAAGCGCTCGTCAGAGACTGGCTCGCCGTCGATGCGGATGCGTTCAGTCACCTTTTCCAGGTGTGGGGAGGTGTACAAGCCAGTGCGCATGCCATAGGCGCGAAGCAGTGCTTCAGCCAGTGCTGATGTGGAGCCTTTGCCGTTGGTTCCAGTGATGTGGATGACGCGGAAGCTCTTTTCGGGGTTGCCCATGAGGTCGAGGCAGTAGCGCATGCGCTCGAGGCTGGGTTGTGGCTTGTGTTCTGGTGCTCGAGAAAGAATTTCTTCATAGACGTCACGAAGGGTGAGACCGTTGTTGCTCGGGTGTTCAAGTGACACTGTTGCTTTCTCCTGTCCCTAACACAGCGATAATAGAGTGCTGCTAAGTAAGTCTGCTGATAACTGCACTTATCTTACCTGTTGAGGCAGTCGAAGCAGGTTTTGCCCTACTGGCGTGCCCAAGCCCGCGGTCCCGCCAGAGCCCAGACGCGCGCTCCAGTCAGAGCCTAGCCGCGCGCTGCGGTGTACTGCATGAAGCGTATTCTGAATGTAACGTTCCGGCATTACACTGAAGCTTCACAAAAGCGCAGCGATAAACTGGAGATGTGCGCCAGGCAAGCACAAAAGCGCAGGCTGACAATTATAGCCGCCAGCTGCGTAACCGTTGAGGAAAGGACGACTATGACACTCGTGCCATCAGAACCACAACACGAAAAGTTCTCTGGCGTGCTCCGTCTCGTCGAAGTCAGCGACTCTCCTACCGACATCGAAAAGCTCCAAGAGATCAGCCGCGTCACTTTCCAAGACACTTTCGAGCGCATCACCGAACCTGACGACATGGCCGCCTTCCTGCGCTCTGCCTACTCCACCGAGGAACTCACCCGCCAGCTCCACCTCATCGGTTCACGCTTCTTCTTCCTCTACGCCGATGACCAGCTCGCCGGCTATTTGAAGACCAATGTCGACGACGCGCAGTCGGATGATTCGATGGCGAAAAGCTCCTCCTTTGAGGTCGAGCGCCTCTACATTCTGCCTGCTTTCAAGCATCGCGGCTTGGGAACCTACCTCATGGCGCAAGCTGAGAATATGGCGCGTGAGGCTGGTAAAACGTCGATGTGGTTGGGCGTGTGGGAAGGCAATAAGCCCGCTCAAGCCCTCTACAAAAAGCAGGGTTTCGAGTTCGTTGGTAAGCATGTGTACCCGGTCGGCTCTGACCCGCAAATTGACTTGTTGATGTCGCGCAAGCTCTCCTAAAGCTCGCACCCGCCGGCCACAACACCGCTCTCACACATCAGATTATCAGCGCGATCCATCGCCTGCACAGTGCAGCCCTCACGTGTGCAACACTCCCGAGCAAGCTCGGCGCTGAATTATTATCCCCTCTCGCTAGCATAGAGGCACAACTAGTAAGAAGGGATTGACATGGCCGAAAACACGTCCAAGGACAATCTGCCCGTTTCCGAAAGGGTGAACAATCGTTCTCTTCGCCCGAATTCGAGCACTTTCAAAGAGTTCATGACCCAAGGTTGGCAAGCTGAAACCCCTCAGGCCAGCCCTCTGGAGTCCAGCAAGTACACTCCAGCTCGTCTGCTCAAGCTCTCTCAGGCTTTCCCCGGCGAGCGACTGGTGATTCCTGCCGGCGTTGCCAAGGTTCGCAACAATGATTGCGACTTCCGCTTCCGCCCAGACACCACTTTTGCTTACTACACCGGTTTGGGTGAGGATTACGAGCCAGGCGCTGTTCTCGTGCTCGACCCTCAAGAGCAGGCTTCTTCCACCGGCATGCTTCACCAGCCAATCCTGTTTGTGCACGCCCGTTATGATTACCACACCCCCGAGTTCTTCCGCTCCGCTTCTTACGGCGAGTATTGGACGGGTGCACGCCCTGGCATCGCCGAATTCGGTGTGATGACCGGCCTGGAATCTCGCGACGTCAAGGAACTGGCAAGCCTGCTGGCAAAGAACGTTGGCAGCGAAGCGCATGACGTCAAGCTGCGCGTGGTGAAGGAAGCTGACCCTCAGGTCACCGAGCTCGTGGAAAGCATTCGCGTTCACGCTGGCTTCACCGACCATGCCGCCAACCAGGCTGCTGATGACGAACTGCACCAGTTCGCTGCTGAGGCCCGTATGTTCAAGGACGAGTGGGAGATTTCCGAAATGGATTCTGCTATTCGTGCCACCCGCCACGGTTTCGACAACATCCTTCGCCACCTCGACAAGGCTGAGGGCAAGGAAAACGGCGAGCGCATTTTGGAAGCTGCCTTCGACTCCATCTCTCGCATTGAGGGCAACGACGTTGGCTACGGCACCATCGTCGCTTCTGGCGATGACGCTCCAACCCTCCACTGGATGCGCAACACCCACGCCGTTCAAGAGCAGGACATGCTTCTGATCGACGCTGGCATTGAGTCCAAGGGCCTCTACACTGCTGATATCACTCGTACCTTCCCAGTCTCGGGTAAGTTCTCCCCTGTTCAGAGGAAGCTGTACGAAGCCGTTTACAAGGCTCAGCTCGCTGGTTTCGAAGCCGTTCACATCGGCGGCACTTACTCGGACATTCATCATGCTTGCATGCGCTCGCTGTGCGAGAGCTTGGCTGAGTGGGGTGTTCTGCCCGTTTCCGTTGAGGAAGCCTTGAGCCCTGAAGGCCAGCAGCATCGCCGTTGGCATGCCTGCGGTGTGGCTCACCACCTGGGTTTGGATGTGCACGATTGCGCTGAGGCTCGCTTCTCCGAGTACCAGGGTGGCACTTTCAAGCCAGGCATGATCTTCACCATCGAGCCAGGCCTTTACTTCCGTCGCAACGACCTTCTCGTTCCTGAAGAGTTCCGTGGCATTGGTATCCGCATTGAGGATGACGTTCTCATCACTGAGGATGGCCCGGTGTGGATGTCGAAGAAGTACCTGCCTTCCGCTCCTGATGATGTGGAAGCATGGATGGCTGAGCAGCGTAAGCTTGCTGGCCAGGATGTCGACTGACACTCGCTTCTTTTCAATACCTTAAGATTTTCACTGCGCGCTCGTCGAGGAATCTCCTGTCGGGCGCGCTTTTGTATACCCGCCCGTTCAGACTGAAAGTATGGTAACTCCACAATTTATTCTTGATTTACGCGAAAAAATCGGCCACGCTCCCCTGTGGCTGATGGGTATTACCGCTGTGGTGCTCGATGAGCAAGGCCGCTACCTTTTGGGCAGGCGTGCCGACACGGGTGAATGGGCTTTCACCTATGGCATTGTTGAGCCGGCTGAAGAGCCTGCAATTACTGCCATTCGCGAAGTGAAGGAAGAGACCGGCCTCGACGTTGATGTCACCGCGCTCGTGGCTGTCACCTCGTCTTCTCGTATGCTAACCTACGCCAATGGTGACAAGGCGCAATATATGGACCACATGTTTGAAGCTCGCCTCGCTCCTGGCTCCTCACATCTGGCTTCCACACCTGATGGAGAAAACCTGAATTCGGGCTGGTTTGCGCAAGAGAGCTTCCCTGATAATCTTGCGGCATCGACCAAGGAAAGATTAGCACTGTACAAGCGTTGGCTTGCCCAAGGAGAAGACCTCTCCCACCGCCCGGCGCTGTTCAGAAGCTGAAGGTAGGGCGGCAATCACTCAGACTTGCGCTCGGCCTGAGGCAAGAACTGGCGAGGGTGATCAATAAACTGGCGCAAACCCACCTGGGCTGCACCCACCAACGCTGAATGCTGCGGAACCGCTGAGGTGAGAACGCGAACTTTCATGCTCGCGCTGCCGATAATCTGGTCTTGGATGCCAGCTTGCAAGCGAGGGGCGAGAGAACCGGAAAGCTCGGACCACAAGCCACCCAAAACAATCGTGTCAATGTCGACAACATTCACCACCGAGGCGAGCACCGAAGTCAGCGCGTTGAGGCCTGCGTAAATGGCTGCCGCAGCCTGAGAATCTCCCTGCTGCCAACGAGAAATGAGGTCGAGGACGAAAGTGCGCTCCGCAGAATGCTCGTGCGTTGTGATGCCAGCAGCCTCCACCAACGCGCGGCGGCCCGCAAGCGTCTCCAAGCAGCCGGTACGCCCACACGTGCAGTGAGCGCCATGAGGGTCGACTTGCATGTGGCCAATCTCGCCAGCGAAACCATGCTGGCCAGCCTCTAAATGCCCATCGCGAACCAAAGCGCCACCAATACCAACCTCGGTAGAGATGAAAATAAACGAATCGCTCGGGTCAAGCTGGTCAGAGTCAGGGTCGTGAACTGTTGCAAAACCAGGGATTTGCGCGATAGCAGCGACATTAGCCTCGTTGTAGGCGCGAGCATGGAGGCGGCGGACAACATCAAACTGGCTCAAATCGAGGTCAGCCCAGCCTAAGTTTCGAGCAAAGAGAAGCTTATTCTCCCCTTCCACTAGGCCAGGAAGGGCGAGGCCTGCTCCGCACAGCTGGTAGCCTTCTTCCTTGAGGAATGCTTCAGCAGGGCGAACCATGCGGTCGAGTTCGGCGAAGATGGTGGCCGGGGCAGTGTCGATCATCGCTTTGCTAATCCATTCGGAACGCACGATGGTGCCGGAAATGTCGAGAATCAGGTAGCCGTAACCGTCGGTGTTAATCTGAAGGCCAATTCCAGCCCAACGGTGAGGCACGAAGGCGAGAGGTGTTGCCGGGCGGCCGAAGCCACTATTGGGCTCGGAGGTGGGTGCCATTTGTTGCAACACTTGGGCTTGGATGAGCATGTCGGTCAGCAGCGACATGGCGGCTTTCGTCAGCCCGGTTTTTTGAGCGAGTTGAGCGCGCGAGAGTGGTGAGCCGTGGCCTAACAGAGTTTGCATCACAATCGAGAGATTGTGTTCACGCAGGTTGTCCTGGTTAATCGTTTTCATCCGTGCCATATCTGCCCTACTCGTGTGTGGTTGGTTGCGTGCGTTACTCGCGTTTCCGGTTGCTTGCGCCGCCGCTCGACTGGACTTAGTTCAGTGCTTTAACTATTATGGTATCAGCATGGAACCAAGGGTTCCACGCCATACGACTAGCTTTTAGCTCAAGTATAGGTGCGCATTTTAACTAAGTCGAATGCCTGTCAGTGCTGCTCGACAGTGTTGCCGAGCAGAGTGGTAGCGCAACGGTATTCCCAGCGAGGTATCGCTTCAGCGTTGACCTTCTGGGTGGGCCGAAGTGCTTGACTGGCAAGGCCAGCCTACTTGAGGGAAAGGATTGCTATGAGCAGTGAGAAAGTGCTCGTTGCTGGCGTAGATACGTCGACACAATCATGCAAGGTGCGCGTGAGCGATGCTGCTACCGGCGCTCTCGTGCGCATGGGCGTTGCCAAGCATCCCGATGGAACATCGGTAAATCCGCAAGCATGGTGGGATGCCTACCAGGAGGCTGTAGCTCAGATTGGTGGGCTCGATGATGTTGCCGCTCTGTCGGTGGGTGGCCAGCAGCATGGCATGGTGTTGCTCGATGACCATGGCCGTGTGATTCGTGATGCTCTGCTGTGGAATGACACTCGTTCGGCAGAGCAGGCTGAAAAGCTCATCGTTGAGCTCGGTGAAGAGGCCCTGGCTGCAGAAGGTAAGGCAGCCGAAACACCAGCCAACCTAGACACCAACACCCCAGCCGACGCTGACGCTGTTCACGCTCGCGGCATCCGCGAATGGGTTCACGCCGTCGGCACCTCACTCATCGCTTCCATCACCATCACCAAGGTGCGCTGGGTGGCTGAAAACGAGCCAGAAAACGCTCGCCGTATCGCCGCCATCTGCCTGCCTCACGATTGGCTGACCTGGCGTATTGCTGGTTACGGCCCACAAGCAAGCGCTGAGGAAGGCTTGAAGGCGCTCTCCCACCTCACTACTGACCGTTCTGATGCTTCTGGCACCGGATACTTTGACCCTGCTACCAACCAGTACCGTCGCGACTTGCTCGCTAAGGCACTCCTCGGCACGGTTGACGCGCAGAAGGTGATCCTTCCTGAAGTTATCTCCCCTGCTGGTATTGCTGGCACAGCTGACCCGGCCCAGGCGGGCAAGAACGTCGAGGGCGGCTGCGTGCTCGGCGCCGGCGGTGGCGATAACGCCATGGCAAGCTTTGGCCTGTCGATGGGCGCTGGCGATGTGAGCATTTCGCTGGGCACCTCTGGTGTTGCTGCGGCTGTGAGCCCAACTCCGGCCTATGATGACACGGGCGCAGTGAACGGTTTTGCTGACGCTTCCGGCCAGTTCTTGCCTCTTGCTTGCACTATCAACGCTTCTCGTATTACCAATGCTGGCTGCCAGATGTTGGGCACAAGCATATGTTGGGCACAAGCTTTGATGAGTTTGCTGAGCTCGCTTTTCAGGCTCAGCCTGGTGCTCAGGGCGTGACGTTGGTGCCGTTCTTCGATGGTGAACGCACTCCGAACCGTCCTACGGCTTCTGCTCGTTTGGAGGGTATGAACCTTGCCAACACGACTCGTGAGAATATTGCTCGCGCCTTCGTGGAGGCCCTGCTGTGCACGCAACGCGATTGCTTGGAGGATGTGCGCGCGCTGGGCGTTCCGGTTCGCCGTTTGCTGCTGATCGGTGGTGGCGCTCGTTCCGCTGCTGTTCGTAAGCTGGGCCCGTCGATTTTGGGTATGGAGGTTTCCGTTCCCCACACTGATGAGTACGTCGCTATTGGTGCTGCTCGTCAGGCTGCTTGGGCTCTGGCAACTTCTGCTGACCCCAAGGCTCAGGCTCCTGCCTGGCCAGTGGAAATCGACGAGGTCTACCCTGCTACTGATGTTGAGGTTGGCGAGAAGGTATATCGCCAGTACGTCTCTCATCGTGGCTAAGCGCTTAAGATTATCACTGCGCTGAACACTGTCCGAACTGATAATCTCGTGCTACTTATTCCGCCCGGAGTTCCTCCGGGCTTTTTTGTTGCCACAAAGCTAGCGCTCGCCGAAGCGAAATCGCGCGATGGCTGTCGTAACACGGAAACTATTCCAGCGCAGTGAAAATCTGGGTATAAAAAAGCTCCCAACCCCTCGCACATGAGGTTGGGAGCTGCTACCTAGGAGAACTCTGGGCTTGGTATTTCAGGAGAAGAGTAAAACTCAGGCTTCGCGAAGAGCATCGATCATGTAGTTGTTGATCGTTGCCATCACGGACTCGAGGTGATCAGACTTGTTGCCAGCAACAAGCTGCTCCTCGGTCATGTCGAGAACGCGAGACTCGAGGGACTCCAAGGTCTCCTTGTGCTCTTCGATGGCCTTGCCTTCTGGAGTGTTCCACGAAGCATAGCGATCGTCGAGGAGGTTCTCGATGAAGTGATCCTGGTGCATCTTGTCAGCAACCAGCAGGCCAGCTGCGTAAGAATCCATACCAGCGATGTGAGAGCGGAACAGATCCTCTGGGTCGAAGGAGGTACGACGCGGCTTTGCATCGAAGTTCAGGCCACCCTTTGGACCGATGGAGCCAGCACGCATAACCTCCCACATCACCTGAGTGGTGTCGTAAAGATCGACGGGGAACTCATCCATATCCCAACCGACGAACTTGTTGCCCTGGTTGGCGTCGAGAGAGCCGAGCTTGTCAGCGTCAACGGCGGTACGAACTTCCTCACCATAGGAGTGGCGAGCGAGGTTGGCGTGATTGCCCTCGATGTTCATGCGGAAGAAGTCGAGGTCATAAGTCTTGATGAAGTTGAGAGCTGCAGCCACATCCCAATCGTACTGGTGGGTGGTTGGCTCCTGTGGCTTTGGCTCGATCAGGAACTGAGCGTCCAGGCCGATCTTCTCAGCATATTCGTGGCACATGCGGAACCACTCAGCCATGTGGTCCTGCTCACGCTTGACGTCGGTGTTCCACAGGGATTCCCAACCTTCGCGGCCGCCCCAGAACACGTAGTTCTCAGCACCGAGGCGCTTAGCGATTTCGAGGGACTTGCGCTGCTGGCCGGCAACATACTCGAAGATGTGACGGTTTGGAGCAGTAGAAG
>CASERW010000045.1 GCA_949290445.1 Aeriscardovia aeriphila | reverse complement strand
CGCCACTGCGGTTGCTTCCGCTCTCACCAACCGTGGTCTCACTGTTCAAGGCGCATCTGATTCCCAACTCGTGCTCAAACGCACCGAGATTCGCGCTGGCGTAAACGCGCTTCCTCAAGCGTATTTCGTTCTCCATCAGTTCAATGACGCTATCCTGCGCATGGATGACCGCACCGACCAGCTCGTCGATGTGATCGTGGGCAGCTCGTTCTATGACCTCGATAAGTCGAGCCGCTCCAATGTGGAGGCCGGCTCGCTCATCCACTCGATTTCCGGTTGCGTTGCTCCTGATAAGATCAAGAACTTGCCAAAAGCTCCTGAGCATGAGCCGGTGAATACGAACCCGAACGAAACCCTCAAGACGAGCTGAGCCCTACGCTTCTGATCAGCTGGATTCAACGCTATTCGCCCAGCTCATATTCCTTCCTCGTTGAGTCCGTTCTCTTTCAGGCTGAAGCTGAGTGAATCTTTCAGCCACTGCACGTCATCCGGGTTGAGAAGTGCTGCTCTCTGTGCAGCCTGGGAAAACAGCTGAACAAATTGCCGCTTTCTTTCTGCACTTGGTGCTTGCGCAAGCACATCAGTAAACACTTCTCCTACAGCCTCGATTTCAGCAAACGACGCTTGCGTGAGCAGGTAATCTCGAGCAACCTCATAGTCGTCGACTATCCCCTGAGCTAGCGCATCCCACGCTCGTTGTACAGAAGTGTCGTCGTTGCTATCCACCGTCATCACCTTGTGAATCAGGTGCTGCAGCTCATCCTTTTTCATAGGAACTCCACCAGGAGATTTACGCTTCCTTGCTGCCGACCTGGTCCCACCACGCTTGCAGCTCGCGCACGGCTTCGTCGTAGCCAATTTCGCCTTCATCGAGGCGAACGGCGAGCATGTGCTTATATGCTTTGCCGACTAGCGGGCCAGGCTTGATGCCCAGAATCTCCATGATCTGCTGGCCGTTGAGTTCAGGGCGGATTTGAGCGAGGTCTTCCTTCTCCTTGAGCTCAACAACGCGCTCTTCCATTTCATCCATAGCCTCTTCAAACAAACGTGCCTTCCGCTTGTTCTGAGTGGTGGCATCAGCCCTCGTCAAACGGTTCAAACGGCTATACAAATGGCCAGAATCCACAACATAACGCCTCACCGCAGAGTCCGTCCACGGCTCTTCCACATACCCGTGGAAACGCAAGTGAAGGTCAATGAGCTTATACACGTCAGCGATCAACTCTTTGTCGAAACGCAGCTCGCGCAAACGCTTCGCAGCCATCTTCGCGCCCACAGCATCATGGTGATGGAAGCTCACCTTTCCATTCGCCTCATACTTCCTCGTGCGCGGCTTGCCAATATCATGCAGCAAAGCAGCCATACGCAAAGTGAGATCAGGGCGAGGAACATCACCATCCGCATCCGTTTCCAACGCGATGGCGCGGTCCAGAACCATCAGCGTATGCTCATACACATCCTTATGTGGATGTGACGGATCGATAGTCATGCGCAATGCCGGGATTTCCGGCATCACAATGTCAGCAATACCAGAGTCCACCAGCTCATCAATGCCATCAGAAGGGTATTTCGCCAGCAAAAGCTTGGTCAACTCGTCACGCACACGCTCAGCAGAAACGATTTCCAAACGAGGAGCCATATCATAAATAGCTTCCGCCGTTTCCGCCTCAATATCGAAGCCCAACTGCGCCACAAAACGGATGGCACGCATCATGCGCAGAGGGTCATCATCAAACGACTGACGCGGGTCAACTGGGGTGCGCAACAAGCCCTTATCCAAATCGGCCTGGCCGTCGAAAGGATCAACCAACTCGCAGCTTGGTAATCTTAAAGCCATGCAGTTAATGGTGAAGTCGCGACGAGAGAGATCACCCTCCAGCGAGTCACCATACTGAACCTCAGGCTTACGCGAATCCGGCTCATACTCATCAGAGCGATACGTCGTCACCTCGGCGGAAAGGTCGTGGCCATCAGGCAGGCGGCGCAAAGCACCCAGAGTGCCAAACTTGCGGCCCATATCCCAAAAACCGTCGTGACCCCACGCGCGCAAAATCGGCTCGAACTCTTCCGGACGGGCGGAAGTAGTGAAATCGTAGTCGTGGACGGGACGGCCGAGCATCAGGTCGCGCACCGCCCCGCCGACGAGAGCGAGCTCGTACCCCTTCTCCTCGAAGAGGCGGCCCAATTCGATGGCTTCCTCACGGACCTCAATGCGCATGGCTTCCCTTTCACTGACAGCTACGATGAAGAGCGGTGATAATCTTGCTGCGTTCTCTACCGTTTACCAACCTTTTATATTAGTGGAGAAAAGGCGAACACCACAGTTTTTTGACCTCATCACCCCATTTGCACACGCTTGCCCCTATTGTTGAAGTTATGACTACTCCGAGGGACGTTGCGCGCATGATGCACGAGATGACCGTACCCTCGCAGCAGATTCGACCAATGGAAACGTCAATCGGCGAGCGGGAAGGTGCGGTGCTAGGCCAAGTGATGGCCCAGGCAGAGAATACCGCCAAGACTACCGCTGAAGCTGAAAAGCCCGCCCAGCCGCCGCTATACAAGAGCCATCATGGCCGCCAAGTCAAGGCAATCTACCTGTCTCGCATCCAGCAGCACGGCCAAACCAACCAGCATGCTCAAGGTGTGCAGCCGCGCGCTCACAAGCCTAACGCGGTGCGACCAACGCCGAATATGATGCCGCCCAAGAAGCATGCCACCTTGTCGTCAGAAACTTTTGCCAGCCTGGACACTCACGAGCTGCCGATTGTGCGCGAGTATTCTGCCGGCGGCTTGGTGTTTAACGAGCGTGGTGAGGTCGCGATTATTGCTCGTCACTCGCGTTCCGGGCATTTGGAGTGGTGCCTGCCAAAGGGCCATATTGAGAAGGGCGAGACTCCGGAAGAGACTGCCGTGCGCGAAGTCCATGAAGAAACGGGAATTCTCGGAGAAATTCAAGGCTCAATCGCTACCATTGACTATTGGTTCACTGGTGATACTCAGCGCGTGCACAAACTTGTGCACCATTATGTGTTGAAGCAGGTTTCTGGCGAGCTCAACGTTTTGGGTGACCCAGACCATGAAGCGGAAGATGCTGCATGGGTTCCGTTTGATGACCTCACGTCAGTGCTGAGTTACCCCAACGAGAGGAGGATCGTGTGGCTCTACACCAGAAAGTACGATCGTCCCTCTACGCTCTAATCCGCACTCTTGCCAGCACGTGCGTTGCCGCCGCGCTGTTCGTCACTCCTCTGGCTGGGCACGCTGGCCGCGCCTTCGCAGAAACTCCCGCAGCTCCCGGGGTTAACGCAGCCCCCGCGACTCCCGCGCCGAGCGTCACCCCAGCCGTCACACACCTCGCCTTGAGCTCTACCCTGCCCGCCAGCGAAGGCCTGAGCTTGACGCTGGCGAAAGCGACGCCCATCATCACCGCCTCGAGCGGCTACCAGGCGAGCGTCACCATCACGAATAAGTCGAGCCAAGCCGCGCAGTCTGGCACTCTCACGCTTCGCACCTCGCAGTACTCGCTCATTTCCTCGTCAAACGCTCAAGATTGGGCGGAAGGCCGCTACAACCCTTACCTTTTCGACCTCGCGCAAGTCTCCGTTCCGGCCCTGAAGCGCAACTCGTCGGTGACTGTCACCGTCACGCTCAAAGCCGACGACCGTAATCTGGCCAGTTTGCGCAACTGGGGGCCCAAGCCGTTGGAAGTGGTGTACCAGGCTGCCGCTCAGCCCAACTCGGGCGAGGCTGACCCGCGCACAGGCACTACTCTTTCTGCGCATCTCAACACTTTTGTGACGCGCTCACACGACGGCCTCGACGAGTTCAAAACCCCGGAGATGGCACTGACGGTGGTCATGCCGGTGGTGGCGACGGGCTGGCAGTTGCGCACCCAAACGTCGGATACTGCTTCGGTCAACCAGAAGAATAAGAAGCTGGCGGCAACTCTGGCTTTGGTTCACGACCCGATGTCGACGGATTTCCCGCTCACTTTGACGAAGAAGGCGAAGGCGTACACTCTCGCCCAGCTCAAGCTGCTCAAGGATTACCCGCATCTGCAGTCTGTGGTCGACCCGGCTTTGTTGGCCAGTTTGCGCGAGGACAACACCCCGACCAGTGACAAGGCGCCCGCTTCCCGCTCGATGGCAATCTCGCTGTACCAGGCGATGAGTTCCATTTCCCAACCGTATAGTTTCGACATTTCTCGCCTCACGCTCGACCCGGAAGGCTTTGAAAAGGCTGGAGTTTCGGCTGACACCTGGTCCGTGCAGGCCGGTGATAGTTTGGCTTCAGATTTTCAGTCCTCTTCATCGTCTTCGTCTTCGCAACCCTCTTCCACTAGTGAGAATAGTGGCCAAAGCAAGAAAACTGAGGAGAACTCTTCGTCAAGTGGGTCCACCACGAACTCCGATAGCTCGAGTTCGAGTAGTTCGAACAGTTCGAGCTCCTCGTCGAACTCGTCGAGCTCCTCTAATTCGAGCTCGCAGAAAACCAGCTCGACCACCCCAGCGAGCGTTGCCAAGGGCGCTATCGCCTGGGAAGGCTCCTCTTCCTGGACAGCACGCTCCTTGGAAACCGCTGCTCGCGCAGGCTATAAGACGGTGATTGCGAATTCGGCTCGCCCGGTTGCTGACGATTCGATTGTGGAGACGGGCCATGTGGTGATGAACACGGCTGCGGGCGATGTGACGGTGTTGATTACCCAGTCCATGCTCACCCAGCTTGCTGAAGGGCAAAAAACTTCAGAGCAGGCGCTGGCGGAGAATAGCGATGCCGGCCGTTTGCAGCGTTTTATCGCTCAGTCGGCTATTTTCCAGATGCAGCAGCCTTATGTTCAGCGCAATCTGTTGGTTTCGTTGGGTTCACGCACTTCGTTGGCCAATTCGCGTGCCCTGTTGTCGGCCTTGCAGTCTGCTGATTGGTTGAAGTCAGGTACTTTGGCTGACCTTCGCCAGGGTGCGACCAACGTTTCGGCTCATTTTGATCTCGCTCCTGATGGCAACACGGCTCATGCGCATGCGGCCTCCACTGCTCGTCAGCTGTCGACGTTGACGAAAACGTTGACCACCCTTTCGCAGCTGAAGAAGAATGTTCTAGTGAAGGCGAGTGCAAAGAGCAGTGATAATCCTGGGAAAGAGGATAAGACGGACAACCCGCAGCCGCTTGCTCGCCAGAATGCGAAGTCGAGCGCCGAGGACGACGTGACGCAAGATGAGTGGCTCGCCAAATTGGAGACCTCGCACATGCATTTGGCCTTGGCGAGCTTTGCCAGCGAAAATGTGGACACGCAAAACGGGTCGGCGGACCTTACCGCCTTGCAAGCCGACCAGAAGATGAATGCCGAGCTTTCCAACGCCGTGAGCATCGTCAAGCCGAGTGTTATCAACGTTTTCTCGGAGTCTGCGCAGACGCCGGTGACGGTGACCAACAGGCTGCCGTACCCAGTGAAAGTCAAGCTTGCCGCACAAACCGACACGCAGTTGACGACGGTCAGTTCGGAGAAGACGTTAACGGTTCACGAAAACTCGGAAGCGCAGGCTACCTTGCACGTGCGCGTAGTGGGAACCTCGCAGACGACGCTGTCCATTCAGGTGACGGACGAGCAGGGCACCGTGTTGGGCGAGCCGCAGACGACGATGTTGTACACGCAGTTGCCGTTGAATGACCTTTCTGGCGATATTCTCATTGTTCTGGCTGTTGTGCTGGGAATTGTTGGTTTGCGCCGCCAGTTCACAAGAAAGAAGGACCCAGACCAGTGACCACGCCTGTTGATCCTGTTGAAAACTCTTCGTCGCTCAAGATTTCCACTGCTGCTGAAGCCGTCGAGCAGAAAACTGCTGCTCGCGGCGCACGTGTGATTCGCGGGCGCGCTGGCCAGAGCAATGTGAGCGAGATCATTCCTCCTCTGCCGCCGACTCCCCCGCTGACGATTGGTGAGCCGCTGACTCCTCCTCCAGCCCCTCCATCCGATGAGGGTGACAGCATGTTGTTTGCGGCATCGCTCACTCCGCCGGCGCCTCCTGCACCTGTTCCTGCGCCAGGTGCCCGCGCACACTTGGCTACTGCAGGTGTTTCTAACACACGCCCAGAAGCAGCGGAAACTGCAGCGGCCCCAACGCCTGCTTCTTCGCGAGCCGCTGCCGCGGAAGAAGCTCCAGCAGCAGCCTCCACCCCAGCCCGAACCGAAGCAGCAGCCACTGACGCCGCTTCCCACGATTCTGAGGCTTCGCGCATGGGCCGCAACTCGCTGATCATGGCGTCGGGCACTCTCGCCTCCCGCCTGACTGGCCAGGTTCGCACCATCCTTCTCGCTGCAGCCATTGGCGTGACCGGTGTCGCCGCGGACGCCTACCAAGTGGGCAGCCAGATTCCACAGATCTTCTTCAACCTGCTTTCCGGCGGCCTGATCAACGCTATTTTGGTGCCGCAAATCGTGCGCGCCTTCCAGCACAAGGATTATGAAGATCGCATCAACAAGCTGCTGACCCTCGCCATGACCGTTCTGCTCGGCTTCACAGCCGTGCTGGCCGCGCTCACCCCTGTGCTTGTTAATCTTTTTGTGTCCTCCGACTGGAACAACGCCCAGCGTGCCCTCGCCAGCGCCTTTACCTTATGGTGCATGCCGCAGGTGCTGTTCTACGGAATTTACACAGTTTTGGGCCAGGTTTTGGCAGCGCGCGACCGTTTCGGCTTCTACTCATGGTCGTCGGTGGCGGCCAACATCGTGGCATGCGCGGGTTTCGGCTTGTTTATTTACCAATTTGGTAGCGCCAAGGAGCAGCCGATCAGCTTCTGGACTACCGACAAGATTGCGTTAAGCGCCGGCGCTTGGACCTTAGGCGTCGCCGTTCAAGGCCTGCTGCTGTTCATCCCACTGCTGCAACTGGGCATTCACCCGCGCCTTCGCTGGGGTGTGCGCGGCATCGGCTTGCGCTCGATGGGCCGCGTGGGTATTTGGACGCTGGGCATGGTGCTGCTCGACGAAGTGTTTGGTATTGTCAGCACGCGTATTTCTACGGGCGCTCCTATTGCGGGCGGCGATCGTTTGAATATCGCGGGTTCTCAGGCGTATAACCAGGCGTTCCAAATCTGGATTTTGCCGTATTCGCTGATCACGGTTTCGCTGGCGACGACGATCTTCCCGATCCTCTCGCGCGCAGTGGCGAAGAATGATGTGCGTTCTGCTCAGCGTTCGCTCACTTCGACGTTGCGTACGTCTGGCGTGATTATGGTGTTCTTCTCGGCGGCTTTCATCGCCTTCCCGGTGCCGATTGTGCGCGCGCTTTTGCCTTCTGTTTCGGTGCATGATGCGAATTTGATTGCAGTGGCAATCTATGGCCTGGCTCTGAACTTGCCGATGGCGTCGATCACGTTGCTGTTGCGTCGCGCGTTCTTCGCGTTTGAGGATGGCCGTTCGCCGTTTATTGTGTCGTTGGTGATGATGGTGGTTGAGGTGATCTGCCTAGTCACGTTTACCCGCCTGGTGCCGCCGTATTATTGGGTTGCCGTGGTGGGTGCGACGACGATTATCGGTAACACGTCGTGTATTCCTATTGCTTTATTCTTGTTGCGTCGTCACTTCTCTGAACCCTTGCAGTTGGGGTCTCTGGTTTTGTTGCACATCAAGGCTGGCTTGGCTGCTGCTGCGGATGGCGTGCTGGGCTGGTTCCTCTCGCGCGCGCTGACGGCTCTGTTGGGCGCGAGCACCGCTGCTCATGGGCATTTGGGCTGGGTGCAGTCGCTGGTAGTGTGCGCGATTACTGGCGTGGTGATGTTGGCTGCGTACATCGTGTTGTGCAAGTTGTTGCGCATTGCGGAAATCACGTCGTTCTTGGCTATTGTGGCGCGTAAAGTTCCTGGTTTGTCGCGCATTCCTGGCTTTACGAGGTTGGTGGGAGATTATCAGTCTGCCAATTCAGCTGCGGGTTCGAATTCCGCCGCGGTTTCGAACCCGAAAAACGTGTGAAGACAGCGGGTCGGTAGTCGCTGCTCACCCTTTTTCGTGAGCCGTTGCGAGTAACATAGCGATGAGTGTGGGGATAAGTGTCCCCGCAGCGCGTCGGGCGCCGGCGCGTTGGATTAACTGGCAAGTGCTGTGGCAGGAGCGGCTTCATGATTCCGGCAATTGGTGACACCATCAACAACCGTTACACGCTCATCGCTCAATTCCGTTCCCATCCGGGTTTGAACGCTTGGCTTGCCAATGATCACACGTTGAAGCGCGACTGCCAGTTGTACATTGTTTCCGACCAGACGAAGCTCACGCAGATTAACGCGATTGCTTCGACGTTGGTGCTCACTCAGTCGCCGCTGTTCACGCCTGTTTTCACTTTTTCGCGTCAGGACGGCGTTCTGGTTATTGTGACGGGCACTGAGCCGGGCGTGAGTTTGCATAACTTTTTGGCTGCTTCGAACCATAAGCCTCTGTCGCAGCGCGCTATTCGCTCCATTATTTCTGAGATTATCAGCGCGTGCCGCACTCTCGTCGACTCGGTGATTGTGCATAACGGTTTGGGCTCTCGCGTGGTGCGCT
Organism: Aeriscardovia aeriphila; assembly: GCA_949290445.1. GTDB lineage: Bacteria > Actinomycetota > Actinomycetes > Actinomycetales > Bifidobacteriaceae > Aeriscardovia > Aeriscardovia aeriphila_A. The sequence goes on along the minus strand of CASERW010000045.1, from coordinate 3,308 downwards.
TAACCGATCAAGGTATTCGTATTGCTGATACGACGGTGTCGCCGTTCCTCGCTCCTCAGGTTGATTTGACGGCTCATCGTGGCAATTTGGAAGCGACGATGGTCAGCCAGATTGCGGGCATTCTCTTTGAAATGATTACGGGCAGCGAGTATGACCTCAATGATCATGCGGGTATGGCTCAGCTGTTGAGCAATTTGCGAGGCCAGGTTCCTGCTGAGTTTCTGGCAATCTGCACGCGAGGCTTGGGCTTTACCGGTTCGGAGACGGGCTTGGAAACCTCTCGCGCAATCGTTCCGATTTTGACGTTGAATGAGCTGCAGATTCTCGTGGGTGACGCTCCGGCGGTGAAGGAGCTTCCTGCTGACGAGTATGACATTCCTGCTGCTCAGGGTTCGGCTTCTATTTCTACGGTTCCTCTAGTTCATGTGAGCATGGGAACTGTAGTGGATATTCCCAATTCTTTGGCTGCTGCTGGCGTTGTGGAGCAGGCTCGCCCGACGGTATCGCCGTGGCGTGCGTCTGACTTGTTGTTCAACGGCCAGGAGGCTGTTCAGGAGGTGAACCCGACCCAGGGTTTGGCAGGCTTCTCCTCGGCTAGCCCGGTTTCTGGTTCTGCTGCTGGCCTCGGTGCTGCGGCTGCTGGTTTGGGAGCTGCCAGTTTAGGTGCTGCCGGTGCGAATAGCCTCGAGGCTGCCAGCGCGAACCCTTACGTCACTTCTGGGCCTTATGGTTCGGCCGCCTCGCTCAACTCTGGCTCGTATTCTGCTGCAAACTCGTACGGCCCTGCGTCTGCGGCTACCCCAGATTCTGCCACCCAAGGCTCGGCCGCTACAGGCTACCCCGCTTCTGGTTACGCGACTAACGGTTACGCGGCTACCCAGTCTACGTCCGCTCCGGGCATGCCCGCCAACTCTCCGGCTTCCGCGGCCCAGCTGCCCGCTTCTGTAGGCTTTGCTTCGGCTGCTGGCGATGAGACGATCGTAAGCTCGGATGAAACGATGATCTCGCCTTCCCTGGCCGAGCTGTCCCACAAGCCGCAGGCTGCAAACCCGGCTCAAGCCGCTGGCGACGAAACCATCCTCTCTTCTCAGCCTCTCGTTTCGCCCGAGATTAACAGTGCTGACGAAACTATCATTTCTCGCCCTGTCACCTCTGCTGCTTCAGCTCACCCTGCAGCGGATGAAACTTTGTATGATGCACATCTCTTCCCTGCGCAGTCTGCGCAGAATGCGCATGCAGGCGCTGCACAAAGCCCAGCACAAGCAGGCCGACCAGGCCAGTTCGGCGCGCAAGCTCAGCCAGGCCAGCCAGCAGCTTCGTCTGCACATCGCGTCACCAGCTCGCAGCCGGTGCAGTACGTGCAAGCAAGCTCTCACCCTGCGGTTGCAGCTGAGCAGGAATCTCCTCGCCGTGGGCACACCTTCCTCAAGCACTTCCTGATCGTGCTCATCGTCGTGGTAATCTTGGCGGCTGGAGCTTACTACGGCGTGAAGTCGCTGGGTTTGGGCGGCTTCTCCATCATTCCTTCGACGTCATCGTCGCAGAAGGAAACGTGGAATTTGGATGTGAACGACGCTCCTGCTATTGACCAGAGGGGCGTGCCTTCCAAGAAGGATACTTCCGAGGAGAAGAAGCCTGCTACGAACGACTCGGCGAAGAAGTCGAAGACGGAGAAGAAGCAGACTGCGAAGACGGAAACGTCGGGTGCTGTCACGCATGATGCCAAGCAGGCGACTGGTGTTCCTGCGCCGGTGGAGACGACCCCGGAGAATACGAACCCGTATTCGATCCGTCAGATCCGCGTGTTTGTTCCGGCGAATACGAATGAGGCTCGCGCTATTCACATTCAGCTGTCTCAGCCGGAGGACGTGTCCCGCATCACGTTCTCTTTGGCGTCGGGAGATTCCAGCTTCACTGGTAATCTCTATGTGAACTCGACGATGGAGAACCCCAAGAATGGAAGCTCTGTGGCGAGCGTGACCTTCCAGCCGGCCGGCAAAGAGACGACGGTTCAGTTCTCCAAGCAGCATACGCAGGACCTCGTCATCTACTGCGACAACCCTGGCCAGAACGGCATTCAGCTGAACTTCACCAGCGTCAAGGTGTATTGATTTTACGAAGGTTCTCCGCTTGATAAGGTTCGCAACCATTCAAAGAAGATGCAACAGTAAGCACCAACTCAGCGACAACAACACCCCAGACCGTGACAAGCATAGACTTTCACTACGTATAACATCACCCTGATGTTTGACTACATAAGGCAAAACAACAAGACCCTGGATAATGTGAGGCATATATTTCGAAAAATTCCTTGAAAAGCTTCTTCAGCAAAATCCTGATGTGTTTTTACTCAGTGTCAGATCTTATTATTTGCAAGCTTACTCAAACTCACATCAGTATTTCCAACACAATTCCCCTTCACTCAGAGCATTCTCTTCGTTGACAAGATCACTTCAATTTACGTACACTTTAACGTACATAAAGAAGGTGAAAATGTACAACACAACAGCAACAAACTTGCGTAAAAATCTGTTCGGGATGCTGAACCAAACAATTAAATACAACGAGCCAGTAACTGTAACTACAAAATCAGGTAACGCAGTAATTCTGAGTGAGGAGGACTATAACGCCTTGAAGGAAACACTGTACTTAACTTCAATTCCCGGAATGGAAAAGAAACTCATTGATGCCATGAATGAGGACGATAGCAACTGCATCGACGCAAACGAGGTCGAATGGTGAAATGGAGAATCCTCCTTACCAAGCAAGCCTTGAAAGATCTCAATAAATTAAGATCTTCAGGTTTGTCGAAGAAGGCTAAAAACCTGGTGGATCTGTTAGAGACAAACCCTTATACAAATCCACCAGCTTATGAAAAACTCGTCGGTAACCTTAATGGCATGTATTCACGACGCATTAACATCCAACATCGTCTTGTATATATGGTCAATGAGGAAGAGCATACCGTCAAAGTTCTGAGCATGTGGACACATTACGAGTTTTAAACACCCCTCAACAGCTTCCCACTGTGCATAAAGTTGTGCTGTTGCACTTGTCTACCTACTTCGGAATTCACTTCCCATCCTTACTTGTAATTTCTCACACTCTCATCTAGCCAGTCCATTCGCACCTCATCCTCTTGCAAATTTATTCCCGAAAATCGGCTTGTGAGCCTCGGGGCGAAAAATGAGATTTTGTACATTTGTACCCGCTAAAGTAGGGAGCATGTCGAATGAGTCTCAGAATGTACAAAATGCCGTGATTATTGGTTCCGGCCCAGCAGGCTACACTGCAGCCATTTATTTGGG
>CASERW010000044.1 GCA_949290445.1 Aeriscardovia aeriphila | reverse complement strand
GTGCTAATCTCAACTCGGACGCCGCCGCATGCTACGCAGGTAGCCGGCTCGCGTTTGGTATTCCTTCGTCGAAAGGCTGACATGAGGCTCTGATGTAGTTCACGCCATTAACTACATGCAAGGAGCTTACTATGTCTATTTCCCCCGTTTTTCGTACTCTTTCCGGCCTTCGCGTCTCGCATTTGAGCTTTTCCTACCCTGGCGCAGACCCGCTTTTTGAAGATATTTCCTTCAGTCTTCCTCGCGGCTGGACGGCACTCGTTGGCGACAACGGCCTGGGCAAAACTACGCTGATGAATCTGCTGGTCGGTGCGCTTAAGCCTCAGCAGGGCACGATCACTCCCGCACCCGAGCAGCTCGTGAGTGCAACTTGCGCGCAGAACAACACGGTAATCCCTGATAATCTGGAGGAATTTGGTGCTGACTGGTCGCGCTCAGCCTTGAATTTACGCGATTTGCTGGGCATTGGTGACGACTGGGCTTACCGGTGGGCCGAGCTTTCGGGAGGCCAGAGGAAACGACTTCAGATTGTCACGACTCTGGCGAAAAATGCCGACCTGGTGATTATCGACGAGCCGACGAACCACGTTGACGAGGAGACGAAGGCCCAGATTATCACTGCCTTGCAGCAGCAGCGCGATGTTGTGGGGCTGATCATCTCGCATGATCGTGATTTTGTGGATGCGCTGGCAGATAACACGCTGATCATGACCCGCGAGCATGTTTCAGCAGGTGCGGGTTCGCTGGGGCGTGGTTCTCAGGGGCGCGCGGTGCTGGGACGTGCGCTACCCGGGCATAATGTGACGGTGATTCGCCACTATGCGTGCAATTTCAGCGAGGCTCAATCTCAATTGCGCGGCCAGCAGTTGAGCAATGCCGGCAAACTTGACCAGGCGCAAGCTCAAGTAAAGCGCTTAGAAAACCTGAAGCGGGATCGGCAGGCGCAGGTCGCGAAAATTGAGAAGGTGAAGGCCTCGGGTTCGCGCATTGACCGGCATGACCATGATGCTATCCGACGCTTGCAAACGGCGAAAATGATGGGTGCGGATGCGTGGGCGTCGGCGGGAGCTCATCAAGTGGATGCGAAGCTTCAGGCAGCGCAACAGGCTCTGAGCCAGGTCAGTGTTGCTGCGAAACGGTATGACGCTCAGTTGGAAGCGTTGATGCGCAGCATTGTGCCGAGTTCGCGCGCAGTGGTGGCGAGCGTGGAACGCGATTTTCTCGGTGACGTTGATCAGGGCAGTGCCGCTACTGGGCAGGCGAAGCTCACCGTGGGAGCGCAGGAGCATATTGGCATTATCGGGCGCAACGGCGCAGGCAAAACCACGCTGTTGGAGCAAATGAATGCTGCTATCAGCTCTGGTATTTCTGCGTACTATTTACCGCAGGAGATCAGCGAGGAAGAAAGCCAGAAGAGCGTGAACACAGTGCTCGATTTGCCGGCTGAGCTCAAAAGCCAGGTGCTCACTGCTGTGGCAAGCCTCAATGCTGACCCCGATAAGCTGCTCACGGGTAAAACACCATCACAGGGAGAAGTGCGCAAACTGCTGTTGTGCATGGCATTGGTGTGTGATCGCCCGCAGCTGATCTTGCTGGATGAGCCAACGAATCATCTGGATATTTCCAGCACGGAAGCGTTGGAGCAGGCGTTGGCGGCGTACCGTGGAGCGCTTGTCGTCGTCTCGCATGATCACCGTTTCCTGCGCGCATGCACTACCACTACTTGGACTGTTTGCGACGGCCAAGTGGACGTGCAGTAAAGCGGGCGGGGAGCCTGCGCGGCCACGGAGGTTCTTTCGACGCAGTTGAGCACTGGCCTGAAAAGCAAGCTGCGGCGAGAGCAACAAAAAACGGGAACCGGCATTGCCGGTTCCCGCAATTGCGCTGGTAATCTAGCGCGCTGTTAATCTCAAGAAATTGAGACGCTAGCAAGCTCAAGCTTTACCAAGCCCACGTTTCAGCAAACTCAAACTTGTCAGCAGGCGCGACTCACAGAGTGAAGTAAGTCTCGTACTCCTTAGGAGTTGGCAGAAGCTGCTGCTCAGCAACCTCAGCACGCTTGATCTCCACCCAGGTTTCAATGAGATCAGGAGTGAACACATTGCCCTGAGTCAGGAAGTCGTGGTCGCGCTCCAACTCGTCCAAAGCATCAGAGAGCGAGCTTGGAACGAGCTTGATGCCCTTGAGCTCCTCAGGAGGAAGCTCGTAGAGGTCCTTATCCACTGGCTCTGGTGGGTCGATGCGGTTGAGAATGCCGTCGAGGCCAGCCATCAGCTGAGCGGAGAAGCCCAAGTATGGGTTGCAGGTTGGGTCAGGAACGCGGAATTCCAGACGCTTGTTCTTGGGAGAGTTACCAGCCAGAGGAATGCGGATGGCGGCAGAACGGTTACGAGCCGAGTACACCAAGTCGACAGGAGCCTCATAGCCTGGCACCAAGCGGCGGTAAGAGTTGGTCGTTGGGTTGGTGAAGGCGAGCACAGCACCAGCGTGGTGGATCAGGCCGCCAATGTACCAGCGAGCGATGTCGGAAAGGCCAGCGTAACCTTCCTCGGAGTAGAACAGCGGCTTGCCGTCCTTCCACAGGGACTGATGGCAGTGCATGCCAGTGCCGTTCTCGCCCGGGATTGGCTTTGGCATGAAGGTGACGACCTTGCCGTTCTCAGCAGCAGTGTTGCGCACCACATACTTGTACTTCATCAAGTCATCAGCAGCGTGAGTCAGAGTGTTGTACTCGTAGTTGATCTCCTGCTGGGCGTCAGCAACCTCGTGGTGAGCGCGCTCGAGCTTCAAACCCACCTTGGTGAGGTTGGAGACCATGTCGTCACGAACATCCTGGTTGTGGTCGATCGGGGCGAAGGGGAAGTAGCCGCCGTCAGCCTTCTGCTTGTAGCCGCGGTTGGGCACGGAAGGATCATCGGCAGAGTCGAAAGGCTTGCCGGAGTTCCAGGAAGCTTCAGCAGAGTCGACTTCGAAGAAGGAACGATGTGCGGAAACTTCGTAGCGCACGGAGTCAAACATAAAGAACTCTGCTTCGGGGGCAAAGTAAGCAGTATCTGCGATGCCAGTGGAACGCAAGTAGGCTTCTGCCTTGGTGGCCACTTGGCGTGGGTCGCGAGAGTAAGGAGCGTCGGTGACAGGGTCGACGACGGAGAAGAAGATGTTGAGCGTCTTGTGCTTGCGGAACGGATCCACATAAGCAGTGTCAAGGTCAGGAATCAGCTTCATATCGGAGTCGTTGATCTTCTGGAAGCCGGTGATAGAAGAACCATCGAAGAACATGCCACGGGTGAAGCCCTCATCGAGCATCTGTTCACTCGGCACATTGAAGTGCTGCTGAACGCCCAACAGGTCGGTGAAACCGACGGACACGTATTCGATATCGTTGTCTTTGATGAATTGGGCCAGATCAGCCTCAGTTGAGATACCGTTCACAACAGTTCCTTTCGTTGGTAACGTTTTCATTCTAATAAGTCAGGTTTCCGGCTCCGCGCGTTTTGGTTACGTCTCTATTTCCGTTTGCTAAATTCCTCGGTTCTCTCACGTTACGAACAAAATTTCTGGGGCAATTGGGGTAACAAAAAGCCCCTCCTAACGGAAGGGCTTTGCTAGAGTACGTTTTCAGTGGCTGACTGCTGCTGGCTGTTACTGGCAGTTCAGCGCATCATACGACGGCTGATCTTCAAACGCTTCGGGTCAACAGAGCGAGGCATTTGCTGCTGCTGGGTTTGAAGAGAAGTGATGCGGCCATTGAGCTGGTCAAGCTCCGTCTTGCTCATCACAATCTTCTTCTTAATCACCGTGCTGCGCAGCTTACGCAAAGGAGTCTGACCTTCGCCATTGCCCACGAAAATACGGTAGACAGGGATTTGTGAACCTGGGGTGACGCGGTGAATGGCGGCTTCCAAACGGTTCATTTCACGAGTCAAACGCTGCTTATTGCCTTCGCCGATCAGGAAAACGCCCGAACGACCGGTGCCTTGCCACACGCCATCCTTGGTCTTGCGGTCGAACCACACCGGAGCTTCATCGAAGTTGTAACCGCTCTTGTTAATCGAACGCAGAACGGCAGAAGAAGCACCAGGCTGGCCTTCCATGCGAGCGTAACCCACCGAGTCGGCGATCCTCGTCAGAACGATGGTAGCGATCATGACGCCCAGGGTGAGGGACAGAACCATGGAGAAGATCCACCAAATCCATCCCGAGCGGGTGGCGATGTTGAAGGCGATCATCAACAGCACAGGCAGCAGAACGGAGAGGACCAGCCACACTGGCAGATCCTTACGATCCTTGGATGCGAATTGGTAAACCTGGATAACTTGCTTAGCGGTCTGGAACCGATCCTTCTTTGCACCCTTGGTCGACTTGGTGTCGCGTGCCATTGTGCCTCCTGGCGTGTCGAAACAATAATCAGGTGTTCATTCTACTCGCAAACTGAGAAAACAGGCTGATAATCTCAAGCAATCCTTGCGAGCTCAAGCCTTGCGAGCTCAAGCCCTTCTGCAAGCTCAAGCCCCTCGAGCTCAAGCTCCGCGAGCTTACCGGCTATGAAGCGGCCTGCCATCTGCCTTGAGCAAAGCTTCGCCCAAAGTTTCCGAGAAAGTGGGGTGAGGGTGGATCAAAACCGAAGCCTCGTGCACGCCAACGTGGTTACCCACCAGCTGCTCAGCCTCAGCGACCAGCTCAGTGACATGCGGGCCGACCATCTCAACGCCCAACACGACGCGCTTGCCAGGCTCTTGTTCGCGAATGCCGCTGACCACGGTGATCGTGCCGGCAGTCTGGCTCATGAAAACGCGAGCGTTACCCATCATCGGAAGGCTCGTCTCCTGAATTTCGGAGAACTGAGGGTTGGCCTTCGCCTCTTCGCCCGAGTAGCCAACCTGCGCAATCTCAGGCTGAGAGAAGGTGACGGAAGGGACGTTGTGGTCGTCCACTGGCTCGCTATCCAGCCCGCAAATCGTTTCAGCAACGCAAATTCCCTGGGCAAAAGCGCGATGGGCGAGCTGCTTACCTGGAGTGATGTCGCCCACAGCCCAGAGGTGCTCCACCGAGGTGCGCCCGTATGGGTCGGTGACTACTAAACCTTGGGCATCGAGATTAACACCGAGCTTGCTCATCCAAGGCTGTGCAGTGTTCGGCACGCGCCCCTTTGCCACCAGCGCAAACTGAGCGGTAAGAGTGACCGTCTGCTCGCCGCCTTCCGGAGCTTTCGCCGTCGGAGGGATCGGAGTGTGCGTAGTCGAGTCAGGGGAGCTGTAGCGCACGGTGACTGACTGGTTGTCACCTTCCGTGAGGGAGTGCAGGTCGACGCTCGTGTGAATGTGGATTCCGCGGCGCTTCATTTCGCGAGCCATGAGGGCGGAAATGCGGCGCGAACCGCGAGGGAAGATGCGTGGCGAGGTCGCCAAAATGGTGACGTCTGCGCCTTGCGAGCTCCACAAGGTGGCAAATTCCAGGCCGATCGGGCCAGAGCCCAAAATGACGACGGAGTGAGGGATCTGCTGCAGGTTCATCGCGTCGGTCGAGTCGAGGATGGCCTTGTGTGAAATCGGAACGCCGTCGAGTTCGCGCGGGTGTGAGCCGGTGGCGATGATGATGTCGGTGGCGTGCAAGTGAAGGATGGGGTTAGCTTGACCGTCATCCTCAGCTTGGCCTTGGTCGGCAGTCTGGCCGCTAGCCTCGCCCTCACCGTGACCTTCACCCTCGCCATTGCCTTGTGGCAAGTGCAACGTGAGTTGATGCGGCTGCGTCACCTCCGCCCAGGCTTGCACAAACGTGACCTTGCGCGCATGCAACAGCTGCTCCAAGCCGGAAGTCATCTGTTCAATCGCGGCTTCCTTATAACTGACCAGACGGCCAAAGTCGAAGGATTTCAGATCGTAATCCATGCCCATTGCAGCAGCATTATCGGCTAAATGGCGCACTTCTGCGGCGCGCAGCAACGCCTTGCTCGGAATGCAACCCTCGTGCAGGCATACGCCACCAGGGCGAGCGTCCTCTTCGATGAGAACGACAGATTTTCCGAGCTCTGCCAGGCGCAGTGCCGCAGAGTAACCGCCGGTACCAGCACCAATGATGGCAACATCGAAATGCTGATTTTCGCTGACATGGTCTACGAGCATGAAGTCTCCTCCATACGCTCTGGCCGCAGGCTCAGCTCGGGCTTCGAGAAAATTGCTGGAGCATGCGGGCGCAGTTGTGTGCTTAATCATCGAATATTATACAAAAAGTGCTGAGCTCCTCTCTGAGCTCAGCACTCTGCGAACTACTCACAGTTTACTCGCCATTGCTTGAGATTATCAGCCCGCTCACTTCACCTCGCAAGCTTGACGTAACCCCAAGCTGCGCTTATCAGCGCGGCCATTCGCCGCGCTTGGCAGAGCGTGGCTTAGGAATACGCCAACGGCGCACATTCATGGCTCGCGTCACCGCGTAGGAAGCGCAACGAGCGGCCTTGATCTTATCCGTGCCAAACTTGGCGACGAGCTGTGGCTTCAAACCGTGCAACCACATGACGAACATATCGACGATGGCGGCGAGCATGTACACGTACATAAGAACCACCACGGCGAAGGAGAGAATGGCCAGCTGAGGAAGCATGCCGAAAATGAAGGCGAGGACGATGCACACCAAGCACACCGGCAGGAACCATTCGGCCAAGTTGCGGCGAGCGTCAACGTAATCGCGCACGTACACGCGAATAGGAAGCTGCTCGGCGCGAGGCATATTGCGCAGGTCGCCTTGCTCCATGGCTTCATATTGACGATCCTGACGGGCGCGAAGCCTCTTCTTCTCTTCCTTATAGCGAGCTTTACGCTCTTCGTTGGTAGGAACGAGAGGGCGATATTCCTTGGCCTGAGCCTGTTTACGGCTCGGAGTTGGCCTGCCCTTGCCGCCTTGCTTGGCAGACGCCTGTGGCTGCTCGGCTTCGGCCTTTTTGCTCTTAAACGGATTCCATGTCATATGTCATGATGATACGGTCGGGTATTGACCCAGCGGCAGGTGTAACTGGTGTAATTCCGCGCCTTTGAGTCATAACAAGAACACAGCAACGAAGGAGGAGAGCTTCGATGCAGTTGGAAAACGTCGAACAACTGAAAGCTCGTGTGGATGAGGAATGGCAAGCTGTTCTGGACATGTTGAGCGAAAAGATTGCCATTGGTTCTGTTTCCGCGAAGGGCATTACTGCAGAGCATATGCGTCGCTCTGCTGAGTTTGTTGCCTCCATGATGCGCGAGGTGGGTGTGGATGCTCATGTGGAGCAGTCCACCAACCCGGATGGCACTCCTGGTGCTTTCGAAGTGATCGGTGAAAAGCATGTTTCTGACGATGCTCCTACCGTTTTGCTGTACGCTCATCACGATGTTCAGCCTGTTCCTGACGAGAGCGTGTGGGATACCGATCCGTGGAAGGCAACGGTGAAGGGTGACCGCCTCTATGGTCGCGGCTCTTCGGATGATGGTGGTGGCTTGGCCATTCACCGCGGTGCAATCGGTGCTCTGGCTGATGAGCTGGGCGTCAACATCAAGGTGTTCTTCGAGGGTGAAGAGGAAATGGGTTCGGAATCCTTCATCCCATTCATCACCGCGCATAAGGATGATTTCGCCGCCGACGTCATCATCGTGGCCGATTCGGGTAACTATTCTGCTGAAATCCCATCGCTGACCACCTCTCTTCGTGGCGATGCGGAATGCGATGTGACGGTTCGTGTTCTCAACCATCCGGTGCACTCTGGCCAGTACGGCGGCCCCATTCTCGATGCGAACACCACGGCAGCTCTTCTTATCGCCAGCATGTATGACGAGAAGGGAAATGTCGTTGTTCCTGGTGTCAAGAGCCAGGAGGTTGTGGGTGGCCTTCAGCGCGACCTCGACGAGAAGACTTTCCGTCATGACTCTTCTGTTGTTGACTCCTACACTTTCGCTGGCGAAGGCTCTTTGGCTTCTCGCTTGTGGGTGAAGCCGTCGATTTCTGTGATCGGTTTTGACGCTCACCCTGTGGAAGGCTCTTTCAACGTCATTGCTGAAACCGCTCGTTTCCGCCTGTCGATGCGCGTTGCTCCAAGCCAGAACCCTCAGGAAGCTCTCGATGCTTTGACTGATTTCCTGGTTTCTCACGCTCCATTTGGCGCGCAGGTGAGCGTCAAGCAGATTGCTGCAGGCTCGGGTTGGGCTATGGATATGAGCACGGATGTTGCTCAGGATGCGGAGGAGGCTATGCGCGTGGCCTTCGGCACTGAGCCGATTAACAAGGGTGAAGGCGGTTCGATTCCATTTATTCCTGAGCTTCAGAAGCTGTACCCGCAGACCAAGGTTTTGGTGACTGGCCCGGAGGACCCGATGAGTAACGCTCATAGCCCGAACGAGTCGATTTCCCTGTCTGGTTTGAAGAAGAACATCTTAACGGAGGCGCTCTTCTTGCAGGCTTTGGCTCGCAACTAGGCGCAACTTCTCTCTTGCCATAATGGCTTGATGCAATGGCTTGAGATTATCACTGCGCATTGGTGCACGCCCGCATGACATCACCGCTGTGTGATGCGCGAGCGAGTATATGCAGGTGCGCATGCTCAGGCGGTACGGCGGCTCGTCGTACCGCCTTTTGCGTTGTGGCAATCTTGCGTTATGTCTATCGTGCGTGATGGCAATCTTTTGTTCTGTCAATCTCATTGTGTAGGCTTCGAGGTGACACGGGAGGTTTCGTTCCTCATGCCATGTACAACCAGCAGTCGGCGTCGCACACAAGCGACGAGGCATGCGGTAGCAAGGCGTGGTAAGGTTCGGGAATCTGAGAAGGGCCTAGAGCCCAACCGATAGAACGTAACGGGTAATACCGAGACGGACCGTCAATCCCGTGCCCGGACTAACCACGGGGTTGAACGGGCATGAGAGCGCAGAAGCTCTTTCGCCTTTTGATTCCATGGATTTTATCGAAAGGCACAAAGTGAGTACAACACAAGAATCTGCAACTTCTGCATCCGCATCGTCCGCAGCAACCGCTGTCAGCACCTCACGCTCTCTTCGCTGGCGCGTTGTCGACATCGCCGTAGCATCGGTGGTCGGCGTCGTTTCCGCATTCATCTTCTGGGC
>CASERW010000043.1 GCA_949290445.1 Aeriscardovia aeriphila | reverse complement strand
CGCGTCGTCCCAGTCGTCGCGGTCATCCGCGTCGTCCCAGTCGTCGCGATCGTCATCCCAGTCGTCGTCATCGCGATCGTAGCGGTCCTCGTGCCAGTCGTCCCAGTCGTCGCGATCGTCCCAGTCGTCGTTCCCGTCGATGTCGGCCTCGAGGACCTTCCCCGTGCGCGCGTCGACCTCGTACTCGTACTCCACCCCGCCGGCGCTGAACTCAAGCTCGTAGACACCGTCATCGAGCTCGTACTCGTGGTCGTTGAAGGACGCCTCGGAGAGACCGAGCTGGGAGAGGACGATGTCCTTGGCAGCGTCGAGACCGATGTAGCCGCGCTCATCCAGCTGCTCGCGGCTCAAATCAAGCCCGATTTGGACGGTGGGGATGACGTAACGGTAGCGCGGAAGCGTGGAGGAGAAAGGCTTCTTGGTAATCTCGATGACTTCTAAGGCTCGAATAGTGCGGCGAACATTTGCAGGGTCCATGCTTGCTGCTGCTTGAGGGTCGAGAGCTTGCAAGCGCGCGAAGAGAACGCCGGGGCCTTTCTCCTCAGATTCTTGTTCTAAACGCTTGCGGATCGCTGGGTTTTGTGGCGGGAAGCTCATGTCGTCAATGGCAGCTCGCGCGTACAGGCCCGACCCGCCGACCAGGATGGGACGAATGTGAGCGTTCACAAGCCGTTCGATCGTCTCGCGCGCCAGAGTTTGGAAGCGCGCCACGGAAATGCTCTCTTCCGGCTCGTAGCAGTCGATGAGCCAATGCTTGACTTGGGCTTGCTCCTGTGCGGTGGGTTTTGCCGTTCCCACGTCCATTCCGCGGTAGAACTGGTAGGCATCTTGGTTGATAATCTCGGCAGGCTCGCCTTTGCTCTCCAAATAACGGGCCAGCGAGATTGCCAGTGCCGTTTTCCCGGAGGCTGTAGGCCCAATGATGCTCACGATGGGATGATGTGGAGTGATAATCCAGCGGTTTTCCTCGTGAGAGTGCTCATGCTGCTGCTCGTGCTGAAGGTTGTCCTGCGGCTCGTGCTGAAGGCCGTGGTGAAGGTCCTCTTGAGGCCCGTGCTGAGGCTGTTGTTGCGTCTGTTCCTGCGTCACTCTTTTATGCTACCGTTGAACCACGCTGAGCACCTAACTCAGAATGAAGATGTGTACCGCAGATGTATTGCACTTGTGCTGCGTATGTACTGCGCGTTAGCCACCTCGAGTGAGTATCCGAGGTTTTCAGCTTTTTCTCATATTTCTCTCAGCGCATGTGAATTGACATTCTCTAGAATAAAAACATCACGAAACGATAAGAGTTCTCAGACGAAGCCATGTCGTGATGGTGTTTTCGTCACAGGAAAGGTGTGAGGCAGAAATGTCGAACCCAGTGAATCCGAATAACGGCTTCAACAACGGTTATGGCTCCAATAACCCCACCAACGGCTATAACAACTACAACCAGCCATATGCTTCCAACGGCCAGAACAACGGCCAGCCCTATCAGACGGACAATTCATATTCCAACGCTCAGCCGCAGTATGGCGCCTATGCTCCTCAAGCTAACGCTTACCCGAATAACGGATATGCGAATAACGGTTACCAGCAGAACACCTACTCGCAGAACACTTATGAGCAGACTGCTTACAACCCGAACCCCGTGAACGCTGCCGTGCGCAGCGCATACCAGGTCACCGAGAAGGCTGCCAACACTGCCATCACTCGCACCTATGGCCTCATGGCTTTGGGCCTGCTGGTGAGCTTTGGCGTGGCATACCTTTCTTGGGTGTCCGGTATCGCTGATCGCTTCTACAGGACCAGCGGCATTATAGGGCCTCTGGTTCTCTTTGCTGCCATCATGATGATCTCGATTAGCTTGTCGGCCAAGATTCAAACGATGAAGGTGGGCACTGCTTACGCTCTGTTCTTCACCTTTGCTGCTCTGATGGGCTTGGATTTGAGCTCCATCTTCTTCGCTTACTCGCTGCCGGGCATTCTGGCAGCCCTCGTGTTGTGCTCCGTGTTCTTCCTGGCTTTGACCATGATCGGCCTGACCACTCGTAAGAACATGCTCGGCACGGGCAAGATTCTCATGACCGCTCTCATCGTGTTGATCGTGGCACAGGTCGTCATCAGCTTCCTGCCGTTCAACTCTTCGATGATGCGTTTGATCTGCCTGATCGGTGTCGCCCTCTTTGCCTTCATGACGGTTCGTGACGCTCAAATGACGAGGGCGCTTCTGGCACAAGTCAACGACGAGGCTATGCTTCAGCGTGTGTCCATTCTGGCTGCTCTGAACCTCTTCCTCGACTTCATCAACCTGTTCCAGTACTTGCTCTACTTGTTCAACAGCTCAGATAACTGATCTCATTAGTCCTTCCTGAATGCCCATTGAAGAAAGGAAGGCATGCACCTCCAACCGTGAGTGTGCATGCCTTCCTTTTATATATCGAGGCCTCTGATAATCTAGAAAGTTATGACTAGGACAGTGAAAAACAAGATTCTCGGCGTTATCGCCCTTTTGACGGCCGCCGCCCTGTGGGGTGGCTCGTTCGTCACCCAACTTTTGGGTATGAAAGATCTGACCCCACTGGCCTTCAATTCGCTGCGTTTCACCCTTGGCGCCATCACTCTGCTTCCGCTCTTAAGCCTGAGTACAGGCAGGACGAGGCCGAAGAATTGGACCAGAACCATCGTCGACTGCTTTATCTCCGGAGGCCTGCTTTTCGCCGCCATCTCCGTTGAGCAGTATGCGCTGAACATGAGCTCCAACGCGGGACGCTCGGGTTTCATCACCGCTTTGTACATCATCATGGTCCCCTTCATGGGCTTGTTCTTGGGCGAAAAAGCGCAGTGGAAAACTTTCGTCGCACCTATTTTCTCCGTGGTGGGTTTGGCTATGCTGACGCTTTCCGGCCCACAAGGAAGCCTCACCGTTTCTGATGGCTTACTGTTGCTTGGCGCTTTCGGTTTCGCTGTTCAGCTCATTGTGGTGAACCGCTCCACTATCAACCCGATTCACCTGTCCGTCGGTCAGCTTTTCGTTGCTGCCGGTTTGGCGTGGTTGTGCACGCTTTTCATGGGCCAGATGCCGTCCGGCTCGGATGTCCTCGGCTCCCTGTGGCCAGTTCTCTTCTCTGGCGTTTTGTCAACGGGAATTGCCTACAGCTTGCAGGTGTTTGGCCAGCAGCATGTTGCCGCTGCTCCTTCAGCTATTTTGATGTCGATGGAATCTCTGTTTTCTGTCGTCTTTGGCGCGCTCTTCCTGGGCGAACGTATGGGCCTGGTCGCCTACATTGGCTGCTTGTTCATGCTCACTGGAACGGTGATTTCTCAGCTGCCGAATAAGAACCAGCCAGATATCACAGAAACTGAATATGTGGAGCATGAGCCGACGGGCCGCGAAGAGATGATGTCGAAGTAAATTCCCCGCAGCAGCCTTCCCCGCACGACTTTCTCCCCACATATGCGCAGGGCTAGCGTTCATATGCAAAGGGCCAGCTTTCACTGCTGGCCCTTTTTCATATATTCATACCGTTTTATACTCTCACTTCGCCTCAGCTCAATTGGTTCATCTTCTTGCTCAGCCTGTCAATAATGCGTCGAGCAACATCATCAAAGGCCAGGAAGATTATCAGCGCAGCCACCAAGCAGCCGATCAAATACCTCCACAACACGTCCTGCGGCAACATGATAGCGAAGAAATGCGCCACCTGAGGAATGAGCGCGCCAATCACACCCACACTGAACAGGCCGAGAACGAGCAAGCCTCTCCACGACTTCAACGGTGTCGACACGCGCGCAAGCGTCACAAAGCCCAGCACAAACACTAAGATCGCGCACAGCGAGCGCAACACCGCCAGCTGGTGCATATCGGTCAACACCGACCAGCCAAACAGGCGCGGCATCGCCCAAGTTGCCAGGTTGACGCACACACCAATCGCAAAACCGGTCGGCAGTGAGAAAGCCACTACGCGCGGCAAGAAACCTGGTCTATAGCGCTTATTATTTGCCGGCAAAGAGAGGATGAAGGCCGGAATGCCAATCGTGAGCGCGGAAATATACGTCATATGGCGCGGCAGGTATGGGTACGGCAAGCCCAGCAAGCACACGCCCAAAGCCACAATTGCCGAATAGCAGGTTTTCACCAAGAACAAGCTCGCGACGCGTTCCATATTCGCCATCACTCGCCTACCCTGACCCAGAACGGACGGCAAGTGTGAGAAGCGCGAGTCGATGATCACCGCGTCCGCCACCGCCTTCGTCGCAGGAGTAGCGTTACCCATGGCGATTCCAAAATCAGCTTCCTTGATGGCGAGCGCGTCATTCACACCGTCACCTGTCATCGCCACCGTATGGCCGGAAAGCTGCAAAGCTTGAACAATAAGCTTCTTCTGCTCCGGCAGCACGCGACCTAGCACGTCGACATCCTCCAGGATGGAAGCCACTTTCACTGCATCATCAGGCAGCTCGCGCGCATCCATCCATCGCGGCATCTGCCCGTCACCGCGCAAGTCAACACGTTGGGCAATGGCAGCAACAGTTTGCGGGTTGTCGCCTGATACAATTCGGCAGCGCACACCTTGTTGCCTGAAGTATGCGAGGGTCTGCTTGGCATCACCCCTCACCGTTTCGCCCAAGATTACCAGTGCGATAGGCTCGATATTCCTCGGTGCAACGCCGCCTTCTTCGCATTGCTCGAATTGCGCGGCGCTCATGCTGGCTCGTGCGATAAAGAGCACACGCTTACCCTGCGAAGCGTCTTTTTGCACCTGCACTAAGACCGTTGGCGCGCAAGGCTCATTGGCGAGAAGCATTTCGGGAGCACCTGCGAAGTACGCAACCGCTTGCGAAGCCGTGTCACGGGATTCAACCAGCACAGCACTCCACTTGCGCGCGGAGGAGAAAGGAATCCTGTTAATCTCAAGAAATGCTGCAGGGGTGACACCCTGCGAACCCAAACCCTCACGGATAGCTTGAGAGGTAGCGTTCGAAGCGGCCGAAGTAAACAGTGCGAGAACTGTCGACTTGAGCTGCTCACTGGCAGGCGTCGACAGCGCGCTACCATCCGAAGCGAGCTGAACCAGCGAGTCGAACTCAATGCCGCCGTCAGTGATCGTGCCCGTTTTATCGAGGTTCAAACTATCCACGCGGGCGAGGGTTTCCACCGACTCCATCTGCTGGATCAGCACCTTCTGGCGCGCCAGGCGAAGAGAAGAGAGTGCGAAATTAAGCGAAGTGAGCAACACCAGGCCTTCCGGGATCATACCCACTACGCCAGCAACAGCCGACACCGTTGCCGAACGCCAGCCGCCCGCACTCGCCTGAACGCGCACCTGCGACCAAATCAGCAGCAAGCACAGCGGGATCACCACCACCGTGAGCCATTTGAGGATCTTGTTGATGCCATCTTGAAGGTCGGAGCGCACGGCCTTGAACTTTTTGGCTTGAGCGGTCAGGCCTGCGGCATAAGAATCCTTACCCACGGCCGTCACTTCCAGCAGCGCCATACCCGAGGTGCACACTGAGCCCGACAGCAGCTTCTCGCCCACCTGGTGGCGTACGGTTGCCGATTCGCCGGTGAGCATGCTCTCGTCCATCTCAATATTCCACGATTGCACGATCACACCGTCGGCCGGCACCTGCTCGCCCGCGCCCACCCACAGCAAGTCGCCGAGCACGATCTGCTGGCTGTCCACTTCGACGTCAACGCCGTCACGATGCACCCACGAGCGCTGGGCAACCAGAATAGAAAGATTATCAAGAGCCAACTTGGCACGAGTTTCCGTGTAAATTCCGATGAGCATGTTGACGATTACCACACCGCCAAACACTGCATCCTTCCACGAGCCAGTGAGAAGAACAGCGACCATAGCTGTGACGATAATGGCGTTAAAAAGCGTGAAAACATTCGCCTTGATAATCTCGGAAAAGCTGCGAGATGTCGTCTTTTCACTGACGTTGACCTCACCAGCGTGAACACGCTTCTCGACGTCTGCACTCGTCAAACCAGCAAGACTCACCGACGGAAAACTCGTATTGCTCATTCTTTCAGTTTCTCACAGTTGACTGGAGAAAGCCTGAGAAGTGAACTCCTGAACTGTCACGCTCGTATCCTTGGCAACAGCATTCCCTGCCATAAGATTGGCAAGAATGCTCGTCAATTCTGACGAATAATCATCCGGCAGGGACACACCATATGCCACCACACCGTCCTGCGTGAGCTCGTGTAACCACGATTTCTGCCCCAGCGCAACAATGGCTACATTCCAGCCTTGCTCACCTGAAGCAGAGAGTGTGGAATCCTTTTTCATCGCCTCGCGTGCTGAACCGACAATGCTCACGCCCAAACTCGTCAACGCCTTGAGGGTGCGTTGGGTAGCTACCATATTCGTCGCAAAAATGACGTGAGGAAGCTCACCTTGCTCAGCAAGTTTCTCCCACGAATCACGAAAAGCGGATAAGGCTTCATCAGGATCTTGACCAACAACCGCTTGATCAACACTGGCAAAGAATCTGCTTCCCACATCTTCCCAACCGTTGAAAGCATCACGATCCGTCGTCGAACCCAAGAAGGAGCTCACCACTAAAGTTCTCGGAGCAGATAAAGCTTCAAAACTCTCATCCTCATATTCTCCGAGTTTGAGTTCACGAACCACCGCATTTGCCGCGCGGGTTCCTAACTGGCGGTTATTTGCCCCCACATATGCTGAATAGCGAGAAGGGCGGATGCCAATTGGCTTGCGGTCCACAAAAACAGCCTTCACTCCCCCGGAAGTAATTGGCACGAGCATATCCGTCCATGAGTTGGAAAACTGTGGATCGATCAGCAAAACGTCGACTCCCTCGTTGACAAAGCGATTCATCGCTTCCAACTGTGGCTGAGGGTTTAATGACAGGGATTTAAAATAGCGGACAGTGTACCCAGCCTTGCGCAAACCCCGAATTGTATTTGCTTCCATCTGTGCCGAGCGTTCGCCTAAAACATCACCTACACCTACATAGCCAATAGTGATAGCACGGGGGTTCGCAGGTGGGTTAACTTTCAGTGAAGAAGCCAGTGAATGAGACGTATTGTCAACGCTTCCACAGCCAGCAACGACCAGGCATGCGCAGCACAGAAAAGCCGCGCTGCAAGCTACACTCACAGCGCGTTTGACGCTTGCTGGCAATCTCTTAGCCATGGCTTACCTCGTCAACTCATCGGCGGAAAACAGCGATTGTTTCCACATGGCTTGAAACAAGCACCTGAATGTCTACATTTTCCGTCCGTACGCGGGAACTGCTCAAAGCCGAAGATCGGCGTTTTCAGGTGCTCTCCGTTCGCGAAAATATGTCCAGGTGCTTTTCCTAACTATAATACGGCAAGCAGGAGGGATGCCATCGTCTCGACCTGATCACTTCTGTAACCGCCTTGCACTAAGCCGTCTTCATCGTTCTTTTTCGATAGTAATAAATCTCCTCCTAGTAATCTAGAAGGAGATTTCTCTTGTCTATTACAGGTCCAGCAGGCCATCTTCATCAAGGATTTTCACCTGCTTGCCTGTCCTTTTCACATAGCCCATTTTTTCGAGGAGTTTGAATTTACGGGAGAGGGTTTCGGGAGTAGTTCCCAAGTAGAAGGCGATATCCTTCATCTTCATGGACAGCTGGACCTCGTCGCTTCCAGCCACTTTAGCCAAGTCGAGCAGGTAGCTGGCCAGCCTTTCTTCGACCTGCTCCATAGCCAGGAACCGGGTCTGCCTTTCCGTGGCCAGCAGCTTCTGGGTGCTGAGTTCCAGCAGTTTGAGGGAGAGCTGGGGATTTTCTAGGAGCACCCGGTTGAAGCCGGCCTTGCTCAAGCTGCAGATTTCCGTATCCTCCATGGCCTCGCCGAAGAAGCTGTCGTTTTCCAGGCCAAAAAGCTGCTTTTCCCCTTCATAGTCACCCGGCTGGGCAACCCGGAGCAGCTGCTCGCGGCCACTGGCGGACAGCTGGTAAACCTTCATGTTTCCTCGGGCCACGATCTGCAGCTTTTCATCCCCTGGCTGAAAAATCGTCTCACCTTTTTGATAGCGCCGGTGGATGGCCAGAGAATTGATCTTAAGCTGGTCTTTTTCTGGCAGGTCCGCGAATAAGGGAACCAGGCTGACACATGTATGCTGCACTTTGCTCTCCCCCGCTGGTAAAAATTAGCCCAGGACCAAGTGATCGAATTCTTCCAAGGTCTGATAGGTCTTAGTCATCGCCCCGCAGGCGTCGGCCGGAATGGCGTAATCCGCGGTCAAGGACCGCAGCTTGCTGAAGTCGGCAGTCAAGTCTTCCTGGCCGGCTTTCACCTTCTTTTGGATGTCTTCATAAACCTTGCGGACTTCAAAGACTTCCGGGTGGTGGGCGCCGTGGGCCTTGGTAATTGCCTTCGTATATAAGTCTAACATTTCATCGTTCTTGGTAAAAAATTCCTTGATCATCATTTTTTCTCCTTTTATCTTGATGAGTCGTTTTTCTTGTTTTTGCTTTTTCTCTTATTGAGCGCTGGCCTTCAAGACGTCGTAGCCGATATTCTTCACGGCTTGAGTGATCGTGTCCACATTGGTTTTTTCCGGGTCGAAGTTGGCTTTGGCCTTGCTTGCGTTGAAGAGGACCTTGACGCTGGTCTTTTCAACCCCGTCGACATTGGCAATGGCCCCCGCGATCTTCTGCATGCAGGTTGGGCAGGCCAATGTTTCAAGTTGTAAAATTGCTTTTTGCATGATTTCTTGTCCTTTTTCTATTGGATACTTTCGATGCCCTTAGTATATGGGACTGCTGCTTGCGAAACATTGATTTCTATCAAGTTTCGCGATTTTCGTAATTTTGACCGGTAGGCCAGAAGGCGCATGGCGTTTAAGATTACAACCAGAATGCTGCCTTCGTGGACAAACATCCCGATGGCCATGTTCATCCATGAGCTGGCTAACACGCTGACCAGCAGGACGGCTACGACAGCCAGGGCGATGGTGATGTTCTCAATCATGTTCCGCCGGGTGGCCTTAGCCAGGGCCAGGGACCGCGGAATCCGGTCAAAGCTGCCGTTCATGAGGACCACGTTTGAAGTCTCAATTGCCACGTCAGTCCCGCTGCCCATGGCAATCCCGATATCTGCACGGGCCAGTGACGGACTGTCGTTGATCCCGTCGCCGACAAAGGCCACGATTTCACCGGCTGCCTGCCGCTTTTTGACAAATTCGGCCTTGTTTTCTGGCAAAAGCTGGCCATATGCCTCAGTGAGGCCCAGTTCTTCCGCTACCAGGTCAACCGTCTTCTGGTTGTCCCCGGACAAGAGGAGCAGATTCTTGACGCCCAGCTTCTTTAAAGCAGCCAGGTCTTCCTTGACCCCGGCCCTGATCTCATCCTTTAAGCCTAAAGCAAGTTCCAGCTGCCCGTTAACAGCCACTAGAACTAGGGAATTACCAGCATTTGCCAGCTCTTCCATGTCCCTTTCCATTTCTCTTGTGACTGGGACATGGTACTGATCAAGCAGGTAGCGGTTGCCGACCAGGACCTGCTGGCCAGCTACTTGAGCAACGATCCCGCCGCCCTGGAGAACCTGGGAAGCTTCAACTTCTTTAGCTTCCAGGTCTTCATAGTAGCTAGTGATGGCTTTCGCCAAAGGGTGGGCAGATTCCTTTTCTACGCTGACTAAAAGCTGTTCAGCCAGCTGGCCCTGGCCGTACTTTTTTATCTGACTGACCCGGGGGTCGCCGTAAGTCAAGGTCCCGGTCTTGTCGAACATGATCGTGTCGACCTTGCTGAACTTGGTGATGA
>CASERW010000042.1 GCA_949290445.1 Aeriscardovia aeriphila | reverse complement strand
GGCAATGTGAAAACCACCAGCGCAGAAGGAATCTATGGCGGTAGCCCGCAAATGCCATCAAATGACTTCGACTCCATCGAAGTCCCGCTCGTCGGACGCATCGCAGCAGGTAAGCCAATTACCGCAGAAGAACATGTCGAAGACACCATGCGGCTGCCACAACAACTCGTAGGCAAGGGTGACTTCTTCATGCTCGAAGTCCATGGCGACTCTATGATCGATGCAGCAATCTGCGACGGGGACTACGTCGTTATCCGCAAGCAAAACAACGCTGAAAACGGGCAGATGGTTGCCGCTCTTCTCGACGACGAAGCAACCGTGAAAACCTACAAGCGCGATAACAGCGGCCACGTGTGGTTGCTGCCCCACAACCCAGCCTACAAGCCCATCGATGGCACCCACGCCAGCATCATGGGAATCGTTGCAACCGTCGTGCGCAAAGTAGCCTAAGCAACCCACAGACAGGGTGATCAGCTCCAACCAATTAGCACTGATCACCCTGCACAATCTGACGGACATAGGCCTCCAACCGCGGTTCCAACCAGTACGGGACCGATGGAAGGTGCTGATAATCTGGAGCGCCATACAGTGCAAAAAGACCAGCAAGCTGAAGCTTCCACGTCGAAATAAGCTCGCGCAAACCCTCAGCACCAGAATTCACCAAAGTGTGCAACATCACACCCGACACACCCACAGCACGAGCACCCAACACCAAGCACTTCAACACATCCAACGGGTGACGCACACCACCAGAGCCAAACACCGTCAAACCCGCCACCTGCTGTGCATTCACCAAAGACTGGACCGTCGACAAGCCTGAATCCTCCAGCCACGAATAATCCACTGAATCCGAAGCATCCTGCTCACGGCGCAAGCGCTCAATCACCGCAAAATTCGTGCCACCGCCACCGGCAACATCCACCACATCAGCGCCTAAACGCTGAGCCAAACGCAAAGAAGCAATATCCCAGCCAAAACCAACTTCCTTCACCACCACAGGAAGCTGATACGAATCATGCACGCGATTGATAATTGCAGCAAGAGGCTCAGCCCAGTGAAAATCACGATCCCCCTCGCGCATCACCAACTCCTGCACCACATTCACATGCACCTGCACAGCACTCGGCTCCAACGCCTCCACCAGCCGAGAAACAACAGAAAGCGACGTACCCGGATTCACATTAATCAATACCGGCACATCAGCAGCCTGCTCACGCGCAGCAACGAAACCCGCCAGAGCTTGCGGCTCATGGCCCACAATACTCGCCGAACCGAAAGCAACCGCAATCCCCTCCTGCTGTGCGACACAAGCCAGCGCAGTGTTAATCTCAGTGGCATGAGCAGTGCCACCCGTCATCGCATTAATGAAAAACGGCGCAGAAACAGGCTTGCCAAACAAGGTCGTCGCCAGATTATCACTGTTCACACTCGTCTGCGGCAAAGTAGGGCGCACCAAATGCAACTCGTCGAAATCATTGTGACGATGGTCGCGGAAACTCTGCTCAGCAAAACGCAGATGGTCTTCCTTACGCTGCGCGCGGAGAGAATCAGACATCATAAACCTCGCCTTCTGCAGGAAAATCGGAAGAAGATGCCGCTGTTGTGTGAGCAGGGCTCAGTGACAACGCGAGCGGAGTAATTCCCGCCTCCTGCCACGCCTTGCGCAAGCTGTGAGAAGATACAGTGACGTCATGGTCCGTGGTGGCTGCAGCAGAGTTTGTGGACGCAGCAGAGTTGGCGGGCGTAGCTGAGTTGACGGATGCAGCAGGGGTGACGCGCAGAGCAATCAGGCAATCGCCGCCGCCGGCTCCGGAAGACTTTGCAGCAAAACCATGGGCCACAGCGATCTCGATACCCCGGCGCAATTCATCCGTTTCCACCGGCACATCGCGCAAAGCAGACAGCTCATTTAACTGGGCTCGAAGCTCAGCGACTACAGAAGCGAGCTCGCCATTAGGCTTACTCAAGGGAGCTGCGGACGACGAACCCACGAACTCGCCAACCGCTGAGCTCACAGGAACACCAGACGGCGCGCTCACCAGAGCACGCAAAGCGTCAACACTGTGGGCAGAAGCATGCAAGAAAGCCTGATATTTCGCCGGTTCCACAGGCTTCGCAGCCTTCTTCACCAGAGCCTTCGTCGAAGCAGGCTTACCCGTCCACCCCACTTCAATCTCGAGGTTTGCTGCCTCACTCACCTGCTCAATAACGAGCTGGGGCCACGCCTGCTCAACGAGAGCAACAGTGTCCAAACGCGACAGCATGCCGTAGAGGGAATGCTCATAGTCAAAGTCCTCGGTAGCAGACGCGAGCTGGTGAAGATCAGGGGCAGTGTGCGCGTCGACGAAAGAGCGTAACCACTCGCGGTCCGGCGAGCGATAATACACGAGCCCACCCATGCTACTCGCCGCAACATCGCCCAAGGAACCATTGCCTTGAACGAGAAAATGCGCAGTCGCAGCCAGCTTAAACACCGTAACGGGCGAAGCCTGAACACCGTAAGCTGCAAGAACCGCACGAACAACGGCCACACACACAGCCGCCGACGAGCCTAAACCGAACTTCGTTCCATCATCCGATTGAAGGTGAGAATCAATATGCACATGGCCGCACACTTCTCGCTCGCTCACCTTCGAGGCATAGTTTCTGGCAATCTCCAGCGCTGCGCTAGCAAAACTGAGATTATCAGGGACGTAACCTCCCACAACGACTTGCGAGCCGGGGAACTGAGCTGAAGTGACCAGCCAGCGCTGAGCGCTACTCACACGAGCCTCAACATAACGGTTGACTGCCATGAGCAGAGCCGGGTTGCCAGGGTTGACCACCGCATACTCCCCCGCCAAGTACAGCTTGCCTGGAGCTTGAGCCTCACTAATCAGCATGTTGTTCCTCACAGAGTTGTTCCTCACAGAGTCGTCATCACCAAACCAGGGCCAGCACCCGTCGAAGTGATCGGCGCTTGCGGCAACACCTCATGAATACGAGCGCACACACGAGCCTCATTGCCAGATTGGACCAGAACTTTAACGTTCGAACCGGCGTCCATCGTCGAATAGCATTCCACGCCGTTATGGCGAAGCTCATCCACCAGCTGCAACACCAGCAAGGTTTGAGGCTGGAAGTACGTAAAGCCAGGGCGAGCCGTCAAGTTGAGAGCGTGCATATCGAGAGCGTTCTGCTGAGCGATCTCACCAATGGCAGTGAAATCACGACGCTCAATGGCCTTCTCCATCTCATCGCAGGCTTTACTCGTCTGCTCCACCCACACTGGGAAATACGGCGAAGTCTCCACCACGCGGCGCATACCCTGCGTCGAAGGCACCGACTTCGGGCTCACATCCACCTGCACAGCCAACAGGCGAATATCCAAGTCAGGGTTTTCGTCGAGAGCGACCGCGCGCGACGTGGCATCATCGTGGCCAGCAATCCAGCGCGAAAAACCACCAAACACTGAGCGAGACGCCGAACCCGAGCCCAAGCGAGCCATACGCGACAGCTCCTCGCGGTCCACATTAAGCTCGTAAGCTGCAGCAAAAGCGCCCGCTAAAGCGGCAAAAGCAGAGGAACTCGAGGCAAGCCCTGCGCTCATCGGAACATGATTAGCAGTAGAAATATCCAGCGTGCCTGAAACACCAAAACGACGCTGCAAACGCTCAATATACTTCCACACGCGCTGAGCTGCTGGGCCGTTAACCTCCTGGCCAGACAAGCGGAAGCGACGAGGAGCGTCATCATCGCGCACCACGACCTGCGTGGTCGTGTAAAAATCATTCACCGTCAGCGAGAGGGAATCAGTGAATGGAAGACGCAGCTTTTCATCCTTCTTGCCCCAATACTTGACCAAAGCAATATTGGTATGAGCTGTCGCTAATCCAGCACGAGGATGCTCGTCAAAAAAAGATTGCTCATCGAGAAGCTGAGGTCGTACACACGTTTCGCTCATATCACTCCTCACAACTGTTCAATCCACACGCCGTGAGCATGCGGACGTAAAGCTTGCGCCACATTGTGAGCCAACTCTCGAGTATTCGCCAATGCGATTACCACACCACCTAAACCAGAACCGGAAAGCTTCGCACCCAAAGCTCCCGCATCACGAGCAACATCAACAAGCTTGTCAATCGTCGACGTGGAAATACCAAAACTGACCAAAATTTCCTGAGCCGCATCAAAAATAGTGCCCAGTTGCAGTGAATCCTTCTGCTTCCACGCCTGCTTGGCTCGTCGAGACAAGGCTCCCAGCTCGTCAAGTCGGTGGCGCATCACAGGGGAACTGTCACGCTGGTCTCTCACCATAGCAACAGCTTCCTTGGTACTTCCCTCAACGCCCGTATCGGCTATAACAAGCCAAGCATCTAGATTACCAGGAATATGAGTGAAACCGCTTTCCCTGTTAAAGCTCACCAGTTGGTCGGAATTCACGGTCTGCAAGTCGAGGCCCGAAGCCTTGCCATGAACGATATCCTCGGCACGATTACCCAGATTGATAATCTCAGGCTCGCTCAAATTCAAGCCATAGTAGGCGTTGAGCGCGCGAATCGTAGCCAAAGCGGAAGCTGCCGACGAACCCAAGCCGCGAGCCATAGGAATATGAGAGTCGAAAGTCAAACGAACGCGCGTATCCCGCCCTGGCTTTTCCACGAGCTCAGTAAACAGGAAGCGAATGCCGGAAAACAGTTGAGGAGCCTCGTCAAAATTACCGCAATAGCCCTCGGTGTTGAGCGTCGGACCGGCGGGGTCAGCTTCCACGTGCGCAGTCAAAGTCAAGCTTGTCAGAGGTACGGAGAGGGCGTCGGCACCATAAACGACAGCATGCTCGCCAATTAAGATAGCTTTGGCGTGGGCAGTAAAGTCGCTGGACATCCGAGCCTCCTTCGTTCGATCAAATTTTATTGTCACGCCAAATATGTGCAGACTTGGAGAAAACCAGCGATTTTGTGAAAAATAAATACAATTTACCCATATTTTCGGGCACTTACCGCCTTGTGATGCGCGCCAGCCTAATGAAAAAGGCCACCCCTCCCCCTCGGCTCATGGCTCATTGCTCATGGCTCATTGCTCATGGCTCATGGCTCATTGCTCACAGCTCACGGCTGACGGCGCGGGCTAGCGGCGAGCGAGCCTGTGCCACGCAGAAAAAAATGTGTAGCGCATAAAAAAGCGGACGGTACTGAACATACCGTCCGCGGGAATAAGTCCGAAATTACTCGAGATTATCAGCACAGCGATAATCGCGGTGATAATCTCAGGAGCTTATCAGAAGCCGAACTTGTGAGCGTTTTCCTTCAAGGTCTCAGCAGACTTCTTGAGTGCAGCAAGCTCGCCCTCGGAGACTGGAGTCTGGAAGACGGCGCCAACACCGTTGCGGTTGATCTCGCGTGGCACAGACATGCACACGTCGGAGATGCCGTGGAAGTCGTCGATCATGGAGGAAACTGGGAGCACGCGGTGAGAATCGGTGACAATAGCCTCGATGATATCGCAAGAAGACTGTGCGATAGCGAAGTTGGTTGCGCCCTTGCCCTCGATAATCTCGTAAGCTGCGTTCACAGTCTCCTTGTGAAGCTGCTCGCGAACCTCAGCGGTGAGTGGCTCGTGGCCTGGCAGTGGCTTCCAGTCGAGCAGCGGGACGCCAGCGATGTTAGCTGCAGTCCACAGAGCGACCTCGGAATCGCCGTGCTCACCAGCGATATAAGCGTTGATGTCCTTGACGTTCACGCCAGTCTGCTTTGCCAACAGCAGGCGCAGACGTGCGGAGTCGAGGTTGGTACCAGAACCGAAGAGCTGCTGTGGGTCCAGGCCAGACAGCTGCTGAGAAACGTAGGTAGTGATATCAACAGGGTTGGTCACCAGCAGGTAAATAGCGTTTGGAGCAACCTTAATAACGTTAGGAATAATGCTCTTGAGCATGTTAATCGTCTTGCCAGCGAGGTCGAGACGGCTCTCACCTGGCTGCTGACGAGCACCAGCAGTAATGACGACGATGTCTGCATCGCGGCAGATCTCAACGTCGTCAGAACCAGCAAAGTCAACTGGGGTACGGTAGAACTCGGAACCCTGCTCGAGATCGAGAGCCTGAGCCTTCACACCCTTGAGGTAAATGTCCTCGAGAACGATGTGACGAGCCAAACCACGAGTTGCGGCAGCAGATGCAAGGGTGGAACCAACAGCACCAGCACCGATGATAGCGAGCTTCGTTGGCTTAACAGTGGAAGTAGCCATGCAGCAATCTCCTTATATGGAGGTAAAACACCTCAAACAATCTTTGTTTGCACTTTACAGTTTAATCTGGCGAGACGACGCAAACGCCTGCAAAGCCACATCAGAAGCATGAGCAAGGCGCAAGAAACGCGGAAAACCAACTTACTGAGAGGCAGCGAGTAACTGAGCAGCCAGCGAGTCACCGACAAAAGCTTGCAGATGAATACCATCATCCTCATAATCGAGCTGTTCAATTTGCCCGGAAACACGAGTTTGAGCCACCAGCCTACCAGCATCATAAGGCAAGAGAACATCGACTCGAACATGAGGGCGAGGAAGCAACTCTTCTACTCTGTGCTGCAACTGATCGATACCGTGGCCCGAAGCCGCAGAAACGAAAGCAGCCTGAGGGTACAATTCAGTTAAGCGGTGTAATTGAGCTTGGGTGATCAAATCCACCTTATTAAAAGCGAGGAGTCGCGGTATCTGCTCAACTCCATCAATGTCAGCGAGAATCTCGTTAACCGTTGAGATATGCGCATCCACATCAAGGCTGCTCGCATCAACCACGTGGAGGATCACATCTGAACTGCTAATCTCCTCAAGTGTCGACTTAAAAGCTTCCACCAGCTGGGTAGGAAGGTCAGAGACGAAACCCACCGTATCGGCGTAGGCATACGTGCGGCCACTGCGCGTTTTTGCCGAGCGCACGGCCGTGTCCAGAGTGGCGAAAAGCGCGTTGCGCACGAGTTCTTGCGAGCCAGTGAGTGCGTTGGTCAAACTCGACTTTCCCGCATTCGTATACCCCACAACGGAAACGGTCGGAATATCGTTGCGCCTCCTCGAATCTCGCTTAGTGCGTCGCGTCGGTTCCATTGCCGCAATATCGGCCTTGAGCTTGGAAATGCGTTTGTGAATCACGCGGCGGTTCATCTCCAGCTTGGTTTCGCCCGGGCCTCGTGATCCGATACCGCCCATTTGCCCTGCAGTTTGGCCGCCTGCCTGGCGTGACAAGGTCTGTCCCCAGCCGCGAAGCCTAGGAAGCATATATTGCAGTTGGGCAAGTTCCACCTGTGCTTTGCCTTCTCGCGAGGTAGCATGCTGGGCAAAAATGTCGAGAATGACGGCTGTTCTGTCGATAACGTGAATTCCGGTCAGCTTCTCTAGCGCACGCCTTTGGCTCGGGGGAAGGTCAGCATTGACGATGATCGTGTCAGCATCGTTGCTTTCCACCATGTGGGCAAGCTCTGTGGCTTTACCTGAGCCGATGTAAGTTGCAGCATCTGGGTGGTCACGTCGTTGCAACAGCCCGTCCACAACCTCTGCTCCTGCCGTATCGGCGAGTGCGGCAAGTTCTCTCAGGCTTTCTTCTGCTTGGGTTTGCGTTGTTTCGTAGCTGCTCCACACGCCCACGAGGATGACGCGCTCCAGCCTTGCCTTCTGGTACTCCACATCGGTTCTGTCCGCATGAGTTCCCACCAGATTAGCAACGTGGCGCATGGCATTACGTTCGACGCGATCCTGCCAATCTTGTTGCTCGAGTTCTCTGTCGCTGGCCTGCTCACTTTGATCTTCCAAAACGGCAGACTGGCGCTCAAAAACGTCGAATTGCTCAGAAGCCTTGTTTTCAGTTTCAGCCATTATCCCCCACAGCTCACGTCTCAGGCTACAATTATTCAGTTCCTTTAATCCTAATGGTTTTCTTAGCTTGCGTCATGAGGCGAAGGAAAGGCTTGTATGAATCGAGATTATCAGCGCCGTAACTCTTCTGCGGCTCGCCAGGGCGGAGAACAATATTTCGCCGCCACACCAACCACTGAAGATATTCGTCAGTCTTTCGATATTTCACCTCGCGGCCATCATTTTTCTGTGGAGACGAGCCGTTCCGTCTTCTCTGGTTCTCGGCTGGATTTGGGCACGTCTGTGCTACTGTCGAAAGCTCCTGAATTGCCGGAAGAGGGTAATTTCTTGGATATTGGGTGCGGTTGGGGCCCTATCGCCTTGACGATGGCAGCTGAGAGCCCTCAGGCGCAGGTTTATGCGGTGGATGTGAATGAGCGTGCAGTCGCTCTGACGTCGAGTAATGCCAAGCGCAATGGCATTCACAATGTGCAGGCCATGCTCACTTCCCAGTTGGATGAGAATCTGCATTTTGATGTGATGTGGTCAAACCCTCCTATTCGTGTCGGCAAGCAGGAACTGCATTCTTTGCTGATGACCTACCTTCCTCGTTTGAATGTGGATGGCGTGGCATACCTGGTTGTTCAGAAGAATTTGGGAGCGGATTCATTGATTCCTTGGCTGCAAAATGCTCTCGATGAGTGGTGTGCAAGCCAGCGTGTGAACACCTCGCAAACCCAGATGGGCGATGTGATTCCTGCTTTTCCTGTTCATTTTTCTGTGTCAAAGGCAGCCTCTCAGAAAGGCTATCGCATCATCGAAGTGTTGCGCGACGACGAGTAACGGCGAGAATTTCACGAAGCGAGAAATCGAGGAAGTCTCATCAAGTCCACGTCACGTCAGATATCGACTCACTCTTCGAGTTGTGCATCGGACAAAGCGACGTGAAAAACGTCGTGAAAAGGTAGAGCGCCCTGCTAGAGTGTTCATGTTTTTCGGAACAATGTTTGTGAGATGAGGTGAGCCACATTTTGTTGACATGTGCAGGAGTCATTTCCGCTGGTAAGAGCACTTTGACTGAGATCCTGGCCGATGAGTTAGGAACGAAACCGTTCTTCGAACCTGTCGATAATAATCCTGTTCTTCCCCTCTTCTACCGTGGCAATCAGTTAGTAGAAGAAGGAAAAGCGCAAACTAACCCCTATACCTTCTTGTTACAAGTGTACTTTTTGAACCGTCGCTTTGCCATGATCAAGAAGGCGATGCAAGACGATAACAATATTCTGGATCGTTCCATCTATGAAGATTCAATTTTCATGAAGATGAACACTGACCAGGGCCACGCTACGGAAGAAGAATGGGAGATTTACCAGTCTTTGTTGAAAAACATGATGGAAGAGCTGCCTTACGCTGCTCACAAGAAGTCTCCTGATCTGATGATCTTCGTGGATGTGAACTTGGAGACGATGCTCGCCAGAGTCAAGAAGCGCGGCCGTCCTTTCGAACAGGTGGAAAATGACCCTTCGCTACTCTCCTACTACAAGACGTTGATTGAATATTACGCTCAGTGGCGTCAAAGCTACAATGCATCAGACATCATTACGATTGACGGCAATAAGTATGACTTTGCGGGAAGCATGGATGACCGCAACACGGTGTTGGATCAGATCGAATCAGCCATGGTTGATGTTGGCACGTTGAGCCCTGCAAAGTTTGCGGAACTCAAAGAGAAGCGCTACAGCAAGTAAGGCTAAGCTGACGCGCTCATGCACTGGCGGGCTCATGCGCTGGGAACGCGATTGCATCCGCTACGCACAGATGAGCTGCCGTGCTATTGAAGCCGTCTATCCGTGCTGTTGATCTTATAAAAGATGTGCTGAGCTGGAGGTTGTCTCCAAACGATTGGCGCTTGGACACGCGCTCTGGTGTACAGCACATCTTTTTGTCTCTACTTTTCCCTACCGACCCCTCCGCATAGAAAGATCAGTCTATCGGTAAACTGTCCATCCTGATTGACTCGATCAAATCTTCTTTCGAGGAATTATCTTCCGGATGCGTCAACTCGTCGACACAAGCCTTCAAAGCTTCTGCGAGCTCATCTAATCCGTTATCGAGGTAGCTGTGCACGGCATCGAGATCCTCATTCTCTCTGCCCGCACGGATCACTACATCCAATCGTTCGCGCATATCG
>CASERW010000041.1 GCA_949290445.1 Aeriscardovia aeriphila | reverse complement strand
GACCTCGACCGTCATTTTTCTGAGCGTGTCGTGCTCACCCCACGTAACCTTCCCCTCACCTTCCGCAATGGTGAGCAGCTAGCCCAGCATGAAGCGCTGCTCGGTATGGCTACAGCCGCGGGAAATACACCCCTCTACGCTGAGGCGATCAACGAGGCCGGGTTGTATATGGCTGGCCTCTACTTCCCTAGTTCAGCTCACTTTGTTCCTCGCGGCAAGAGCTCGGCAAGCCTAGGGATCGCATCTTTCGAGTTCATCACCTATGTGCTCACCCATGCGCACACCGTTGAGCAGGCTCGTACGCTGTTGGCTGACGCTTACCTCACCGATGAGGCTGTTGCGCCGGGTTTGCCTGTTGCTGACTTACATTTCTTCCTCGCTGACCTCACAGGCCAGGCGCTCGTCGCCGAGCAGACGGGTGAGCGGCTGGAGCTCAAGGATGACCCTGCGCAGGTGTTGACGAATAATCCGCCTTTGGAGTTTCAGCTGGAGCATTTGCGCTACTTCATGCATGTGAGCCCTACTGCTCCTGTGAATAATTTCAGCGCTTCTGGCTCGGCATTGTCGCTGGCCCCGAATGCTCAAGGCTTTGGCCAGATTGGCATTCCGGGGGATTCCACTGCTGCTTCACGTTTCATCCGTACCGCTTTCCACGTTCAGCACGCCACTCGTCCCGACACTGTTGAGGCGAGTATCACGCAGGTTTTCCACATTTTGGATGCGGTGAGCATGGTTGCCGGCGCGACGGTCAATGGCGAAGGTCTGGCTGAGGTGACGCTCTACTCTGCGGCGCTCGACATGAGCCATTTTGCCTATTACGTCACCACGTATGATAACCGCCGCATTATGGCAGTCCACCCCTCAACTGACGCGCTGGAAAGCTCGAGCCTGATGCAAGTCGCGTTGAAGAGCACACCTGATTTTGAAAAGGCTGAGTTGAGCTTGTTGGGTTAAGCGCAGCCTGACAATCTGGAGAAATACCAGCTGCAACTACCCAACCGTTGTAAGTGACTTTGTTTTTGTTTGTCACTTACATAACCGCGTTACCACGGTTAGCTCCAAGTCTTATGCAAGATTTTTCTTGCGGCTTGGTTCGCACTTCACAGAATCATGCCTGCTCTAGTTAACCTAGAGCAGGTCTTCTAGTTTCTCCATGCGCGTTTATACTCTCCGAAGCACTTTCGGCGAGTCGTTGTAGGTTTATTGCCGCGTTCATATCCCGGTCAAGCTGTAGCCCGCACTGTTCGCACCTATAGGTGCGTTCAGTGAGGGAGAGTTTGGTTTTCACACTCCCGCACTGTGAGCAGGTTTTACTACTCGGGTAGAAACGGTTGGCAATAACAAGGTTCGCGTTTGCCGCAAGGCTCTTGTAGGCGAGGAGCATACGGAATTGGTAGAATGCTACGTCTTGGATAGCTTGCGCGAGCCTCCTGTTTTTTACCATGCCTTGCACGTTCAAGTCTTCGATACCAATACTCTGGTATGTGCGCACAAGATAGGTGGAGAGCTTGTGTTGCAGGTCAAGGCGAATATGTTGGGTTCGCGCATACATGCTGTTTAAGCGTTGTCTATTTCGCTGGTATCGGTGTGAGCCTGATTGTTGGCGTGAGAGTTGGCGTTGTAGTCTGCCTATTTTACGTTTTGCTGTCCTATAAGGGTGTGGGTTAGGAATAACCGTACCGTCGCTTAGGGTGGCGAATTGTTTGATACCAAGGTCTACACCAACACTACCAGTAGCATGTGCTACCGGCTTTCCCATGGTCTGCTTGTCGAGCGTGAGGCTTGCATACCAGCCGTCACCTTGCTTATTGACGCTCATGCGCAACACGTGAGCGCCTGCTACACGCTTACTCACGTTTTCAAAACAGTGAATAACACCGATTTTCGGTAATCGCACAGCATGAGGATTATCAGCAACAACACCAAAACTGCCGGTAGTGTACGCGAACGCTATGCGGGTCTTGTTTTTATGCTTAAACTGTGGGAAACTCACGCGCCTACCAAGACGTTTGCCTTGACGAGACTGACTCCAATTATGTAAGCCGTTTGCTAAACACTGGGCCGCATACGAGTAAGTTTCCTTACTGTACTCTTGCCACCACGGCAAGCCAGTATCACGATTCACGGCGAGAGACTGCTTGTTCGTATTCCACCATTTACGCAAAGCATACATACTCCACTCAGGCTTATTGTGAGCGTCCATATCAGCTTTCACGTGAGCAAGCAGACAGTTATACGCGAACCGCGCCGCACCAGCATGAGCGGTAAGCGAGCGTTCTTGCCGTGGCGTAGGGTCGAGCTTAACAAGCACGGCGCTAGGCATCATGTGCCGCCTTCAACGCTTGCTCCGCTTTACGTTTCGCACTACGCCTACCGTATAGTCTTGCGCAAAACGAGGTGAGTACTTCGGTCATATCACGCACAAGGTCATCATCAAGCTCACTATCATCAACAACAATCAGCTTGCGCCCTTGAGCGGCAAGAGCACTTTCGATAAGCCCCGCGTTCATGCGCGCGAGACGGTCACGATGCTCCACAATAATCGTAGTGTAATTCGGGTTTTGCAGAATGTGGTTGAGTTTACGTCGTTTATCGTTCATGCCTGAACCGACTTCAGTAACCACCTCAGGCCGCTCAATACCCAGGGTGAGAGCGAATGCTTTCAAACGGTCAGCTTGACGGGTTAAATCCTGTTTTTGGTCACGAGAGGACACTCGCGCATAACACACGGTAGCACCCTGCTTGCGTTGCTCACCGCTAGGTGGCTCGTACTTCGGGTCATGAATCAGCCACATGCCCGTAGGGGTTTGCTCCACAGGAACAGGCATAGTGCCCTCACGACACCACTTCCACACGGTTTGCGGGTTCAAACCCTCACGAGAAGCCCACTCACGAACTAACATACCATAAATTATAGCACATTAAACCACACGAAAACAAAGCAAACCCCAAACAGTTAAACACCCTCAACCTTATTGAGATTGCCACAACGAGCGAGCCATGCGCACGAAACTGCGAGCAAGCTCAGTGTCAGCCAGGCTACCATCCGCGGTGAGCACCGCCGGGCGGCCCGCCTCAGCAACAGTGCGAATCTCAGTGTCCAGAGGAAGTTGGGCGAGCAGCTCGACCGGGTAGCCCACCTGCTGGGTGAGGCTTTGCGCGACGCGAGCACCACCACCCTCGCCGAAAATGCGCAACTTTTCGCCGTTATGCTCATACCAAGCCATATTTTCCACCACTCCAGCCACCTTGCCAGGAAGCTGAAGGGTAGAGAGGCCAGCGCGCACAGCAATCGACGAGGCGGAAGGCTGAGGGGTCGTGACCACCAGAATGCGGGCGCTCGGCAGCATCTGCGCCACCGAGATCGACATATCGCCCGTGCCCGGCGGAAGGTCGAGAACCATCACCTGCGGGTTATCCCACCACACGTCGGAGAGGAACTGCTGAAGCGAACGCTGCAAACGCGGACCGCGCCACAAAATCGGCTGATCCGAGCCAGCGAACATTCCGATGCTCATGAGCTTGACTCCCCACGCATCCACCGGCATCAGCATGCCGTCGAGGTCAGTCGGCCGCGAGCGCACGCCAAAAATGCCAGGCAGAGAGAAGCCGTAAATATCCGCGTCGATGGCGGCCGTCTTGTAGCCCAAAGCCGCAAAGGTTGCCGCAAGATTAGCAGCAACGGCTGATTTACCGACACCACCTTTACCCGAAGCCACGGCGATAATCAGAGTGTTCGGGCTGCTGCCATCCTTCGGTGCGAACGGG
The DNA here is from genome assembly GCA_949290445.1 of Aeriscardovia aeriphila. Lineage (GTDB taxonomy): Bacteria > Actinomycetota > Actinomycetes > Actinomycetales > Bifidobacteriaceae > Aeriscardovia > Aeriscardovia aeriphila_A. Next base: position 6,480 of record CASERW010000041.1, on the reverse strand, counting down.
TTTTCACGCCTAGATTGGCGCAGGCGCTCCACCAAACCGCTGAGCTTTTCCTTGCTCATTGCCGACACGGAGATGCGCGGAACGAGAATGGCGTCCGGGTAGGTTTGCACTGCCTGCTGCATGTCGGAAAGAATCTTCTCGGTGAGCGGGCAGCCGGAAACAGTGAGTTCGAGGCGGATTGTCACATCGTAGACGTCATCGTTGGGGCCTGCTTGAACCGGGCGGTCGAGGTCGCTATCGGCGGGGCGCAGTTGCGCGTCAATGCCGGTGACCATTTGCATGTCGACAATCGAGCGGCCCAGTTCCGGGTCGATCACACCAGTGAGGCGCGCGTACACCTGCTGCTCAATGGCATAGGCTTTCGCGTCGTCTGTGGGTTCGAGGATGTGTGCAGCTTCGCTGGCAGCGCGGGCGAAGTCGCTCGTGCGAGAGTCAGCTGTTGACTCGCGGTAGGAAGTGGCGTGGAAATCAGTTTTGCGAAACTCGCTCACTCGCCGGCTCCTTCGCTCACATCAGCCGCGCTCAGTTGGCTAGTTGGGCTAGCCGAGCTGGCCGGGTTTGAGGCCGAATCCCCCGGGGCGGGGGCGTCACCGTACCCCGGCAGAATACCTGCAGGACCATGCTCGAGCATGGCAAACAGCGCTTCCTCCCCCATCAGCGGAACGCCCAGCTCCTGAGCCTTCACCACCTTTGACTCTCCGGGGTTCTCACCAGTAATCACGACGGTAGTCTTCTTCGACGGCTTACCCGACGACGCTTTACCACCATGAGCTTCAATGCTTTCCTTGACTTGCTCACGAGTCATGCCCGTAATCGAGCCGGTGACCAAAATAGTGAGGCCTGCCAAGGTCTGCTCGCTCGAATTCTCATACGAAACCGAGCCCACACCAGCAAGCTTCCAACTGGTGAGCAGATCATAACGCCAATCGCCTGGCTCATGAGCCTTTGCAAACCAGTCGACAATCGACTGTGCAATCTCCTCGCCCATGCCATCAATCTGAGCGATCTCTTCTTTACTCGCGTTTTCGAGAGCCTCCAGTGAGCCGAAATGACGCTCGAGATCGCGTGCCTTCGTATCCCCCACATGGCGAATCGACAAAGCCGTCAGCACTCGCCACAACTCCGCGTGACGAGCCTGCTGCAGCTGCTCGAAAAGCTTGACCGTGTTTGCCGACGGGGTGGGCGGGTCAACAACAACCTCACCCTGCTCATTCTTATGACGCTTGCCCTCGTTGAAGAAGGCACGCTCGCGGCGGAAGCGGCCTGAGCCCTCACGCTTGGCGCGCTTCTTGACCTTCTTGACCGTGCCGTCCGGCTGAGCAACCTCAACCTCCCACACGTCCTGAATCGGGATTTCCACCCACTTGTACACGTCCCTCAACATTTCCGGAGTGAGGGCGAAAAGGCCCGCTTCATTGCGCAGCACCGGCTGCTGAGGGGCTGGTAGCGTCAGGCCTGGCGCAGGAATGTATGCGGCTGGCGCGGAACCCTTCGCCACGCTGATAATCTTGGTGGACGGGTCGTACGAGTCGACGCTGTCAGGACGGTTGGCCTCCGGATTGGTCAGCCACAAAGCTACCTGCTCGCCCATCGAATCGATGTCAAAAGCCTTGCGGGAAGCCAAATGGATGAGCCTCTCCTCCAGCTGTGCCGGGCAGGTTTCGGCGTTGGGGCAGCGCAAGTCGACGTCGCCCTCCTTCTCCTGGACCAGCGGGGTGCCGCACTCCGGGCACACGGTGGGCATGGTGAAAGCGTGAACCTTATCGGCATGCTTGGCGCGATAGCTCAGCACCGGGCCAACAATTTCCGGAATCACGTCACCAGCCTTGCGAACGGTAATCAAGTCGCCGATGAGCACGCCTTTACGCTCAATTTCCTGCTCGTTATGCAGCGTTGCGCGCGACACCGTCGAGCCTGCTACCGACACAGGCTTCAAGATTGCCACTGGGGTGACTCGTCCCGTACGACCCACTTGAACGATGATGTTTTCCAATATCGTGTTCACTTCTTCCGGCGGGTACTTGTAGGCGATACCCCAGCGAGGGGCGCGGGCTGTCACACCCAGCTCACGCTGGCGAGAAATATCGTTGACCTTGACCACAATGCCGTCGAGAGGGTGCTCAATGTCGTAGCGGTGCTCGAGGTAGTAGTCGATCATGTCCTCGATTTGCTGGAAATTCGTCACCACGCGGTTATGCGGCGAGGTCGGGATTCCCCAGGCTTTGTACAGCTGGTAAGCTTGCGACTGGTCGAGCATGGCGTCACCACGCTCACTCTCCTCAGCGCTGTATTGAATAGCGCCGATACCGTGAGCGTAGAAGGTGAGGTTGCGCTCGCGCAGCACGTCCACGTTCTTATTCATCAAGGTTCCTGCGGCCGTGTTGCGCGCATTGGCGAACACTGGCTCTCCTTCCTGCTCGCGCTTAGCATTGATGGCGTTGAAGGAGTCGAAGGTGAGGAAGACTTCGCCGCGCACTTCGAGGAAGGCGGGGATGTCCGCGTGGGAGCCGTCGAGCTTTTGCGGGATGGAACGGATGGCCTTGATGTTGGTCGTAATATCCTTGCCGATACGCCCATCTCCACGAGTTTCGCCGCGGGTGAGAACACCGTTTTCGTAGATCAGGTCGAGGGCGAGACCGTCAATTTTGACCTCGCAGGTCATTTCGAGTGGCTCGTTCTCCCCTACTTCGAGGCTGCGGCGAGTGGAATCGTACCAAGAGCGCAGTTCTTCGATGCTGAACACATCGTCCAGGGAGAGCATGCGCGTGGGGTGCTCGATGTCGGGGAAGTCGGAGCTTTGCTCTTGTTCGGTTGGCGCGTCGTTCTTCGCGGGAGTAGCGGTGAGCTCCGGGTCGACGCCGTCAGAGCTTGCGTTGTCAGCGCTCGCGTTGTCAGCGCTCGTGCGCTCAAGCAACTGCTCTAAGCCTGCGCCACCGACGATGTGCGACGGCGAATCAGCAGTGTCGAGCTCGGGGAAGTACTTCTCCACTTGTTGAAGAGCACGCAAACGCGCATCGAAAGCCGCGTCCGAACTCGTCGGAGCGTTATCGATGTAATACGCTTTTTGGTCTTCCAAAACGAAACCAGCAAGCAGAGCATGAGCTCGGCGAGCTTGCTCGAGTGACATGTGCTGATAATCGAGAGCGCCCAAGGTAGTGATATCAGAATCGCTACCATTGAGCTCGCCCAGCACCTCATCGACCGGGCGAGAAGGCTGAGCCTCAGCGCGAGTATCAGAAGCGGGAGCCTCCTGGCCTGCAGGCTGAGCCTCATCAATCGCAGAAGAAGGCTGAGCCTCGTCGCCAAAATCGAAAAGGCCTTGCTGATAATCTTGGAAAGAAGCCATATGAGCCCCTAGCGTCCCAAAGATGTCAGGAAGTAACGCTTCGCCAACATCTGAATTTCCGAATCAGTACCTGGCTGGCTGACCGCACTGAGGTCAACATCGTTGTGGAAAACCCAACCCGAGCCGAAAGCCGAGCTGACAAGCGGCTGTGCCAAAACGAAAAGTCCAGCCTCCACCAGCGCGTAAGCCGACAGCGAGACCATCATCTGATCCTCCACCACCGGCCACATCGGGATGCCGAAGTTGCGCAGAATATCAGTAATCTCATCCTCCTGCGGCTCGACAAAACCACGACGCTGGCACAAGTCGCGAGCCATTTGAAGGTTCGTGTTCAAATGCTCACGGAAGCTACCCGGCAAATCTCCCGACAACTCGAGGGCGCGCAAAGAGCAAGCCACCGCAATATCCGGCGTCATCTTGCACAAAATCACGCTCAACGTGTCGTAACCAGCCGCCGCATCGCGCGCATTGAGAGACGCGCTAATGCCGTTAAACACCGCGTGCAAAGCCGTCTCATCGTCAGCATGCGAGTGCATCAGCCCGCCCTGCAAGTAGTGGCTCGTCGGGATAGCCGGAGAATGCTCGATCATCCAATCGCTGGCCAACTGCCCCAGCCCGTCCACGCCGAAAGCATCAGCATAGCGGAAAATCAGGTCGACACAAGCGAACAGATTCTCCGGAATTGGAATCACCTGTGTCAGCGGCAACGGCTTCAAATGGTGAGCCACGCGCTTGGCATTCAGCTTCTCCTGCTGCTCGTGCAACGGCACCATATGTACCTGGTTGTAGCGCAGGCGCTGAGCGTAGTCGACGAAGTAGCGAGCCTTCACACGCGGATTGCGGTCCCACAGGTAGCGAGCGCGATCCACCGCCTCGAGGAAGTTACGACGATACTCCACAACCGCTTCATCCTGCGAGTTGATCGCGTTATTCGCCGCAAACAGGGACAGTTGCTGGTAGAAGGTGGCGAGCTCGTGGCTGATCGTGTCGGATACCTTGTAGCTCTTACCATCGAAAATCGCCTGGAAAATGTCGTTCTTCTGCTCGAGCAGCTCCGGGTCTGGGAACTCCTCCAGGTAGCGTTGCACCTCTTTGGAAGCGTCGCGCGCGCTCATCATGCGGCTGGCCGCCTGGTCGCAGATGGTTTCGATTTGCTGGGCGATATCCTCGTACATTTTGTCGCGTTCAATGGCGAGGTCAGAGAGCGACTGGGCGCCGAGAGTCTTCGCCATTTGAGGGGAAAGCTCGCGCCTCGACGTTTCTGGAAGCTCGCCGGCGCCCGAAGGCCTGAAGGACATGCTCGTCGAGCGTTCTACAGGCTCAATTGCCTGAAGATTACCATTGTCCAACATCGAGTACAGAGCATGAGCGAACAGATTGTTGCGAGGATCTTTCAAACCCACTGTGTTGATAATCTCGAGAGCTTCGTCACGCTTTAACCTGTCGCTGACCATGGTCAGGTCCCACAAGTCGATGCCCGTCTGCTCTTCGGCGGAGAGCACGCGCAGGTGCTTGCCGTCCTCAGTGGTGTCGTGCGTGGCGGTGTCAGCTTGCGCGCCGGTCGGGTTGGAACCGTGAGGTTCAGCGGTCATGCTGTCAGCATTATCCGCGCTGTCAGAACTTTCAGCGCTGTCAGAGCCCGCATGGCCCATGAGCTTGGCGAGCTCCTCCTCACTCATATTCGCCGCAGCCTGAGCCTCCTCATTATTTTCCAAGGCTTTCTCCGCAGCGGAAATGATGTCATCAGTAGTCCACTTCTTCTGGTCATCCACCTGCTTGACCAAGGAATCGGGAACCTCAGTAGGAATATCCATCATCTGCAAACCCATCGGCCCTGGGTGCGAGGAGTTACCCTGCAACATGGACGAGAAGAGCGGGGAATGAATGAAGGTGCGCGACATCTGGAAGAAGCCTTGCACATTCACCGTCACCTCTGTGAGCGAGGACGCGATACCAAAGGCCACAGCCGCGATCATTCCTCCCACTTTGAGCGTGTAGTCGAGAGCTGCGAGCGTACGCTCTTTGCCACTCAAGCTCTCCATCTCCACCGTCCCGTCCTCGTCGGCAACGCGGAAGCGGAAATCCGGCCACCGGTCAGGGTTGACCATATGCAGCACAATGACCATACGTCCCTGTGCCACATGCACGTGGAAGAGAGGAGCGAGGTCAATCGGCGCATCCATCTCGGCCATCAGCGTGGACAGGGACATGCGGAAAGCCCATTCGCTCTGTTCGCGTTCCACTGCTTGAGCCATTTGAGTAGTGATCAGCGGCACGCGCTTCTCCCAAATCTGAGCGGTACGCCTGCCGATATACGGGTAGTTTGCCACATGTAGCCAGTTCGGGTCGAGAAGCTCCGGGTGGTCGACTGGTAGAGGCAGAGTGTCCTCCTTACCGTCACCGTCCTTGGCAGGCCATACTCCGTACACCCAGCTGTCATCTTGGTCTTCCAGCTCCTTCTTCACCGGCTGCATGGCGTCGTGGATCGAGCTGAGAGCATGCGAATAACCGCACAATGACGGGTCATTGAGCACCGTTTCCACCAGCGAGGAGAACTCTGCTGGGCTGAAACGCAAGTCGCTGGGGATGTTGAGCAGGCTCGGCAGCGCGCGCGAGGCCATCACCCAAGTGGAAGCAAACTCGTTAATTGCCGCATCAATAGTGGCGATAGCTTGGTGGGCGATGGGGTCATACGTCTGCTCGGTAAATTTGACGCCGAACATTCCGTTTCCTGGCCAGGTGGCCTCCACTTCGTCCTCAACACCATCTTTGAACAGGGTGTCGAGCTCGCGAGCGCAGTGGCGCACCAGATTGACAAAGTACCATTCACTCGATGTGATAATCAGGCCGGTTTTGCGCAAGCCGGTGATTTGGTGATACACCTTGCTCATAGCGCGCACGGTGGTGAGGTTGCGTAAGTCGGCGAAAATGTAGCGGCCACCCAAGCCCCTCAACCCTATCGTTCCCACGCCGGTGTCTGCTCCTGAGGCACGTAAAGCCTGCAATGGCAAAATAGCCATATAGAACAAGGAGATTGCCAGGGCGTCGCGATAGTCCAAGTTCGTTTGCATTTCGACAGGCAAGTGCATGCGCAAACCGGAAATGGAGAAGCCGTCGGCGGTGCGGAACCATTG
>CASERW010000040.1:12330-13864 GCA_949290445.1 Aeriscardovia aeriphila | reverse complement strand
TGATACGATTCTCAGCCTCACTCATGCGCGCACCCCCACATTCTCGATCGTGGCAATCTGGGAAAGTTCTTGGCGAAGAGCCAGCATCGCCGTATACGTACAGTAGATTCTCTTCGGCTGGTGAGGCTCGCGTTGAAGGAAGGCCGTCAGCGCCTCATGCAAGTCGGTTTGCGTTGCCATATCCCACGCTCGCACGCCGGTCACTTCAGAAACTCCGGTGGCCACGAGCGAGGCGAAATCGACATCCCACAGCCAACTCATATCGCGTCCATCGGCGTACTCATCGTTAATGGCAATCATGGTGCTCGTACCCTGAGCGGGGAAGGAGTGCAAAGCCAAGCGGAAGCCACCCGGGTTCTTGACCAGCACGAGCTCAACTGGCACGTTATTGACCATCACCGTCTCGCCGCGGCCAAATGCTGGAGTCACTGTGCTGACAGCGTCAATCAGCTGCTCGGTGGTGACGTGAGAAGCTTTCTCTAGGCGTTGGCGTTGGGCTGGGCTTATATTCTCCAGATTGGCACTCTTGCTGGTATCAGCGACCACCGCACGGGCAACTGCGAGAGCACCTGCTGCGTTGAACATATTGTAGACGCCGGAAACTCGCATGCTGGTGCGCTTTTCCAGCCCATCCATGAGCAGCGTTGCGAAGCCTGTTTCCACGCCAGTGAGCAGAACGTCTGCGGGCAGGCTTGAGGCGCGTTGCCATTCTGCTTCGCTGCTCTTTTCCGCTTCATGGTCAACAGGCATTGCGTTTCCCGTCAGCTGCTCGATGGCGTGCAAGGTTGAGGAGTGCAGTTGTGCGTCGTTGGGGAAGAGTTTCCTGAGATTATCAGAGCCCAAACCGTAATAGCTAACCTTCGTGCCGTGCCGCGCTTGCTTCGCCAGACTGGAAATCAGAGGGTCTTCTCGGTTGAGAATCAGCGTTCCTGATGTGGCATGAGCCGCGTGCGCCAGCAGACGAGCCGTGGTGTCAATCTCACCAAATCGGTCCAGCTGGTCGCGCATCACGTTGAGAAGCAAGGTATAGCGAGGCTGAACCTGCTGAACAAACTTCACCGAGTAGGCTTCGTCCAGCTCGAGCACCGCAATATCAGCGTCCAGCTTGCCAGAAAGCGAGATTTGAGGCAACAGCGAGGAGATGACGCCACGCACGAAATTCGAGCCAGTCGGGTTCGTGAAAACCTTCAATCCCAAGCTTTCCAAAAGGCTGACCACCATACGAGTCGACGTGGTTTTGCCGTTGGTGCCGCTGACCACCACAGTTCCCAAAGGAAGATTGCTCAAGGTGCGAGCAAGGAAGCCGGGGTCCAGCTTTTCCACCACTTCACCAGGGAATGCTGAGCCGCCACCGCGCACGTGGGCGAGGCTGTAAACGCATTTACCGATGGCAGGAGTGAAAGGCTTCTTCCAGCTGTGAGTGTGTGCTTGCACGCGAGCGCGCTGAGCATCGTCGTCTGCCACGCTGGAGGTGAAAGCAGACATTGATTGCTGTGCCATTATGCTCCTTAAATTCCCTTAAATTCCGAGAGTC
>CASERW010000040.1:0-12282 GCA_949290445.1 Aeriscardovia aeriphila | reverse complement strand
GAGTCCTCAGTTCCTCAATCCCTAGAATCCGTTAAATTCCTTGCTCGACGTCTTGGCTCAAGTTCAAGAAGCGCGAATTTGCACCATCGAAGGAAAGCCCCACCGTTCCCGTCTGGCCGTTACGGTTCTTCGCCACAATAATGTCAGCCTCGCCAGGGCGATCTTCCTTGTTATAGAAATCAGGGCGGTGAACGAGCAACACTTCATCAGCATCCTGCTCGATAGAACCCGATTCACGAAGGTCAGAGAGCATTGGCTTCTTATCCTGACGCATTTCCGGGCCACGGTTCAACTGTGACAGTGCGATCACAGGAACGTTGAGCTCCTTAGCCAGCAGCTTGAGCGAGCGGGAGAACTCCGACACCTCTTGCTGGCGCGATTCCACCGCTCCGGTCGAGCTCATCAGCTGCAAGTAGTCGATCACCACCAAGCCCAATGGCTTCATCGAGGCCTGCCCCTGCTTCAAAGTACGGCACTTCGAGCGAATTTCCATCAGCGACATATTCGGTGAATCGTCAAGCAGGAGCGGGACGTTTTGCATCTCACCCATTTCCTTATTCAAACGATCCCACTGGCGGTCATCCAGCTGAGCGGCACGCAAAGTTTCCAAAGGAATGGAGGTTTCCGCGGAAATAATACGCTGAGCGATTTCGTCGCGGCTCATCTCCAGGGAGAACACGATGGTGGTGATGTTCTGGCGGAAAGCTGCGTAACGGGCGATATCCATAGCAAAAGTGGACTTACCCATAGCCGGGCGGCCAGCCACAATAACAAGCTGGCCTGGCTGCAAACCGTGCATCAGCCCGTCGAGAGCGACGAAGCCGGTGTCCACACCTTGCTTGACTTGGCCGCTTTGAATAGCAGAAATATTGGAGAGCGTCTCGTACGCCGTGTTGTAAATATCCACATAGTCGGTGCGCAGGCGGTTATCCGATAGGGACATTGCCTTCTGCTGGGCCATGTTGACGACTTGTTCTGCTGGTGCACCGCCCGCCTTTTCGCCCATTTCGATGATGGCTCGGCCCGACTCAATCACGCGCCTGAGCAAAGCCTTATCGCGCACGATGGAAGCATAGCTGTTCACCGAAGCCGCTTGTGGCGAGGAGGGCACGAGGTCGGCAATATAAATGCTGCCACCTGCTTGGGTGAGCTTATCTTCCTTTTCCAGCTGGTTGGCCACGGTAATCACATCGGCAGGTTCACCGGCGGAGAAGAGGCGAATGATGGTGGAGAAAATAATCTGGTTCTTCGGCTCGTAAAAATCCTGCTCGGTCAGCACGGCCGTCGCCTCGGTGATGGCGTCCTGCGTCTGCAGCATTGAGCCCAGCACCGCCTTTTCGGCGTCAGAATCGTGCGGAGGAACCTTCATGCTCACATCGGTAGCCATATTTCTCCTTCTCTCCCCTCACATGCCTCAAGATTATCAGCGCTCACCGTAGCCTACAGCGCAGCCTCATTCTCATCGCCAGTGTTAATCCTGACGACACGGTCCAGCGGTGCCACCCAGATGAAACCATCGCCATCATTCCCGGTTTTTGCCGCCTCAACCAGCACGTTGACTAAGGTGTTCGCATCCTCATCGGCACTCACCACGTCAATGCGCACGCGGGTGATGAGGTCAGAATTGTAGCGAGCCCCGCGATACACCTCAGAATGGCCCACTTCCTGGCCAAAACCGGAGACGGAGGTGAGCGTCATTCCACGAACGCCAGCCTGAGCAAGCGCAGTTTTGCACGCATCCAAGCATTCGGGCTTAATAACTGCAGTGACAATCTTCATTTACTGAGCCTCCTTAAACACCGAGTTCGAGAAGGTTTCAAAGTCGTAACCCTTCTCGCCCTGGTCGGCAATATCGACGCCCAAAACCTCATCACGGTCAGCAATACGCCAGCCCACCGTCTTCTCCAAAACGAAGGCGATCACTGCCGTCCACACGCCAGCCCAAAGGAAGACCACCACAATTTCGAGGAGCTCAGCCACTAGCAAGCCCACACCACCACCGGTGAGCAGGCCACCCTTCTGAGCAAACAAACCGTTGGCGAGCAAGCCAATAACCGCACCCACGCCAGCAATGGCAACGACGTCGAAGGAATCGTCATAGTTCAAACGGTACTTCCACGAAACCGCGGAAGAGCAGGCAACACCCGCGATGAAGCCGATCAGAACAGTCCACAGAGGGTTCAAAGAATCAGCGGCAGCACAAACCGCTGCCATGCCACACAGAATTCCCGAAATCGCGCCCAGAGCGGTGAAATGACGGTTACGCAGCCTGTCAATCATGAGCCATCCCCAACACGAGGCAGAGCAGGCCAACAGCATCGAGAGAACCGTGTAAACAGCCGTGCCATTACCCGAGTGAACGTGACCAGCCACAAAGCCCATAAAACCAACGAAAGCCAGAGCCACACCACAGAAGGACAACGTCAAACTATGCGGCTTAAGCGGGGTGACGTGGAAAGTGCGACGACGGCCAATAATCAACACGATTGCGAGCGCGGACACAGCAGCCGAAAGCCACACCACACCAGAACCAGCGAGATCATGCGCGCCAGAACCAAAAGCCTGGGACAGCGGGCCCGTCGAGGACAGCAAGCCCGAGCGCGACCAGAGCATATGAGCCACAGGAGCATAAACAATGCTCACCCAAAAGACCACAAAAATAGCCCACGCACTGAACTTAATGCGTTCTGCCAAAGCGCCAGAAATCAACACCACCGCAAGGCAGGCGACCGTCATCTCAAAAAGCACATCAGCCAAACGCGGGTAGCTCGCACCCGTCGGCATCACCGAGAGGAAAGCCCCATTTTTCAAGGCGATGCTGTCACGCAGCAAGAAGCCGGAAGCAGGGTTGCCCACCACTCCCGCAACATCTGAGCCGCCAAAAGCGAGCGACCACGCCCACAACACCCACACCAAGCACGTGGTGACGATGCCGCCCAGCATGAGCATTCCCATGTTTAGCACCGACTTGACGCGAGCCAAACCCATGTAATACAGGCCCACGCCCACCGTCGTAAGCATGGAAAGCACGCTTGCTACGAGCAGCCATACAGTTGTGATATTCATAATCCTCCCCTAGTGCTGCTTAGCCTAAAATGCCGTCGACGAAACCAGCAGGGTCGAACACAGCGAGGTCGTCCGGGCCCTCGCCCAGGCCGACAAGCTTGACCGGAACACCCAGCTTGTTTTGAACGGAAATGACGACGCCACCCTTGGCAGAGCCATCCAGCTTGGTGAGCACCACGCCAGTAATTCCAATCGCCTCAGCGAACACTTCGGCCTGAGTCATGCCGTTTTGGCCAGTGGTGGCGTCCAACACGAGCAGGACTTCCTGAACAGGGGTGAGCTTTTCGATGACGCGGCGGATTTTGCCGAGCTCGTCCATGAGGTTGCGCTTGTTTTGCAGGCGGCCGGCAGTGTCGACGATGAGCACGTCAGCCTTGTCGTTGAGCGCTTTTTGAGCAGCGTCGTAGGCAACAGATGCTGGGTCGGCGCCATCCTTGTCGGAGCGCACCACTTCGATGCCGGACTGTGCGGCCCAGGTGGCGAGCTGGTCGGCTGCTGCTGCTCGGAAGGTGTCGGCGGCGGCGAGAACGACGTGGCGGCCTTCAGCGACGAAGAGACGGCCGAGCTTGCCTGCGGTTGTGGTTTTGCCGGTGCCGTTGACGCCGACCATGATGATGACGTGCAGCGGGTGGGCTTGTTCAGCGGCTGCTGGCTCTGCTGGCTCGTTGTTGCTCAGCGCTTCGAGGCTGCGGTCAGTGTCGCGGCCCACGGCGTCCAGCAGTCGTTCGCGCAGCATGTTGCGCACTTCTTCGGCCGAACGAGTACCTTGCGCGCGAGAATCTTGGCGCAGTTCATCGACGATTTTTTCGGAAGCTTCCGCACCCACATCGGCAAGAAGCAAGGTGTCCTCAACGTCTTCCCAATCTTCCTCGCTCAAGTGGTCGCGCGAGAGGATGGAGAACAATGCTTTTCCAAAAGGATTAGCAGAATGCGCGAGCTTGGAGCGCAGGCGAACGAGGCGGCTCTGTGAGTTCTCTGGCTTGACGATTTCTGGCTTGGCTGCTGGCTCTGGCTTGACAACTGGCTCTGGCTGAGCTGCAGTCTCGGGCTGAGCTGCAGCTTCAGGCTTAGCAGCTTCTGGCTTGGCAGCTTCAGGCTTAGCAGCTTCTGGCTTGGCTACCGGTTCAGCTTTAGGTGTAGCTTTGAGCTGTGGCTCAGTAGCTTGAGGCTTCTTATCAGGCCCAGCTGCAGTTTCCTCGGCGAGCTTCTGTACTGGCTTTTCGGCCTGTTTCTCCGTCGGCTTTTCGCCGGTCTGAGCCCCCTTATGCGCGCTCTTCGCGATGACGACACCAATAATGGCGACAACAACAATAACCCCCAGGATTATCAAGAGGGTAGTAGTCAGATCCATGTTCAACCTTTCGTGAAGTTCACTCGCGCGAGCGACAAGCAGCGCTGATAATCTGGAGAAATTCGGGGCTTAAGCCTGAGGGTGAGAGGTGTGCGACACGAGATTAGCAAGCTCACCATTGGCCACCTTCTCCTCAGCCGTCTGACGAGAGAAGGCGTGCAGCTCAACCACCGAACCGGAGGTCTGCACGACAGAGCGATCCTGCGCAGTAGCACCATGACGGACGTCTTTACTCGGGGCGAGGGCCATCTGAGTGGCAATCACGCGTCCGTTGCGCCTATTCTTCTGCTGCTTCATCGCCTTACGCTGCAGCCATTCAAAAGTGTCCGGCACGCGCGAGGAGAGCCCGTTGTTCACCGACTCCATCTTTGCCAAGGCGAGCACGAGCAGAAGCAGTGCGATAATCGCGCCAATCCAGCCAAGAATTAAGTAAATCACACCTCTTATTCTGCCACAGGAGGTCCTCCCTGTTCACAGCTGGCTCACACGCCTGACAATTCGCCGGTTTGCAGGGTTACCGGCCAGCCTCGTCGGCCAAGCTCCTGGCCGGACGCGCTCCCCCACCGCAAGCCGGCGCACCACCCAGGCGCCCGCTGCCCTCGCGCTCTGGGCAGGTTCGCCTCTAGTATGAGAGCAAGTAAGGAAGCTTGGAGAAATGAGGAATTATGCTTCTCAGCGATCGTGATATTCGCGCCCGCGTGGACATGGGCGATATTGAACTCGACCCCTTCACGCCTGAGATGATCCAGCCAGCTTCCATTGACGTGCGCCTCGACCGCTTCTTCCGCGTTTTCAACGATCGCCAGTACACCTACGTCGACCCTGCGGAGGACCAAGGCGAGCTGACTGAGCAGTTTAGCGTTGCGCAAGGCGAGCCTTGGATTCTGCACCCTGGCGAGTTCGTTTTGGGCTCCACCCTCGAGCGCGTTCACATTTCCGGCCAGATTGCCGCCCGTTTGGAGGGCAAGAGCTCGCTGGGCCGTTTGGGCATTCTCACCCATTCGACGGCCGGCTTTATTGACCCTGGTTTCAACGGTTACATCACTTTGGAGCTGTCGAACGTCAGCCCGCTTCCTGTCAAGCTCTGGCCTGGCATGAAAATTGGCCAAATCTGCTTCTTTGAGCTCTCTTCCCCGGCCGAGCACCCTTATGGTTCGCAGGCTTTGGGCTCGCATTACCAAGGCCAGCGCGGCCCGACACCTTCCCGCTCCTACCAGAACTTCTACAAGGCTCCTTTTGCTGAGTAAAGGCCGAATTTCTTGAGATTATCAGTGCCGATTATCAGTGCGCCAAACTCTCATGCTCGTCGCACTCGTCCGGCAGGCAGTCGCAGTCAATAGTTTCTGGCGCTGTTTCGCGCTTGTTCTTTATTACTTTTGTGAGAGTATCAAGGTCACCTTTGGTCATCTGCGTACGCTCAATGAGTTCAATGAGCACTGAGCCGCGCTTCATAGCGCACATGGAGTTGAACAGCTGTACAGCCTGGTCGCGCATGGCTTCTTTCTCTGCCACGGTTGGTGTGTAGAGGAAGCCGCGCTGGCCTTCGACGCTTTTCGTGGTGAGAATTCCCTTGCCGACGAGGCGGCGAAGCAGAGTTTTGGTGGTCGACTCAGACCACTGCCTTTTCTTGGACATGTTTTCCACGAGAGTTTTGGCTTTGCTGGGCCCTTCGGTCCACACCACTCTCATCAGCTCCCACTCGGAGGGGGAGATCAGGGAAACTTCTGCATTCGTATCGCTCATGTTTTCAGTGTACGTTCTGGGTTTGTGCGTCGTGGCAATCTTGCTGTTGGTGAACTACAAGTGTAAACGATAAAACTTGAGCCAACTTCTATCAAGTTTTGGGAATATCTGCGCTGATAATCTGTTACTCCTTCTAGATGCAAACCAGCCCAGCCTCCAGCCGAGCTGGAAGAGATAACAGGAAAGGAGTTCGTGATGGCCAATCAAGACGAAAAGTACACAACAATGGCACAGCAGGCCATCGGGGATGCCATTCAAACAGCTTCTGCAGCAGGCAACCCCACCGTCGAACCGCTGCATCTGCTCGATTCTTTGCTGCGCCAAGATGGCGGCGTCGTTAAGGGGCTCGTGCAAGCAACCGGCGCCAACGTTCAAGAAATCGGCGCCCAAGTACGCCACGCACTCACCCAACTGCCAGCGGCTTCCGGCTCAAGCACCGCTCAGCCTGACGCCAGCCGCCAGCTCACCGTCGCGCTCGTCAACGCGCAAAAGGAAATGAGCAAGCTTGGCGACGAATACGTTTCCACTGAACACCTGCTCATCGGCATTGCCATCGGCCCTTCTGACGCCGCTGATATTTTGAGCCGCGCAGGCGTGAGCCCTGATAAGTTGCGCCAAGCCGTGCCAACTATTCGCGGAGGCGCTCATGTGACGAGCCCGGATGCGGAAGGCACCTACAAAGCTTTGGAAAAGTACTCTACTGACCTCACCAAGCAGGCACGTGAAGGCAAGCTCGACCCAGTGATCGGCCGCGACCGTGAAATTCGCCGCGTCATGCAAATTCTCGAGCGCCGCACCAAGAACAACCCTGTTCTCATCGGCGAAGCAGGCGTTGGCAAGACTGCTGTTGTTGAAGGCCTTGCCGAGCGTATCGTCTCTGGCGATGTGCCAACCGGCTTGAAGAATAAGCGCCTGGTCGCTCTCGACCTGGGCTCTATGGTGGCCGGTAGTAAGTACCGTGGCGAGTTTGAGGAGCGTTTCAAGGCTGTTCTCAACGAAATCCGTCAGTCGGATGGTAACGTCATCGCTTTCATTGATGAGATTCACACCATTGTTGGCGCGGGCGCTGCCGAAGGCTCGATGGACGCTGGCAACATGCTCAAGCCGATGCTCGCTCGTGGCGAGATTCGCATGATCGGCGCAACAACCCTCGACGAATACCGCGAAAACATTGAGAAGGACCCCGCTTTGGAGCGCCGCTTCCAGCAAGTTTTCGTCGGCGAGCCTAGCGTTGAGGACACTATCGCCATTCTGCGCGGTTTGAAGCGTCGTTATGAGGCTCACCATAAGGTGACTATCGGCGACGATGCTCTTGTTGCTGCAGCTACATTGTCGAACCGCTACATCACTGGCCGTCAGCTTCCTGATAAGGCAATTGATCTTGTCGACGAAGCTGCTGCACACCTGCGCATGGAGCTGGACAGCCAGCCAGAAGAGATTGATGAGCTTTCTCGCACTGTCACGCGCTTGCAAATGGAGCAAATGCAGTTGAAGAAGGCCACTGATCCTGCTTCTCAAGAGCGTTTGGAAAAGCTCGAACAAGAGCTTGCTGACACCCAGGAGAAGCTCGCTGGTTTGAATGCTCGTTGGGCAAAGGAGAAGGGCGAACGTGAAAAGGTAGGCGATTTGCGTGCCCGCCTTGATGCTGCTCGCGTTCAGGCTGATAAGGCTACTCGTGAAGGTGATTTGAGCACTGCTTCACGCATTCTCTATGGTGAAATTCCTGAGATTCAGAAGCAGTTGCAGCAAGCCCAAGAGCAAACCTCTGGCACTGATTCCAGCACTGGCAACAGCACTGATTCCAGCGAACACGCTTCCAACGGAGCATCTCAAGCTGCACCTCAAGAAGAGCCGATGGTTCCTGACCATGTGGATGCGCAATCCGTGGCAGAAATCGTTTCTGATTGGACGGGCATTCCTGTGGGAAGGCTCAACCAAAGCGAAGACGAAAAGCTGCTGCATATGGATGCCGAGCTCGCCAAGCATGTGGTCGGCCAGCAAGAAGCAATTGATGCCGTGGCTAACGCTGTTCGCCGTGCTCGCGCAGGCGTTTCCGACCCGCATCGCCCAACTGGCTCGTTCCTGTTCTTGGGTCCGACTGGCGTAGGTAAGACGGAGTTGGCAAAGGCTTTGGCTGGCTTCCTGTTTAACGACGAGAAGGCCATGGTTCGTATCGACATGTCCGAGTACATGGAGAAGGCTTCTGTGTCTCGCTTGATCGGTGCAACTCCTGGCTACATCGGCTATGAGGAAGGTGGTCAGCTCACTGAGGCTGTTCGTCGTCGTCCTTACTCTGTTGTGCTCTTTGATGAGGTGGAGAAGGCGAACCCGGAAGTGTTCAACCTTCTGTTGCAGGTGTTGGATGATGGCCGTTTGACGGATGGCCAGGGTCGCACGGTTGACTTCACGAACACTATTCTCATCATGACGTCCAACTTGGGTGCTGAGTACCTGGTTCGTGACGATATGGATGAGGAGGCAAAGCACAAGGCCGTGATGGACACTGTTCATGCGCACTTCAAGCCTGAGTTCTTGAACCGCTTGGATGAGATGATCGTGTTCAAGCCTCTGACGCAGGCGAATCTCTCGGCTATTGTCGACTTGCAGGTTGCTCAAGTGGCTAGCCATTTGACGGATCGTCGCATCAAGCTGTCAGTGAGCAAGGCTGCAAAGCAGTGGCTTGCGATGATGGGTTACGACCCTGCTTACGGTGCTCGTCCTCTGCGTCGCTTGGTACAAGTTCAGATTGGCAATCAGTTAGCAACTATGCTTCTGTCTGGCCAGATTCACGATGGTGACACCGTGTTTGTAGACCACACAGCTGACGAGGATAAGCTCACGCTGGTTTCCATGCCTGACGATCCGCTCTCTGCTCAGGCCGTGAAGAAGATCGAAGGCTGAGTAAGCCTCACAGCTTTCACTCGCCTGCTCGCGTGTGCTCATAGCGTCACACGTTTTCAGCTCCCTTCTTTCTCTTCGGGTTACCCCAGAGGGAAAGGTGAGGGAGCTTTTTCTTTGCCTGTTTTACAATGTTGTGCGATGAGGGTTCTGCGGTGCCCTTCCATCGATTCTGCCCGCAGAAAGAGAGAAACCTTTATTGGAAGGTGAATTATGCGCTACAACGTTGTAGAGAAGAACGGCTTTACCGTGTTCTACCGCGAAGCTGGCGACCCGAGCAAACCGGCGTTCCTGCTGCTGCACGGTTTCCCGAGCACTAGCCATTACTTTAGAAAGCTCATGCCCATTCTGGCTGAGCATTTCCACGTCATTGCCCCTGACCTTCCGGGTTCTGGCCAGACTATCGAGCCGGACAGTTTTATCTACTCCTTTGATAACCTCGTGAACTTCACCGAAGCTTTCACCGAGGAGCTTGGCCTGAAGCACTTCTACCTCTACGTTTTCGACTATTCTGTTCCGATTGGCTTTGAGTTTGCCACTCGTCACCCCGATGCCGTGGACGGCATCGTCGTACAAAACGGTACGATTTACGTCGAAGGTTTAGGCGAACTGTTCACTGAGCTCAAGGATTATTGGGCTAACCCTACTCCTGCCAAGAGGCGCCGCTACGAAAATGCCTATTCAGACGGCATTATTCGTCATTACTACGAAATTGGGGAAAAACCAGGTTCTATCAGCCCCGATGGGTGGGCTTTGGACGAGTTCTATTCTCTGCGTCACTGCAACTTTGTTCACGCTCAGAATGACCTCATCTTTGACTTCCGCTCCAACCTGATGAACTATCAGCGCATGCAAGATTATGTTCGTCACTACCAGCCTCGCGTTCTGGCAATCTTTGGTAAGAATGACCCTGCGTACACAATGCCGGGAGCTTACGCCCTTGCCAAAGACGACAAAAATGCTCAGGTTTTCCCTATTGACGGCGGCCACTTTGCGCTAGAGGCCCATTCTCCTGAAATTGCTGAGATTATCATTCGCGAGTTTGTCAGCCGCGAAGCAGGCGATGCTGTTCACCGCACTGCACTTGCCATGGGTGAGGCGGCGGAAAGCTAAGCCTTCTCGCCTTCCTTGAGATTTTCAAGAGCTCTAGCCGAGAGAAAAGGCTAGAGCTCACAGTCCTCAAATGTTGCCATAGGTTTCAACTTGAGAATTGGTGAGTCTACGAAGCCTCGGGCACAGAAATGAGTAAGAGCAATGGTCTATTCCGAATCTTCTGATGAAGCAGTGCAAGCCCTGGTCGACACTTTTGCTTCCGCCACCCCTCCTCGCACACCGCGCTGGAAAAAATGGGCGAAAAACCATCAGGTTGTGCTTGTTGTAGGCTTTTTTGCAACGCTCATCCTCATCGCAGCCAGCATCATTGCCACACTCGTCATCAACTACCACAAGCCTTCTCTCGGTGTTGAAACTCTTGATTTAACACTGTCTAGCAAGCAGGTTTCCGCTCTGGAGAAAGGCTTAAACCGCAAGATTACCAGTTCGCCACACCTTCCTCAGGTGCGCGCG
This sequence comes from Aeriscardovia aeriphila, assembly GCA_949290445.1. Lineage (GTDB taxonomy): Bacteria > Actinomycetota > Actinomycetes > Actinomycetales > Bifidobacteriaceae > Aeriscardovia > Aeriscardovia aeriphila_A. Next base: position 1,658 of record CASERW010000040.1, on the reverse strand, counting down.
CAGCTGCACTCCGAGCTCATGTTGACCACCTCTAGCTCCCCGCAATCTACTCAAGATGTCGCTCAATCGGAGAAGCTGTTTGCCATGGTTGCCTCCGGCTCAGTCAACGCTTTCCTGACCCCTTCGAGTAATCTCGACGTCACTGCAGGAAACAAACTTCTCACCCCAATAGCCGAAGTTGCAACACCAGAGCAAATGCAGGAACTTTCCCGAGCTGGGCTGTTACTCGATGCTGAGGGACAGCTCACGCATGAGCTTTCAACAACAGGTTCACACAAAGCTGTGGCGATTGCGCTGGATAACACTGCAGTGTGGAAAAGCATTGATGGGCCGAAGAATGCCGTGTTTATTTTTGCCAATGTACAGAAGGGAAAGCAGCTTCCGCGCGCAGCTATGGAATACTTCGCAGGCCTTTCTTCTACTACTTCCTCGAATGCTAACGATTCTTCCAATTCACAGTGAGGTGAGTGATGAGCCGCATTGCTCAGATGTATGAATTTGCGTGCCGCGTGGTTCTTCTTGTTCTCGTGGTTCATATTGCTTTTCTCGTATTCAGCCTTGCCGGACTGGTAATCTTGGGCGTTTTCCCAGCCTTTTCCGCCACTATCGCGACGTATCGAGCCTGGTCGGCGCTGGAGCGTCAAGCAAACCTGGAAACTCTTCTACCGTTTTTGGAAAGACGACCTCGTGTGGGCGAATATTCTCGGCTATCCGCTCACTTTGATCGCCGTTTTTCTCTTCGTCGACTACATGCTGGCCAACAATAATTACCTGGGCGCGCCGACGTATGCCGTGTCGGGAATCTTGTTGCTGCTCAACGTGGTGTACTTGCTATTCGCAACGCTCGTCTGGGTGGTGCGCGCGAATTTCGATGAGGATTTCTTCTGGATTCTCAAGCAAACGCTGACTTTGGTCATCGTTCGACCACTGTGCTCGCTGATGCTCATTATTGTGCTGCTTTTGGTGCTGTTCAGTTACGCGAAATGGCCTGGTTTAGCTCTTGCTTTTGGCACCTCGGTCCCACTTTTCGCCGTCGTTGTGGTCGTTTATTCTTTCGCCAGATTGCCAGGAATGGATATTCATGTGATAGAGCCTAACCCTAAGCTCGCAAAGAAGAACCAAGCGCACAACTAATTAGTACAGTTGCATCAGCCTTCTTTAGTTCAACCGTTTAACAAACCAGTGTTGTGAACCTGTCACTGGGTAATTCTCAATTCTGCCAATCTCGTGATAACCGAAACGAGGGTAGAAAAGCTTACCTTGGAAACCAAAAGTGTTGAGCAGAACCTGTTGAGCTCCTGCCTGTTGACCAGCCTTCTCTATGCGTTCCAGCAGAAGTGAGCCCCAACCTTGCTTTCGGTAATCGGCGGCTACAACAAGGTATTCCACCTCAAGCCAGTGGCCAAAAACCTCGCCATACACTCCCCCGACGAGCTGTCCCTTATCTGTCAGCCACACGGCAAGCTCGTGGCTATCCGTCGTTTCGAAATGTTCGCGGTTAAAGTCACGCAGCATGAGGTGAATATGCTCAGTGGGTGCCTGTGCATAGCTGTGAGCAAGGTGGCAGGATAACTCCAGATTTCCACTGCTGACGATACTTTCCTCAACAGTTGTGCGCTGCGCAAGGAAATCTTCTCGCGTCAGCTGCATCGATGTAG
>CASERW010000039.1 GCA_949290445.1 Aeriscardovia aeriphila | reverse complement strand
GCCCACACCATGCAAACCGCCAGATTGGTTGTAGCTGGACTCGCCAAACTTTGCACCAGCGTGAAGCTTGGTGAGAACAACTTCCACACCAGAAAGGCCCGTTTTCGGCTCGGTGTCTACAGGGATACCGCGGCCGTTATCTTGCACTTCGACAGAACCGTCGTCGTGCAAAATCACGCGGATTTTGGTGCAGACTCCGGCGAGTGCTTCATCGACGGAATTATCGATGATTTCCCACAGGCAGTGCATGAGGCCAAGAGTGTCGGTGGTTCCGATGTACATGCCAGGACGTTTCCTGACGGCATCCAAACCTTCGAGAACTGCAATATTTTTCGAGGAGTAAGACGTTGCCACTTATTCACCCTTTCGACTGCCTCAGTTTAGCCACGTGCAAATGACAAAACAAAGGCCGGCATGTTTGCCGGCCTTCAGACGAACTCAGTCGTCCAAGAAATCCTTCAATGGACGCAAGCTGCTCTTTTCCTTGAGCTTCTTCATCGTCTTCGCCTCGATCTGGCGAATACGTTCGCGGGTGACGTCCCACACGCGACCGATATCATCCAAGGTCTTGGACTGGCCGTCATCCAAGCCGTAGCGCATACGAATCACGGATGCGTCACGCTCGTTCAAAGTGCTGAGAACATCGCGCAACTGCTCCTGTAACAGGGAGAAGCTGACGGCATCCTGTGGAGCGATGGCATCGGTATCCTCGATCAAATCGCCGAACTCGGAATCGCCATCCTCGCCCAGAGGAGTGTGCAGGGAGATTGGTTCGCGACCATACTTCTGCACTTCTTCGACCTTCTCGACCGGCATGTCGAGTTCCTTTGCCAACTCGTCGGGGGTTGGTTCGCGACCGAAGTCCTGCAACATCTGACGCTGAACGCGAGACAGCTTGTTGATGACTTCGACCATGTGCACAGGAACACGAATGGTGCGAGCCTGGTCGGCCATAGCGCGAGTGATAGCCTGACGAATCCACCAGGTTGCGTAGGTGGAGAACTTGAAGCCTTTCTTCCAATCGAACTTTTCGACGGCGCGAATCAGGCCCAGGTTTCCTTCCTGAATGAGGTCGAGGAAGAGCATACCGCGGCCGGTGTAACGCTTAGCCAGAGACACCACGAGTCGAAGGTTTGCTTCAAGCAGGTGGTCCTTTGCCTTACGACCATCGTTAGCAGCCCACTTGAGCTCACGCTTGCGCTTGAAGCTCATGCCCTCACCCTCAGTGTCCAGAAGGTGCTGAGCGTACAGGCCTGCCTCGATTCGCTCGGAAAGGTCAACTTCTTGAGCAGCGGTCAACAGTGGAACGCGACCAATCTGCTTCAAGTAGTCCTTCACCGGATCGGCAGTAGCACCGGAGGACACCACACGCCTCTTCGGGTTACCTGAAGGAGTGACATCCTCATCGTCGTCATCGTCGTTGCTCACGACGTAGGCGCCGCTCATGCCTGGCTGGGCGACCTTCTTCTTACGCTTTTTGCCGAAGTAGTCGGCGATGGTTTCACCAGGAATGGTAGTCGACGAGACGGTTGGGCGCTCGGCGTTGGCAGACTCAGTGACGGTGACGGAATCATCATCGTCGTCATCATCCTCGTCCAAGTCATCGTCGAGGTCGTCAGAATCGTCGTAGTCGTCGTTGTCCTCATCCTCATCGCTATCGAGGTCGAGGTCATCCAAGTCAAAGTCTTCGCCGTCGTCGAGAGGCATGTCTTCGTCGAAGTCCTCAGCCGAGCGATCGTCCTCGAGGTCGTCAACCTCTGCTTCCTTTTCCTTCTTGTCAGCAGGGGTGGCCTTAGCGGCAGCTCGTGTGCTTTTCGCCTTGGAGCTCTTTCGTGTAGTCTTCTTCGGCTTTACTGCCTTCGCAGCTTCTTCATCCTCAGAATCATCCACTGTTTGAGTGGCCTCTTCAGCTTTCTTGGTTGCAGCCTTTGCTGCAGTTTTCTTTGCTGAAGACTGTGTGGCTCGTGTCACCAAATGCCCTCCTCATCACAGTTACCTTCGTGGTAACAAGCAAACTCCACCAAGGCTATAAACAGTCAAGAAGGCTATTTTATTCCCATGCCACGAAATCCTAAGCGAGTTGACACTAAATGAGCTCGCTCGCCCTTCGAGAGGACCGTCAGCCTCTTGCCCACACGCTCAGGCTACGGGCCAGTGCGGTTCACTCTTCCAATGCGCAAGAACTCTGGCCTCATTCGCTTTCACCACAATACGAGCTAATGAGCACTGCGGGTCAAGGTCGAGCGCTTGGAATGCTAATGCCGTACTTTCCGCCACTCTTCCACCCCACCATAACAAGTAGGAACTCATCGCGAGAGGTTGCACCCTATCTGCACCTTCTAATTGTTGTAGCGCGCATAACAGGAAACTCACTGCGCGTGAAGCCCGGCACAGCAAGTATTCCTGAGGTTTCTTCAATGCAGCTGTCAAATGCTCAGTGATCGCCTGCTGAGAGGCCGTCGCATGTGGAGTAAACGCCACATCAACAAGCTGCTCGAACGTCAGGCTCGTAAAGTTGCACAACAGTATGGCATCGCGAAACGCGAGGCAATTGTGGCAGGCGTAAGCAAACAATGCAACCATGCGCCCTCCCGCTCCACCTTTCGCCTGCTCAGCACTCTCAGGGGCAGCAGAACCGTCGAAAAGCGCGCCCACTTGCCTGCTCACCTGCTCTCCGATAGCAAAAGAGGGGTTAGTGGAGACGAAGTGAGCGATGCTCTCTATCTGCTGCTCGCTCACCGGTGCTTCACTGAAACGCCGTTTCACCGGCTTTTCGCATTGCACGAGGCTATACCACCACAGCAGAATGGGCAGATAGGCAGCGAATTCGAAGCTCCTCCATAGTTCTACTCCGCGGGAGAGCGGGCCGGTTCGTGAGGTCAGCGGTTGGCTTTTCGCTCCTTGTTTTTCCGCGGATTGCCCTTGAATGGCACTGCGCAGGGGATCAGTGGTGATGGTTGCGGTGTAACGCAAGAATTCTTTATGCGCATGCTCCACGAAGGTCAGCGCAGGGGTCATATAAGTGGAAGGTAACATTGCTCGTCCTTTCGTCGGTTGACTGATAATCTCAGGAAAGCAGAGGGAGCAAGGGCGAACATGTTTTTTCTCAAAATGTGGATAAGTTGCGAGAGGGAAGCGAAACGAGCCTCAGAGTAGGATTTGAGTGGGGACAAACAGGAGGTACATCGTGGATTGGTACAGCAGTGCAAAAGATGAGGTCAACCAGCGTTTGCGCGCGCTGATCAGCGAACTAGCCTACCCTGACCCGGATTCCACGCCGTCAGCTGCCCTCATGCGTGCTGTTGCTCAGCAGGCGCACTCTTCTGATGAGGGTGGCAAGCGTCTGAGAGCCCTGGGTTTGCTTGCTTTTGCCGCGCTCAACCCTCGCAGCGACGCTCGCAACAACTCTGACGCCACCTCGAGCCCCGCCGCTACCCCTACCTCCGAGCCGCTCGATCCTTTTGCACTCGACCTTGCCTGCGCGCTGGAGCTGTTCCAAACGGGAGCTCTCGTTCACGACGACATTATGGATGAGTCGGTGCTGCGCCGCGGAGAGGATTCCGCGTGGGTCGCCCTCGCCCAGCAATATTCGCATTATTCTGAGCTCTTCCACACGAGTGTTGACCAGCACTCCCAGGTGGTGGGTGGCCGCGGTCTGGCGATAATGTTGGGCGATCTTTTTGCCACGATCTCGCTGATTGCCGCGAATAACGCTTGCTCGCAGGCTCAAGCCGAAACCGGAGTACATTCCCGCACCGAGCCGCAAGCCCACGCTCAAACTCACGCCGAGCCGCAAGCTCAAACTCAAGCAGCGCAGCTCGCCTCTGCCGTCATGACGGCCATGCTCACCATGCAGCGCGAGGTGGAAATCGGCCAGGTTCTCGACCAGGCGAATTCCATCACGCCGCTTGATAATCCTGAGGAAATCGTCGCTAACTGTTGGAGCGTCTATGAGCGCAAAACGGCCTCCTACACCAGCATCATTCCGTTTACTTTGGGCTTGTTGTGCGCGGGGCTTGACGAGAATTTCGCCAGATTATCAGGCTTCGAGATTGGCAGGCCAGTAGGAATCGGCTTTCAAATCCACGATGATCTGATGGACGTTGTGCCCTCGAACCCGCCCACGGGCAAACCTCTCGGCGGTGATATTCGTGAAGGCAAGCGCACTATTTTGCTCGCTGACGCCCTGATTTTGGCCGATCCGGATGACCGCCACACCCTCATTAACCTGTACAGCAAGTCTGCGCGCACCAACGAAGATGTTGCCCAAGTAATGGCTATTTTCCAGCGCTCTGGTGCTATCGAACGCTCCTGGCAGCGCTTGCAGCAGCTGAAGCATTCCTCCGACGAGGCTTTGGATAAGCTCGAACACGCTCTGCACGCTCAAGCTTCTAGCCAAGACGACTCTCAAGCCCAACACCAGCAGCAAGCGTCACCCATTTCCGAGCAAGCCTGGGAGCGAGTGCGCTTCATTTGCGCGCGTATGCTCGGCGTGAAGTAAAGTCGCGCTCGCCTGCCAAATAGCTTGTCACGGTTAGTATAGGAAGAATGAACATGAGTGAGATTATCGACGGGCGTTACGCTATTGAAAAGCTTCTCGCGCAAGGCGGTATGGCAAGTGTTTACGTTGCCATGGACCAGCGCTTGGAGCGCCGTGTTGCGCTCAAGATCATCCACTCGGGCCTCGCTCATGGCGAGCACGGCGAGCAATTCCGCCGTCGTTTCCACACGGAAGCCACTGCAGCAGCTCGCGTGGCCAATAATCACATCGTTCAGGTTTATGACACTGGCACCACATCCACTGGCCTGCCCTACCTCGTCATGGAGTACGTTGAAGGCCAGGATCTGCGTCACGTTCTCGAAACTTCTGCGCCGCTGAGCGTGAAGGATACGCTCAACATTCTTACCGCCGTTTTCGATGGCTTGGCGGCCGCCCACTTAGCTGGCATCACGCATCGGGATATGAAGCCAGAAAACGTGCTCATTTCCTCTCGCGGCGTTGTGAAAATTGGCGATTTTGGCTTGGCAAAAATGATGAGTACGCAGACTACCGGTACGTCGGGGCTCATGCTCGCCACTGCCGCATATGTGGCGCCAGAAACGTTGGAAAGTGACGTCGTTTCCCCTACTGCCGACGTCTATTCGGTGGGCATGATGGCCTGGGAAATGCTCACGGGTGACATCCCCTTCCGCTCGGAAAACCCGATGACCATGGTTTTCAAGCATGTCAATCAGGATGTTCCCTCGCTTACCAGCATCGACCCTCAGTTTGCCCGCCCTGTGGTGGAGTTGGTGGCCACCCTCACTTCTCGTTCGGCGGCGAGCAGGCCTCAGAATGGTCAAGCTGCTGGCAAGCTTGTTGCGCAGGTGAAGCGTGAGTTGAGCTCTGAGCAGCTCGCTTTTCGGCATGATTCCTCAAGATTACCAGCGTCGTCATCCGCTCTTTCTGCGCTTGCTGGTGCTGCCCCACACCCCCAGGCTTCAGCTTCCACTGCTCCTGCTCCGTCGGTTTCACGCTTTTCGCAATACCCACAGCGCACTGCGGTGCAAACTCCGCAGCCTGAAGCGCGAAAGCCTTTCGAAACATTGCCGGACCTTGCGCACAGCGCGAACAGTGCTGGCAGCGCCGCCAACACCCAAGATATGCAGAGCGCCTCTTACCCTGTGCACAGCACTACCGGAGCCGCTAGTTCGACCAGCGTCAGTTCCACTCAGCCAACGCGCGTCCACAGTAGATCACCGCGTCAAGCCCAGTCCGGTTCTGACTTGCGCTGGCAAACCGTGGTGAGCCCGAAAACCTCAGCACAGCAGGCGACGCGCCCGCTGCCGCCTTCCGCACATTCTTCCGTGCCAACTCAACCCACAGCGCCGACCCAAGCCATGGCTCGCAGCGCGGCAAAACCAAAGCACACTGGCCGCAAGGTTGCCATCACTGCTCTCGTCGTGGCCCTTCTCGCCGGCGGTGGTGCAGGCGGCTACTACGCCTGGTATCAGCTCGCCGGTCCGGGCAGTTATCTGCGTATTCCTGCGATCAGCGCAAGCTGTGACAATCTTTTGTCGACAACTTTGGCCAATGGGGCAACCAGCCAACACCTCGAGAAAGCGCCGACCAGCCCTGCCAAGCCGTCAAATTTGCAAGGCGCCACCGGCCAGTGCGCAGTAGAAGGGAGCGTGTGGAGCGCCTACTCCTCGCGTCTGACCAGCGCCAACGTGAAGGCGAAAGTGAGCAAAGTATATTCTGATGCCATCGGCAAGGGCAAGATTATCAGCACGTCCCTGCAGCCGGGCACTTTCATCAAGAAAGATCAGGCATCGCTCTTCCTCGTCGTTTCTCAGGGCCCGCAGCCTGTCATCATCCCTGCAGTCGCCGGAAAGCTCGCCGATGAGGCGCAGAAAGAGTTGGAAAACGCGCACTTGAAGGTGAAAGTCAGCGAAGAGTTTAGCGATACTGTTGCTCAAGGCGCTGTCATCGCCGTCAAGCCTGGGGAGGGCCAGCGAGTCGCAAAAAACTCCGAGATTACCATGGTGGTATCTCGAGGCCCAGAAATGGCAACGGTTCCCAACGTCATCGGCTTGTCTAAAGACGATGCGGTCAAGAAGCTGGAAGCCTTGGGCTTTGAGGTGAAAACGCAGAAGTCGCTGATCGGCGAACTGCTCCACCAGGTGTTCAGTCAGTCGATTCCGGGCAACACGAAGGCACGCCTGCGCGATACCAACGGCAAGCCAACCGTCATCACTCTGACCTTGGTGTAAGCTCTGACTCCGTCTCTGCAGCGACCCTGTGGAGCGGTTAGCCGCGGCAGTCTCAGTTGCCCTTTGGCGCGGCCTCTGGCGAAGATTCTGACGCAGCCGCGGCCGCAAGCTGAGCTTCGCGCTCCTCCTTCATCCGCTTCTTCACCACCTGAGCGTACTCATTCACATACTCTTGGTCGGTGAGCTCGGCGATCTTCTTCATCATCAGGTCAGTCAGCTCGCGAACCTGCTCATGAGTGGGGTTCTCCACCTTCTCCACCTCAATAGGCTTGCCGTAGCGGATTTCAACGTGAACTTTCTTCGGCATGACTTGGCCGATCGGCTGGGCATCATTCGTGCCAATCAAGCCCACAGGAAGAATCGATACCCCAGTTTGCAAAGCCAAACGAGCCGCACCTGTATGGCCGCGATACAACTTGCCATCAGGCGAGCGCGTTCCCTCCGGGTGAATGCCGAACACTTCCCCACGCTCCAAAATCTCCTTAGCGTGCAGCAGTGCATCGGCTGACTTTCCACCGCCCGAACGGTTCACCGGGAAAGTACCTGCCGAGGTGAAGAAGAACTTTTTGAAAGCGCCGCGAATACCTTTACCGGTAAAGTACTCTTCCTTGGCCATGTAGTGCACCATGCGTGGGAAGGTCAGCGGGATGACAGCGTCGTCGATCACCGCCAAATGGTTGGCTGCCAAAATCAGCGGGCCTGCTTTCGGAATATTTTCCAGGCCTTTCACGGTTGGTGTGAAGCGGCGCCACGCGAATCCACCCAAGACTCGAATATAGAACCAGTACAGCTTGAGTGGCCTCTTCATAGCCTTCGCCTTTCCCACAACGTGAAACTCCCTTAGAATGGGAGCATGTCCACTCAGGATTTTAGCAACAATGACGAAACTCGACAGCCCGACACCTCGGCTCATGACACTTTCCCGGCATCTGCCACATCTAGGGCTCACCAGGCTTCTGGCAGCCCCGCCTCTCCCGCAAACTCGCAGCCTTCCGCAAACTCTTCTGCCACATCTGATTCGCAGGCATGGCAAGCTCTCCTCGACTCCACCGACCTTTCTGACCTCGCTCACTCTCGTACCGCGCAGGAATTTGAGAAAGCTGCTTCCCAGGCTGATCAGCGCCGCCATAACGAGCTGGTGAAGCAACTCAAGCACGAGGCCAAACAAAAAGCAAAACAGCGCAAGATTGCCACTACCAAGAAGTCACGCTCTGAGCACAGCCAGCAGCCTAACCGTCCACTGACTAACGAAGAGCTGCTCGAAGAGCGCGACCCTGACCCGCGTACTCTCACCACCTCATCACACGCACGCATTCAGCCGCGCGTAGCGATTACGAGCACGAGCCTGATTGCTGTTGGCTTGGTTCTTGCTTTCCTCGGCCCGCTCATTCCGCTCGTCGGTAATATTGCGCAGTACTTGGGTGGCCTGCTCTTTGCTATCGGCGTGTTGTGGCTGCTGGGTGAATGGCTGGGTTCTCGCCGTCAGGACGAAGCCCCCTACCCCAACACTGCTGACCCATATGCTGGTGGCGATACGGAGAGTTTCGACTCTGGTGCTCGCCTCTGAATTTCTCCAGATTATCAGTACACAAAAAAGTGGCCGGAAGCTCAGCTTCCGGCCACTTTCCATCAGTGCACCTCATTCAACCTCTGCTGATGAAGCGCAGTGATAATCTCAAGCGTTCTGCTTGTTCAGGACTTCCTGCATGGCGAGGTCAGCGACACCGATCATGCCAGCGTCGTTACCAGCAGTTGCCACCAAAACCTGAGCGTGAGGACGGTAAGCAGCAGCCTGGAGGAAGCGGACGAAGTTGTATTCGGCTGGCTTCATGAGCAGGTCACCCACAGCGACAACGCCGCCACCGATGATGAAGGTGTCAGGGTCCAAAACAGTGGCAATAGCAGCCATGGAACGGCCCAGCCACTCGCCGATCTTGTTGAAGGCGTAGAGGCCGAGCTCATCGCCTTCCTTAGCAGCCTGGGAAACCATCTGGCCGCGAATAGCGTCGATATCGCCACCGGCGAGCTCGAGCAGACGAGCGCCCTTCTGAGGCTGACGACGAACGGCAGAACGAGCGAAACGCTCGAGGGCGGTACCGGAAATGTACTTCTCAGCGCAACCACGCAGACCGCAACCGCAGGTCTCACCATCAGGGACCATGGGCAGGTGGCCCACCTCAGCGGCCATGCCGAAGGAGCCGCGGAAGAGCTGACCGTTGATGATTATTGCGCCACCCAGACCAGTGCCGACGGTGAGCATGACCATGTTCTTAGTGCCCTTGCCAGCGCCGACGATGTACTCACCCCAGCCGGCGGAGTTAGCATCGTTTTCTACGATGACAGGAACTTCGTGGTCGATGAGTTCCTCAATGTGGTCAGCCAGTGGGTAGTCGATCCATGCAGGAATGTTGGCGGAGAAGGTCATGGTGCGACGATCTGCTGCAACATTGCCTGCTGCGGAAATGCCGATTGCCTCGATCTTTCCCAGTTCCTCAACGGCTTCACGGTACATGCTGGCGATCTGAGCATTGATTGCCGTTGCAGTGTGTGGTGTTGGAACTTGTGTGCGCTTGACCAGCTTGTGGTTTTCATCAAACACGCCAGCTGCGATCTTGGTGCCACCGATGTCAATACCCAACGAGTACATAATGCTCCCTTGCAATTCCTAGCCTTCCAGCTAGCCTCTCTCACGCTGCGGTCTAATTTCGACTGCGACACCGCAAACGTTTCCATTAAGCTTTGTGATTATAAGTCTATCGATAAGCAACTACATTGTGCGCGTTTTCAACGTATGTGTGTTGTGCGCGCTCATCTTACCCGATCCAACCAGCGCTTATCCGCAGCGAGAGCACCGGAGGAACCAGGCCTGCGGCGGATAACAAAAAAGCTGGCCCGAAGACCAGCTTTTTGGTTTGTTATCTCATGAACAGCTGAGAAGCTCCTCTCGCGCTGATGCGCGAAGCAGGCTCACTCGCCGCTCTCGGCCTTCTCATTCTGACCGTGGCACATCTTGTACTTACGACCAGAACCGCATGGGCACAGTGCATTCTTTGGAGTGCCTGGGAAGGTGCGACCATCCGACCATGGAGTGTGCTCCTGAGCAGCCAAGCCGCGGCTAATGCGCTCCTTGGTCGAAGCCTCCTGGTCAGCGTGGCTCAGAGGTTGCATACCCACAATCGGGTCGCTGCCCTCTTCTGGATGAGCCGAAGCGCTAGTCTCGGTTCCCTCTTCTTCAGAAGCTTCAGCACCCTCGACTGCCTCATCAGAAACAGCATCAGAAGCAGAAGCAGCGGAAGCGCTCTCTTCGCTTGGATCCTGCGGGCCGGAAGTCTGCAACTCATCAAGAGCCTCAGCCTCCTGCGAGAGGTCACGACGAGCCTCAGCCAAATCAATGTGGAAGAGAATCTGGAGAGTCTCTTCGCGAATGGCGTCGGCCATCGAGTTGTACATGCGGTAGCCTTCACGCTGGTACTCAACCAGAGGATCGCGCTGGCCCATACCACGCAGACCAATGCCGTCCTTCAAGTAGTCCATCTCGTAGAGGTGCTCACGCCACTTGCGGTCGAGAACAGAAAGCAGAACACGGCATTCGAGGTTGCGCATAGCGTCCTCACCCATTACGTCCTCACGCAGCTGATACTGCTTCTTAGCGTCCTCAACCACCAGCTTGATAATCAGGGCAACAGCCTTGTCATGCTTGAGTGGCTTCACACCCTTAGCTGGGCTGTAATCCTCTGGGTTGGAAGCGTCGAAGCCCTCTGGCTCATTACCACCGTTAGCGATGCGAGCGGCAACCTCGTTCATATCCAAGGTAATGGGGTACAAAGTTGCCAGCGCCTTCCACAAACCGGTGAGGTCGAGATGAGCGTCATCCTTCTGGCTCACCAGAGCGTTGTTCACGTAAGCGGTGACCGTGTGGCGCAGGAACACCTGAATATCCTTGGAGATGTCCTCGCCCTTGAGCACCTTCTGGCGCTCCTTGTAGATGACGGTACGCTGCTTGTTCATCACGTCGTCGTACTTGAGAACGTTCTTACGAATCTCATAGTTACGCGATTCGACGGCCTTCTGAGCGTTGCGCACGCCCTTGGTCACCTGCTTGGAGACGATTGGCTCGCCCTCTGGCATGCTCGAGCGCATGGTACGAGCCACCAGCTGGGTGTTGAACAGACGCATCAAATCGTCTTCCAGTGACAGGTAGAAGCGAGACTCACCGGGGTCGCCCTGACGGCCAGAACGGCCGCGCAGCTGATTATCAATACGGCGTGATTCGTGGCGCTCGGTACCCAACACGTACAGGCCGCCGAGCTTGACGACTTCCTCGTGCTCAGCCTTGACCTCTTCCTTGACTTTCTTCAAGGTTGGAGCCCACAGCTTCTCGTAATCTTCCGGAGTGTCCTCTGGCGAGTAGCCTTCCTTCTTCAGCCTCTGGTCAGCCAAGAATTCGACGTTACCGCCGAGCATAATATCGGTACCACGGCCCGCCATGTTGGTTGCCACGGTCACAGCACCCTTACGGCCTGCGACAGCGACGACGGCTGCCTCACGCTCATGCTGCTTAGCGTTGAGCACGGTGTGAGGAATATGAGCGCGGTCGAGAAGCACGGACACCACTTCAGAAGATTCGAC
>CASERW010000038.1 GCA_949290445.1 Aeriscardovia aeriphila | reverse complement strand
TTCTTGAGTTTCTGCCATGCTGACAACGTAACGCTTTTTGAACACACTGTCAGATTTCTTTCGCGAATTTCATCGTCAGCGCATTCAACTTAGCGGTTGCTGATAACACGTTCTCAGTTCACACTTCAGCGTTTACAGTTCACGATTGGCAGTTCACAGTTCATCATTTACAGTTCATGATTCGCTCTTCACAGTTAGCAGTTCATCCGTGCTACTTGGTAGCCGAAAAGCGTGGATGATCTGTTGCGAGCAGTCGGGGAAGACTCCTGCTATCAAACTGATGATGGCAAAACGCGAACTTTTTACGAGCTCGATGGTTTATAATTGTATAAATATGTAAATGATTAAGAGAGTTCGAGGTATGGCGAATATGTTCGAGAAATACGCTGCCGACCGCGAGGCCGAGCAGAAGAAGATAGAGGAGGCCGTCGTCGCCGACACGACGGCGGACGAGAAGCGCACGACGCTCTCGCTGTCGCTCACCGTGAGCGATAAGAAGGCGCTCAAGATGATGGCTGCGGAGCGCGAGACGACGATTGCCGCAATCATTCACGAGTGGGTGCAGGAGCATCTTGAGGGGGTGGAGAAGTAAATGGCAGGTTATGCCAATGCAAGCATGAATGCTGCGGCGAGAGCGAAGAACGATGAGTTCTATACGCAGTACAGCGATATCGAAGCCGAGATGAACGCCTATGTGGAGTTCAATCCTGACGTGTTTCGTGGTAAGACGATTTTGCTTCCGTGCGATGACCCGGAGTGGTCGAATTTTACGAAGTATTTTGCTGCAAACTTCGAGCGTTTCGGTCTGAAGAAGCTGATTAGCACGTCGTATGCAAAAAGCGCGGGGAGCAAGCAGCTCACACTTTTTGAGCAAGAGTCCCCGATGTTCAATGCCGATAAGAACGATACACACGGGAAACTATTTACACTAACGCGCGACAAGGACGGCTCTGGCCGCGTGGATACCGATGACATTGAGTTTTCGCGATACCTCGAAGGAGACGGCGATTTCCGTTCTCGTGAGGTAAAAGCACTTCGTGACGAAGCGGACATTATCATTACAAATCCGCCGTTCTCATTGTTCCGTGAGTTCCTAGCTTGGATTATGGAAGCCAGGAAGCAGTTCGTGATTCTTGGAAACATGAACGCCATTACGTACAAAGAGGTTTTCCCTCATTTGAAGGACAATGAGATCTGGCTCGGTTACAAGTCGCTTAACCAAGATATGTATTTCGACGTGCCGGATGAGCGTAAAGAGTGGCTTCTCGCGAACAAGAAGGAAGGCTCCGCCTATAAAATTATCGACGGCGTGGTGATGGGGCGCTTGGCATCTGCCTGTTGGTTCACAAACATTGACCATGGCAAGCGCCATCAGCCGCTTCAGCTTGACACGATGGCACACAATCTCAAGTTCAACAAGAAACTCAGGAAGAAGTTCGAGAAAGACTACGGTAAGCTCGAATATCCGCATTACGACAACTACGATGCCATCGAAGTGCCGTTTACAGAGTGCATACCGAGTGATTATGACGGTGTGATGGGTGTGCCAATTACGTTCATGGACAAGTACAACCCCGACCAATTTGAGATATTGGGGTCTCAGCGTTGGGACAAGAGCGATGTTCTGCTTCGCTTGTATCGAGGCGACAAAAGGTCGGCAAACGACGATTTCAAGACTCTCATCAATGGTAAGGAAACTTACGACCGCATCTTTATTCAACGCGAGAAAGGAGATAACGCCTAATGAAGACAACTTTGCATACTGATTGGACGGTCGGCGATGTCTGCAAGGGCTTCGTGTTCGACCGCAACGAGGGCAAGGGGCTGTTCGGTCTCGACGGACAGCTCATTATCCAGCCCGAGTACCAGCGCAATTACATTTACGGCGGTACAGGCAAGGACGTTGCCGTCGTGGAATCCCTTCTGAAGGGCTACCCGCTTGGCCTGATTTACTTCGTGAAGAACGCCGACGGGATGTACGAGGTTTTGGACGGGCAGCAGCGCATCACTTCGTTCGCTCGCTTTGTCAATCAATCGTGGCCATTCGCCGTTGAGCTGGACGGCAAGCTCCGCTATTTCGACAGTCTGGATGCCGACCAGCAGAAGCTCATCGTTGACGCGCCTCTGACGATTTACGTGTGCGAGGGCGAACCGTCGGAGATTCAGGCGTGGTTCGAGACTATCAACATTGCGGGCGTGCGGCTCGTGGAGCAGGAGCTGCGCAACGCCGCTTATCACGGGCCATTTGTCACGAAAGCTCGTGAGGTTTTCTCGAATACGGGTAACGCGAACATGAATCGCTGGCAGACGTACGTGAAGGGTGACCCGAAGCGTCAAGCGATTCTCGAAACCGCGCTTGAGTGGGTCAGCGATGGCAATATCGACGACTATATGGCGCAGCACCGCTACGACGCCGATATTGACGAGCTGAAGAACCATTTCGATACGGTCATCGACTGGGTGGATTCCGTATTCGAGTACACGGGAAGCGAGATGTGCGGGCGCGAATGGGGTCGGCTGTACCGCGAGTATCACAAGAACGCCTACTCGAAGGACAAGGTAGCCGAACGTGTAAACGCTCTGCTCGATGATTCTCAGGTTACCGATAAGAAGGATATCTTCGAGTATGTGCTGGGCGGTGAGAAGGACTCCCGACTGCTCAACGTCCGAGTGTTTGACAAGAAGACCATCAAGGCGGTCTATCGCAAGCAGACAGCCGAGGCGGAAGCTAAGGGCGAGTCGAACTGCCCGCTATGTGCCATCGGGCATGATGCGAATGCGAAGCGCATCTACAAGGAGTCCGAGATGGACGCCGACCATGTGACCGCGTGGAGCAAGGGTGGCGCTACGGACGAGGCAAACTGCCAGATGCTCTGCAAGACGCATAACCGCGCGAAGGGCAATCGGTAGCAAGTATGCGAAGCCCGTCGCTCTTTTGGGCGGCGGGCTTTATAATTAAATGCGTATTTACGCAATTCATCATATAGGAGGAACTAACGTAAAGGCCTAGAGACAGAAAAGATGGGAGGGGGAAAGTGAACCTATGGCACGAAAAAGTCCCAAGACGCCAGATGCCGCCCGCCATTCTCTTGCGTCTTGCACATCCGCGTCTCGACCAAACTGCAAGTCGAGAAGGGCGAGTCGATAAACGCTCAGCGCTTTGAGCTAACAAGATACGCCGAAAATCACAACATGCGTGTGCTCGGTGAGTACGTTGACGCCGACTTTTCAGGAAAGAATGTGCAGGGCAGGCCACAGTTCCGTCAGATGATGGATGACATCATCAAGGCGCAGCCGAGCAAGCGCCCGGCCTACGTCCTCGTGTTCAAGAGGATAACAGTTCGGCATAGCTGGAGATCCTCATTGCACTCACAGCTAATAAGTAAAAGGATTATAAGCCGAAAAACTGAGGATGCGAACTCGCACCTGCAACCTCGGTTGAAGCTCACGCTTAGCTCTGAGAAACATCAGCTAGCTATTGAGGAAAGAGCTGACTGCTGCGAGCTATCCTCCCCTTGCATATTAAGCTGCATATCAAAAAGGCCTCCCCGTGGGGAGGCCCAACCCGGTATGCCCGGGAAAACGTCACTTGCGCTGATGACGAGTCTTGCGCAGAAGCTTACGATGCTTCTTCTTGGACATGCGTGCACGACGCTTCTTGATGACAGATCCCATGACGGACCTCCAATCGATCGATCTCTACAATTACGGGTTAACCGAATCGTATCTTACAACTTTTTCCCGACTTTAGGGCGCACAAGAACAAGCCAGGGTGATAATCTCAAGAAATTCTCCAGATTATCAATGCCGCATCACAGCGGGAACTGCTGGTAGAAATTCTTCACCGCGTCAGTGCTGCCGGTCACCTGGAAAACGCAGGTCGCATTGCGCCACACGGCCGTTGCACTACCCGAGCCCGTCTCGTGAACCTCGTACTGGCCGATCTGCTTGCCAGAAACCATCACGTCACCAGAAGCCAAAAGCTTGCCAGAAAGGCCTTTGACGAGCGTTTCGTACTGGCTTTGAGCAGCGTCATCCTTACTCCACTGGCCCACCACAAGCGTGACATTCTGCGCTTCTTCGCCAGTCGAGTAGACGACGGAGTGCGCTTCGATGGGGTTTGCGGACTGCCAATCTTGAGAATCGGCGACCGTCTTGCGTGCGTATGAACCGACGAGGTCTGGCATGGCCTTGAGCAGGGTCGTTGCGTCAGCAGGAAGGGCGTCAGGAGTTGCCGTCGCCTTCTGCTCGGTGCGCTTTTGCACGGTGACGGATGTTGCCTGCTGGTTGGGCTTCATGAAGTTGCTCGCCCATCCTGGGTAGACGAAAGCCGTAATCAAGCCGATAACGACGACCAGCACGAGGCCGATGATCACGCTGACCACTGCGGTAACGGCCTTATTGCGCGGTTCTTGCTGCTTTTTGACCTGCTCGCGCTCGGTTTCGCGTGGCGTAGTGGAGGCGTTCTCCACAATCTCGTCAAAGCTTGGCTGGCCCGACGGCTTATTCTCAGGATTCATTGAGCTCATGCCTTTATTGTGACACACTCAAATGACCTCTTAAGATTATCAGCGCGGGTTTTCCACAGTTTTCACCCGCTCAACTCGCGATATCTTTCTCAGTTCTCCACAGTTTTCACGGCTGTATTCGCCTGAGGAGAGGTTGTCGAGTAGCGTGGGGTTTATGGCGAAGGTTTCACGAACGTATTTATGCTCCGAATGCGGCTGGAGCGGTGGGCAATGGTATGGCCGCTGCCCTTCTTGCGGCCAATTTAACACCATTTCGGAATACCATGAGCCCAAACTACCCAAGGTGCTGACTTCACGGCGTTCGCGCGAGAGCGCTGTGGAAGCGGCTATCAGCAGAGCTTCGCACGGACCACGAAATGATGTGTGGGCCAACGGCAAGCCCATCGTGCGGGAAGCTGACACGCGAAGTGGATCCTCCTCGAGTTCACGCACCCGTTCAACAAGTTCTTCAGCGCGCGGAACTTCTGCGCTTTCGGATCGAGCACAGCGAGAAGGCCAATACGACAAGAATGGTTTCGACCGTGCTCCTTTTGACCGTGAAGCTTTCCAAGCACAAGGCCAAGCTGGCGGTTTGAGCGAGTTTGGCCTCGAAAATATGAGCGATGCAGTACCGGTAACTCAGGGCGGTGTGGATAAGCAAGAGCCTCGCTTGCACACTGGTTTCTCTGAGTTTGACCGCGTTCTGGGCGGTGGTATTGTGCCCGGAGAAGTCGCTTTGATTGCCGGCGAGCCGGGAATTGGCAAGTCCACCTTGCTGCTGTCAACGGCCGGGAATATTGCTAATGCTAATCTCACGGTGCTCTATATTTCTGGTGAGGAGAGCTTGGGCCAGATTAGGTTGCGCGCGCGCCGAATTGGGGCGATGAGTGACAACCTGCTGCTCGCTTCTACCACCGACTTGGGGACCGCGTTGATGCTGATGGAAAAGTATCGCCCAGCGCTGGCCATTATTGATTCGGTGCAGACTATCACTTCCGAGGAGTCGGATGGCATTTCGGGCGGAACTTCCCAGGTGCGTGAGGTGG
The DNA here is from genome assembly GCA_949290445.1 of Aeriscardovia aeriphila. Lineage (GTDB taxonomy): Bacteria > Actinomycetota > Actinomycetes > Actinomycetales > Bifidobacteriaceae > Aeriscardovia > Aeriscardovia aeriphila_A. The sequence goes on along the minus strand of CASERW010000038.1, from coordinate 6,136 downwards.
CGCGCGGGGTGATTGAGGTGTCGAAGGCCTTGAACATTCCGTCGTTTGTGGTGGGCCATGTGACGAAGGATGGAAATATTGCAGGCCCGCGCACGCTGGAACATTTGGTGGATGTGGTCTGCCAGTTTGAGGGTGATACGAGGACGGCGTTGCGCTTGCTGCGCGCGGTGAAGAATCGTTTCGGGCCCACCGATGAGGTCGGTTGTTTTGACATGGTCGATGAGGGTATCGAACAGGTGACGGACCCCTCCGGCCTGTTTATCTCCTCTGACGATCAGCTGACTGATGGCACGTGCATTACATTTACGATGGACGGGCATCGCTCGATGCCGATTGAGATTCAGGCTTTGACGACAGCTTCTGTTCTGCCCTCTCCTCGTCGTGCGACGAATGGGGTGGATGCGAACCGTATCGCCATGCTGGTAGCTGTGTTGTATAAGCATGCCCGGATCGGTTTGCTGAATAAGGATCTCTATATTTCCACGATTGCTGGTGCCCAAGCTCGCGAGCCGAGTTGCGATTTGGCGATTTGTATGGCTTTGGCTTCGGCACAGTCAGGTGTGGCGATTGCGCGCACAACGGCTTGTTTTGGTGAGGTGAGTTTGACTGGTGAGATTCGTGCCGTGCCTCGCCTAGAGCAGCGCTTAGATGAAGCACAAAGGTTGGGCTTTACGCAGGCGTTGATTCCGGTTCATCAGAAGTTGCGCAACCCAGGCAGGTATGCGCGTTTGCAGTTGGTTCGCGTCTCTTCAGTACGGGATGCTGTGCGCAAGCTGTCGCTGCGTGCTGCTCGCCAGAAGGCTGATTTTGGCGGGGATAGCAGTGAGAATGGTGAGCATGGTTCTGTCAGCGAACTTGGCGAAGCCAGCGAGTTTCGTGAGACCAACGAGTTCAGTGCGCCTCGTCATTCTGACGTGACTTTCGCTGCTCGGCAAAGTGCTCGACGTGCGGGTGCTCACAGTGCAGGTACTTCTCGTGCAGGTACTCGAAGCGCAGCTCAGGCTTCCACGCCACCAACTGAGCCTGACCAGTGGGCAAGCCGCGAGTTTTCACCGAACACCACGCCTGACTTTGGCGGCCGCGCGGAGTAGATACACACGGCCATTGAGCACCGTCCCGACTGCGCTCATGCTGACAGACTAATGGCGCGGGAAGTGGATGCTACCGTCTGCTTCCTGCTCAATAAGCTTGTCAGCTACGAGTGCGGCAACGCACTTGTCGAGCTGCTGAGGCTTATCCCACAGCTTGTGCCACTGCTGCTCGCTCAAGGTGCTCACGCCATTGGGTAGATTGCGCAATGCTTTGAGCACGAGCCCGCGCACTTGGCGGTCAGTCCCTTGGAACTTTTGCGCAGGCCTGGTCCGCTTCTCCCCCATATGCGGGTAGCCAGCCTTCTTAAACGCACAGATTTTCACAAACGGGCACTGCTCGCACTGAGGGTTCTTCGCTGTGCAGATGGTTGCGCCAATCTCCATGAGCGCTTCATTCCACAGCGCATCCTGATCGCCGCCTGACAATCTGGAGAGAGGCGATGGCTGTTGGTTTTGCGAAGACTCGAGGTCTCGTGACGGCAGGAGCGAGTTCGCCAGTTCGCGATCCTTCTTAGTTGTAGCACCGCCGAGGCTTTCTTCACCGAGGAAAGCGCGGGTTTGCACACGGCGAATATTCGTGTCAACCACGGCGACACTGCGGTGGTAGTAGAACGAAGCAACGGCCGATGCTGTGTACTCGCCCACACCAGGAAGGCTGAGCAGATCATCCATTGACGAGGGCACTTCGCCGCCAAAACGCTCAACAATAGCAGCAGCGCAATCTCGCAGACGCAAGGCGCGAGAAGGGTAGCCCAGAGTTCCCCACGCAGTGAGAATCTCCGCGCTTGTCGCCTCTTTCATTGCTTCAGGAGTAGGCCAGGCGGCCATCCATTGCGTCCAGTAAGGAACGACACGAGTCATGGGAGTTTGCTGGCTCATCACCTCAGAGACGAGCACTCCCCATGCGCTTGTTCCCTCAGCTCTCCATGGCAAAGCCCGCGCGTTGGCTTCCCACCAATCGTGGATAGCAGGGAGGAGTGTGGAGGAAGAAATTGTTGGACGCATGCCTCTATTATGCACCTGTTGGCAGCGAGCCTGCGAAAGTGCCATTGAGTCTGTGAAGTGTCATTGAGCGAGGACACGACCGCAAGGAAGATCGGACAGAAACCCGTTGGTGGGAGATGTTGCACAAAAAAACGCTCGCGGAGAGATTATCAGGGGTTATACAGTGCGGCTCGGTAGTGCTGAGGTCAAAAACTTTTCACATGGATATGAAGCGCAGTGATGATAACGCGAATGACAACTGGCGCTGAAGCGCTACAAGAATAGGGATTGCTGATGTACTGATAATCTCAGGAAATGAGGTGTGAGAGGTTAAGAAAAGACGGCACCCGCCACCTGCTCTGCTCAAGTGGAAGAATGCCGCCTCTAGTAGAGTACCAAATATCCAAGAAAAATCTAGTGCAAAATTCGGATATATGACTTTTTTCTCAGAATTGTTTCCTCCGTTTGCCATAATCGCGAGCTAACGACGAGCTGTAGGCACGCAAAAACCTGCGAAATATAAGTGCACAGGTACACTCGCAGATTATTCTGGCGCGCAGAAGGCGTTGCTCATCATCTTCGCATACTCAGGTGCACCGGTTGCCGGGTTGACGTGCGTTCCATCATCCCAGAACCATTCGCTATGCCCTTGAGAATACGCCTGCCAGTCAATTAATCCGACAGTACCTGGGTTTTGTTTCACTAAATCGCGTAACACTTGGTTGTTGGCATCTTGCCAGTAGCGCGGCACACGCTCGCTGACCACATAGAGCGAACGACCATGCAAAGCTTGCAACACCGGCTGCCAAATCTGGGTCGAACCCATCGGACCATTAGTGCCCAAAGCGATCACCACCGGGCGCTGATCGTCGCCAGGTTTGTTGTAACTATTGAGAATGTCAGCTGCAGTTCCCAACTGGCGGGAGACCTTCGAGTCGACAATCGCGTTCGGTAGTGCCTGCTCGACGGCCGACTTTGCGCCTTCCAAAATCGAGTCGCCGATAATAATCGGATTGGCTGAGCACGTGCCCTTATCACGGTTCCACTGTCGGTAAGCTAGATTCCCCGGGAGCGAAGCAGCAATGGGCTTCGGCTTGTCCGGCAGTGGCACGTCATGCTTGACGAGCGCCACTCCGCCCTTCTTGTCACTCTTCTTGGCACCGTTCTTATCGTTGGCCTTGGAGCTGTTCTTGTCGTTAGTCTTGCCAGACTTGTCGCCAGTATCGCTAGAGTTCTTCGTATTTTCAGCCTTTTCCCCGCTTGTGGTGGCGTTGGAAGAGGCTGCGGAACCCCCGTTGTTCGGCGCCAGATTATCAGTACTGGTAATCTCGGGCGCTGAGAGTGAGGCGGCAAGCTCGGGGCGAACGGCAATTTGTCGGCTACGAATCCAGCTTGCCCACGGCAAAGGCAGGGCCAAAGCTACCACCATGGCCGCACCCACCAGCCAAGCCAACACGTTGGTGAAGCGCAGGCCGGAGTGCAGGAAGCCAGGGTGCGAGCCCTTTTCGGCGATTTGGTAGAACAGCTCAGCTACCACGGCGATGATGAGCGCGTCGACGAACCACTCCCACCAGTTCATTGGTGTAGTGCGGGTTGCCGGGAAGAAGGCTTCGATCATCACGTAGTGAACGAGATAGAGCGAGAAGGAGCGCGAGCCCAACCACACGAGCGGCTTGCTGGACAAAACCGTTTCAGCAGCTGTCGTGCCATCGCTTACGGCAAGCATCGCCACACTGAAGGCGACCAGAAGCGCGACGACGAGCAGGCCGCCACGGTAAATCCAAGTCGATTGCGAGTTCAGCAAGCTGGAGGCGACGGCGATAATGAGCATCGCCACCCACACGAAGGCATCACGGTACTTCGGCTCGAAGCCCAGATGCGCGTTAGCCTTGAACTTCTGGGGCACGAAGGCGGCGAAGTCGAGAGTGAGGATGCCAGACGCAGTGTTGGAAGTGGCGAGCTGGGAATCGGAATTCTTCCCGGAATTCTTTGCAGCGTTCTTCGCGGAGTTCTGCGCAGACTTATGAACCGGTTCACTTCCACGAATAGTGAGGAAAGCGATGAGTGCGCCCGCCATGAGCTCAGCCCAGCGCGTGTCGAGGCCGTAATAGACGCGCGTCACATCCATCGGGTTAAGCAGCCAGCAGGAAAGGCCCGTGCTGATAAGCATGAGAAGCAGGGTAATCCAGCCCATTGCTCCGCGGTTGCCGTGCGTGAGCTTGTGCAAAAGCCAGAGCAGGACCGACCAGAACAGGTAGAACTGCACGATCAGCGCAACAAACCAGAACGGCGTGAGCGGGGAAGGAAGTCCCGCTTGGTCAAAGTAAGGAACTTGGCGGAAAATCTGCACCCAGTTGGTGGCGAAAAGTGCGGTCGGAACAGCGTCGCTACGAATCTTGGTGAGGGCAGACGGCAGCCACACCCAGGCCACGCCCGCAGCAAAAGCGATTGCCGCAAGAGTCGCTGGCCAAATTCTCAGGATTCGCTCACCCCAATAGCCCAAAAGGTTGAAACGATGGCGATCCATACGCCCCAACAGCGAGCGGGTGATGAGATAACCGGACAGAACGAAGAACACCGTAACGGCGAGGAAGCCGCCTGGCATGAGGCTTGGCGTGGTGTGGAAAGCGATAATGGCAAGGATGGCCAGGCCGCGCAAGCCATCGAAGGCCTTCACGCGCCTGGGCTTGGGCTTAGAGTTCTCCTCAACAATCGACTTTTTCGCCTGGTTGAGCGCATTGCTGGTCGCAACCTTAACCTCTTGCGTCACCTTTTCCGCAGTGGATGGCTGGGAAGTTGGCTGCTCGCTTGACGACTGCGCCTCATCAGCAGATTGCGCAGGCTCTGCTTCGGCGTTTGGCTCCGGCTCGCCCTGAATCTCTGGCTCCGGATCGCCCTTAGTTTCCGACTCAGCCTCCAGCTCCAGCTCAAGCTTGCCCTCAGTCTGTGCCAGTTCGTCCTTATCCTCTGGCTCAGGCTCAGTGTCATCTTCAGCTTTGGTGGCTTGCTTGCCCAAATTGTCATCGTCAGGCTGTGCGCTCACTTCGCTTTGCTGCGAAGGCGCATCTTCATCAACATCGTCGCGATCAGCTGCGTCGTCGGAAGCTAGGCTTTCCTCAGAATCGCTGTGCTCCTGCAGCTCGGCCTGTTCCTCATCAGTATTAGCCTGTGCAGCTTCAGCTTCCGATTCCCCTGCCTCAGACTCTGCAGATTTCCCTGCCTCAGACTCTGCAGATTCCTCTACCTCAGATTCTGCAGATTCCTCTACCTCAGATTCTGCAGATTCCTCTGGTGCAGGTTCCTCTTGCGAAGCCTCATCCGCATGATCATCAGCCTGGAGACGGGAAACGAGCGGGGTCTCTTGAGCAACAACGCGCGGTGCAGACAGTTCCACATCAACATCAGCCGCATCAGAAGAAGCGACAGCTTTATCAGCCGCAGAAGAAGCAGAAGTTGCAGAAGAAGCATCTTTCGCACCTTGATCCGGCTGAGAAGCGCTAGCCGTTCGCGCGTCATCCTCGCGCTGCTGGTTGCCATGCTCACGCTTGTCGTGAGCCCCAGTTCGCACCTGGTTAGCCTGGTTTGGCTCCAGATTGTCAGAACTGTTAATCTTGGCAGAATTGTTTGACTTGTTCATCTCGTCAGAATTGCCTTGAGCAACCTGCTTCTTCAAGCGAAAACCAATCCGACGCCGCCTGCGACTCATAACAACCACCCTTCACGCGCCTTCCTAATCTACCCGAGAGGTCAGCCATAAACGCGACGACTTCACCTCGTGTACACAATTAGCCGTGTGCTGTAAGGAAAAGCCAGTGTTTCGCCCTCGCGAGGCGAGCGTCACGAGTTAGACAAAGGCAGTTTTTGACTTCCTCTCCCGACTGAAGTCGGGGGATTTCTCCCCTCACGGGGAAGAGTTTCCTGTAGGTTGAGACGATTCACACTCTGTTGTTCACCGGAGTGTTGCTTCGGTGAGGCGTGAATCCCCGCAGGCTCGAACCGCCAGCCCGGCGGATAGTATGTTTACGGCGGCGTTCAGGTCGCGGTCTTGCACGGTATGGCAA
>CASERW010000037.1 GCA_949290445.1 Aeriscardovia aeriphila | reverse complement strand
TCAAGGCCTCTTCGCTGAGCTCGCCTTCCTCTTCTTCGCGTATAAGGTGTGGAACCTCGCTGTTACCACGCTTTCTGGCACTCTGGCTGGCTTGGGCTGCTGGGGCTATAGCTTCTTCACCCACCTTCAAGCCATCAATTGGAACGGCTCGTACGGCTTGGCAAACCTCGTCACCACGCTGGTTTCTGGCGCTCTGATCTCCGGTCTTGCCATGTGGTACTTGGCTCGAGGCTTGGGTCGCACCGGTGCTCTCGACCAGTTCGCTTCTGGCCGTGAGGTCCACAAGGCCTGAGTTTCTTGAGATTATCAGGGCGCTTCATCGCCTGGGCTTACTGTGCTCAGGCGCTGTTGCTCTGACATTCTGAGTTATTACGCACAGAGAGGTGAAAGAGAGCATGGTTGATTCAACCCCACACGCTCAGTCAATTACATTTTCGCAGTGGAGCTATCGCTATGCTTCTCGTAGCACCTTCTCTGTGCATAATTTTTCTTTACATATTGAAGCTGGTCAGCGCGTGCTGTTGCTTGGAGCATCAGGAGCAGGAAAATCCACGCTGATGGCTGGTATGGCTGGCCTCGTCGGCTCCTCACAAGCAGGAGAGGATGAGGATGGTGGAATCTCCCAAGGTGAGATTCGCATTGGTCAGCTTCCTGCCCGTCAGGCGGTGGGCACAGTTGGCCTTATTTTGCAGGACCCTGACGCTCAAGCTGTTTTTGACCGCCTCGCCGATAACGTCGCCTTTGGCCCAGAAAACCTGGGTGTAGAGCGCGAAGAAATTTGGAAGCGCGTGGACCACAGCCTCGCCGAAGTGGGTATGGGCTCGGTGGAACACGACCGCTCGATTTTGCACCTTTCCGGTGGCCAGATGCAACGCGCTGCACTCGCCGGAGCGCTCGCCATGCAGCCCAGCGTTTTACTGCTTGACGAGCCGACTGCTAATTTGGACCCTTCCGGTGTGCAACAGGTGGTGAAAGCAGTTCACCACAGTGTTGAAGCGAGTGGTGCGACCATGGTTTTGGTGGAGCACCGTGCAGACCCGTGGATGGATATGCTCGACCGCGTAGTGATCGTGGCGCGCAATGAGGAAGGCGACACCTGCATTCTCGCTGATGGAACCCCTTCTGCCGTGTTCTCCCGCACGGATATCGACTGGGATGCCTGTGGTATTTGGGTTCCCCGACAATTTGCGGCTTCTTCTGCAGCTTTACTGGCTTCGCCAACTGATGCCACTTCTGCCACTTCTGCCACTTTGCCGGTGAGCTCGGCAGACGTGCCACAGGCGCCTTCGCTCGGTTCGGCTACGAGCCACACTCTCGTTACCCGTGCAGCCGCGCAACCTCACGCCATCCTGCAAACGCACGACCTGTCCATTGGCCGCGGCGAGGAAGTGTACGCTTCCCACATCAACCTGCGCATTTACCCGGGCGAAGTGACTGCTTTAGTAGGGGAGAACGGCGTGGGAAAATCTACGCTCGCCCTCACTTTGGCAGGCCTGCTCAAACCACTGGCGGGCCAGGTGCAGGCAAGCGAGGAACTCAGAATTGCGCAGGAGAAGAGCAAGAAGAGTGGCAATCTTGTGCCGAACTCAAGCTGCCCGCAAGAGTGGAGCTCGACGCAACTGGCCGCCAGGATTTCCTACGTTTTCCAAAACCCTGAGCATCAGTTCGCCACCAACTCGGTGCTGCGCGAGGCGCAACTCGGCCCGCTGCGCATCGGGATGAGCGAGGAACAGGCTCGTGCCCGCGCCGAACAACTGTTGGAACGCTTCGGATTATCAGCGTATAAAAATGCGAATCCGTACACGCTTTCCGGCGGCGAAAAGCGCCGCCTTTCTGTGGTTTCGTCACTCGCTGCCGCTCCACGCGTGCTGATTTTGGATGAGCCGACTTTCGGCCAGGATAAACGCACGTGGGCGCATATGGTGGCGATGATTCGCGATCTTGCGCGCGATGGCATTGCCATTGTGGTGGTCACGCATGATGAGGACCTTGTCGAGCAGCTGAACGCCCGCGTGGTGCGTTTGGCGGTGGAGGGGACAGAGCCAGCCGAGCCTTCCCAGCCCGCGCAACAAGCCCAGCCCGCGCAGCCAGTCGAGCCCGCGCAGCCAGTCGAGCGAGCCCAGCGCGCGACTATCGCTAAGCCGGTCGCCGAAATCTCTGTGACTGCCGTCGAAGAGCGAGTCGAAAAGCGCAAGCCAACGAGCCCCAGCCCGGTGCTTGCCGCACGCAACCCGGCTTTCCGCTTCATTGCCGCCATGCTCGCGAGCATCCCGCTTGTGCTCTCCCTCGACCCGGTGTCCGCAGGAGTCGCCACCCTCGCCGAACTGATCGTATTTTTGGTGATCGGCTACCGCCCGTGGGAGATTATCAAGCGCATTTGGCCTCTCTTCCTCGCCTCGCCGAGCGCTTTGGTTTCCGTGATTCTCTACGGCAAAGTCGGTGGCCAGGTGCTGTGGCAGTGGGGGCCGGCCATCGTATCGCAGCAGTCGCTGTGGCTCGCGTTTGCCACTTTTTTGAGGATTTTCGCCATCGGCATGCCCGCTATTGTGCTGATCGCCGGCATCGATGCGACTGATTTAGCCGATAGTTTGAGCCAACAGCTGCACTTCTCCGACCGTTTCGTTTACTCCGGATTAGCAGGAATGCGCCTCTTCTCCGTGATCTCCGACGACTGGGCTGCGCTCAGCCTCTCTCGCCGCTCGCGAGGTTTGGCCGACCAGTCCGCCGTCAAACGCTTCTTGCCGCAATGCTTCGCCCTGCTCGTCCTCTCCATTCGTCGCTCGACCACCCTCGCTGTTGCCATGCAAGCGCGCGGTTTCGGTGGTACGACAAAGCGCACGCATGCGCGTATTTCTCGTGTCACAGGCCTTGATGGGGCGATGCTTGCCATAAGCCTCTTCATTCCTCTCGCCTCTTTGCTCGCCGCCGTGTTTGCTGGCACCTTCGCCTTCTTCGGAAACGCTTAGCGGGAAGCTCCTATCACGGCCCTCGGGGAAGGCGCGCTGGCAATCCACTTCACCAGATACCCTTGAAGTTATGCCTTTTAGCCAGCAGTTTATGGACAATCCGAAAGCCGACCGCGTCAAGCGAGTGGCCAGTTTGCGCCAAGCTTCTGTTCGCCGCCGCTTGGGTCTCTTCCTCGTCGAAGGCCCGCAAGCAGTGCGCGAGGCGGTGGCGTATATGCCTGAACGTGTGCACGACGTCTACATTGATACCTCGCACAACCCGCATGATGACATTATTTCCTCGGCTCTCGAAGCGGCCAACCCGATCTACCTGCACCACGTGTCGACCAAGGTGATGGAAGCGATCAGCCCGGACGCGCAGTCTATCGCAGCCGTGGTGAGCTCTGAAGGTTTGATCCACACTCTGGACGATATTGACCTCAACCCGCTGAACACTGAATTTTCCGAGATTGGCAGTACGAGTAGTGACAATCTCGAGAAAAACTACCAGCCGCAGACGGACCTGATTGTCGCCTGCTGGCAGGCCAGAGACCCAGGAAATGAGGGCACGCTGATTCGTACCGCCGACGCGAGCGGATGCAGGGCCATCATTCTCGTCGACGACTCCGCCCACCCGCTCAACCCGAAAGTGGTGCGCAGTTCCGCTGGCTCGCTCTTCCACATTCCGGTTATTCAAGCCAGCACGGAAGAGTTCTTCACTTGGGCCGAGAAACATAGCCTGCCAATCTGGGCGGCGGATATTCATGGTACGCAAGAGCACGCGCCTTACGACTTGGTGACTGTGCTGGCCGATCGCAATTCTGAGCTCGTCAAGCCGGCTGCAACACCGATCATGCTGTTTGGCAACGAGGCTCGCGGCCTGCCAACCGAGATTGTGGAGCGTGCCGGAAGAGCGGTGATGATTCCGTTGTATGGTTCCGCTGAGTCGCTGAATTTGGCGATGAGCGGAGCGGTGATGATGTATTCCATCGCCATGGCTCAACACCAAGGCTGATCGCGCCTCGCCTGTATGCGTCGGTGTCGGGCTACGTTGAAAGAATAAACAAGGAATAGCTCTCAGCCCGCATGCTCAGCGTGCGAGGAAGAGCAATGAAAATCTGAAACTTGAAACTGCGATGAGGAAAAGGGGCCTTCGTGACTAACGAAGCTGAATTCGACAAAGAGCGGGTTACCGCCCAGATCGCCGAAGCTGTCCAGGCAATTGAAGACGCCCAGTCGTCGAGCGCCTTACGCCAACTGCGTGACGAGTATGTGGGTAAGAATTCCGTTCTCGCTCGCGCTTCCCAGGCAATCGGCAAACTGCCTAATGACCAGAAGAAGGAAGCTGGCCAGCTGCTTGGCCAGTTGCGTGCAGAATTTGGTCGCGCTTTCGGTGCTCGTGAGGCTGCCGTTAAGAAAGCGGAAGAAGAAGCCAAGCTCGCCGCAGAAAAGGTGGACGTCACCCTTCCTGTGGAACGCCACCCACTCGGCGCTCGCCACCCACTGGCCGCACTGACCGAGGATATTCAAGACTTCTTCGTTTCCATGGGCTGGCAGATTTCCGAAGGCCCAGAAATCGATTCGGAGTGGTACGACTTCGACGCTTTGAACTTCGGCCCTGACCATCCAGCACGCCAAATGCAGGACACCTTCTACGTCAAGGGCGATAAGGCTCGTGACGCAGCAGGCTTCGTCGGCTCCAACATGGTGTTGCGCACGCAGACCTCCTCCGACCAGGTGCGCGGCCTCATCCAGCGAGGTGTCCCACTGTACATGGCCTGCACCGGCCGCGTTTTCCGCACCGACGAGCTCGATGCGACCCACACTCCAGTGTTCCACCAGTGCGAGGCTCTCGCCGTGGATAAGGGCTTGACCATGTCCGACTTGAAGGGCACTTTGGACGCTTTGGCAGTTGCCATGTTCGGCCCAGAGGCCAAGACTCGCTTGCGTCCGTCCTACTTCCCGTTCACTGAGCCATCCGCTGAGATGGATTTGTGGTTCCCCGATAAGAAGGGCGGCCCAGGCTGGATCGAATGGGGTGGTTGCGGTATGGTCCACCCGAATGTTCTGCGTTCGGCCGGTTTGGACCCTGACGTGTACACCGGTTTCGCTTTCGGCGTGGGCATCGAGCGCGCTTTGCTGCTGCGCCACGACATTAACGATATGCACGACTTGGTTGAGGGCGATATTCGCTTCAGCAAGCAGTTCGCGATGGGAGAGTGAGTAATGCCAATCGTTGATATTGACTGGCTCAAAGAGCATGTTGACGTTCCTGCAGACCTCACCGTCGAGCAGCTGAGCCAAGACCTCGTTCGTATCGGTCTGGAAACCGAAACCATTCACCGCTCTTCCGTGACCGGGCCTGTGGTGGTTGGCCGCATCGTTGACTTCGTCAAGGAGCCGCAGAAGAACGGCAAGACGGTGTCATGGTGCCAGGTCGATTGCGGTGAAGAGCACAACGTGAAGGAAGAGGACGGTACTACTCGTCTGCGCGGCATCATTTGCGGCGCTCCGAATGTGGAGAAGGACGCCTTGGTGGTGGTCGCTCTTCCTGGTGCTGTTCTTCCTGGTGACTTCGCCATTTCTGTGCGCAAAACCTACGGCCACAAGTCGGAGGGTATGTGCTGCTCCGCCCGCGAGCTGGGCATGGGCGATGACCATCACGGCATTATCTTGCTGCGCGAAGAGGGCTTCTCGGAGGAGGAGTTGAAGAATATCAAGCCTGGCGATGATGCGCTGAGCTTGCTTCACCTCGACATTCCAACGCTTGAGATTAACATCACGCCAGATCGCGGCTACGCCTTCAGCTACCGCGGTGTTGCGCGCGAATATCACCACTCCACCGGCGAGCCTTTCACCGACCCGATTCCTGAACTTGCCGCTCAGGCTCCTCAGGTTGAGGCAGGCCACCAGGGTGATGTTGAAGCTGCCATCGAGGATGACAACCCTATCCACGGTGTGGTGGGTTGCGACCGCTACTACCTGCGCGCAGTGCACGGTTTCGACCCGAATGCAAAGACGCCAAACTGGATGCGTCGCCGCCTGATTCGCGCCGGTGTTCGCCCTCACACTTTGGCTGTGGACGTCACCAACTACGTCATGCTCGACTTGGGTCAGCCTTTGCACGCTTATGACTTGGATAAGCTCGTCCCACCGATTGTGGTTCGCCGCGCTCATGAGGGCGAGAAGCTCGTCACTTTGGATGGTGATGAGCATGTGTTGAGCGGAGAGGATCTCGTCATCACTGATTCTCCGAATGGTGAGCGTTCCTCGCGTATTCTCGGTCTTGCCGGTGTGATGGGTGGCCAGTATGGCGAAATTACAGCTGACACCAAGAATATTTTGGTGGAGTCGGCTCATTTCGACACGGTTTCCATCGCTCGTACTGCTCGTCGCCACAAGCTTCCTACCGACGCTTCGCATCGTTTCGAGCGTGGTGTGGATTATGCGATGCAGCCAGCTGCAGCTCAGGATGCTATTCACCTGCTGACGCGTTACGGCCAGGGTGTTGCTTCTGATAATCCAACGGACCTCAACACTACGAAGGAACCGCAGCCGATTGCCTTCAAGGTGAGCGAGGTGAAGCGCCTTGCTAATCTCGATACCTCTACTGAGGATATTGCCGCCATTTTGGAGGATATCGGTTGCACGGTTGCCGGCGGTGGCAATGGCACCTTCACCGTCACTCCTCCTACCTGGCGTCCGGACCTCACCATCGCTCCTGACCTGGTGGAGGAAGTAGCTCGCCTGGTTGGTTATGACAAGATTCCGACTCGTATTCCGTCGGTTCCTGTGGTGAACCCTGGCTTGACGCCATTCCAGGCTCGTCAGCGTAAGGTCGCTGCAACGCTTGCTGAAGCTGGTTTGGTGGAGACGCTCAGCTACCCGTTCGTCGGTGAGAAGGACTTTGAGGAGTTCGCTCTCAACGCCGAGCAGGTGAAGGGTGAGTCGGTTGAGGTGCGTAACCCTCTGGCGGGAGATCGTCCGTTCATGCGTACGAACCTTCTCTATACTTTGGCTCGCACTGCTCAGCGCAACCTGCGTCGTGGCATGCGTAACGTCCAGATTTATGAGATTGGTCACGTGTACCGTCAGGATCCTAACGCTCCTGCCATTCCTGCTCTGCCTGGTTCGGTCAAGCCAAGCGAGGACCAGCTCAAGGCTTTGGAAGCTGGCCTTCCTGCTCAGCCGTTGCAGGTTGCTGCTGTGCTGACTGGTGAGGCTGTTGCCCCCGGCTGGTGGAAGGATTCTCGCGCTATCGACTGGTCGGATGCTGTTGCTCTGGCTCGTCGAGTGGGCGAGCGCATCGGTGCTGAACTGAGCATGGCAAGCCTTGATGAGGCGACGAACTTGCCATCTGATTTCAATGCGGGCACCTGGCATCCAGGCCGTACTGCAGTGGTGAGCTTCAACGGTGTTTACCTGGGTGTTGCCGGTGAGCTCCACCCTGAAGTGAACAAGACTTTGGGCTTGCCGGAGCACTCCGCTGCCTTCAACCTCGACTTGACGGCGCTGTTCGACACCTTGTCACTGCAGCCACTGCAGGCCAAGCCGATTTCCACCTTCCCGCCAGTTCGTGAGGATCTGGCCTTCATGGTGGAGGAGAAGGTGAGCGCTCAGCAGCTGATTGACGCCATTCGTCGTGGTGGTGGTGAGGCTCTGGAGTCTGTCGAGCTCTTCGACGTGTACCGTGGCTCTGACTTGGGTGAAGGCAAGAAGTCCTTGGCCTTCTCGGTGGTGTACCGTTCTGATTCTCAGACTCTCACCGCAGCCCAGGCGAAGGAGATTCGCGCTGCTATCGTCGCTGAATGCGAGAAGGACCTCAACGCCGTTCTGCGCGTCTGAGTGCGCGGCTTGTTGCGCGCTTGACCTGCGCGGCTTGAGTTGCGCGGCTCAGCAGCCTCGCTGGTAGGTTTATACGCCCGTTTGCTCGGCACTGGTAATCTGGGGAGATTATCAGCATGCTCAGTAAACGGGCGGTTTTTTATCAGCAAGCATCCAGCGAAGTTTCATAGGATACTGGTATTTTGTAAGGGTTGGCTCTTAGTGTCAGAAGTGAATTCTGAGCGAAGTGGAAAGGGGAGCTATGTCGGATAATGAGAATCTCAACCCAGTGAAGGGTGATTCGGGAGAAACTCCTCGTAACACTGAGCTCAACAATGCTGAGCAAACAAGCGCTGAGCAGGCTGGCGGTCAACAGGATGCCGCGCAACACAATAACGCGCAACCAGCCGACGCTCAGAATGCTGCAGCGGCCAGCGAGCCGCATCCAGGTGAGCACAAGGACGTCCACAATGCTGAGCACAATGCCGAGCAGCAGGACGAGCGCGTGGATTTGGGTCGTTTGGAAACTCAGGAGCCGTCCTATGGTCAGATGAGCGCGCAGTATGGACCGAATTACAATCCGTACATTTTCGGCGCTCCTGATCCTCAACCGCAGCCTCAGAACAACAATCGCCAGCAGCAGCAGAACTTCTTCGGTTTTAACGGCAACGGTCCTGACATGAACGGCAACGGCTACGGCCCTCAGGGTTTCGGTCCTCATAACTATGGTCCAAACGGTCAGAATGGTTACGGCCCGAACAACTATGGTTCCAACCCTTATGGCCCGCAATTCGGCCCGAACCCATATGGTCCTCAAGCTGGTCCTCAAGCTGGCCCGCAGGGACCTCAGGGTCCACAGGGTCCGCAAGGCCCGCAAGCGAAAGGTCCGCAAGGCCCTCAGGGTCTACAGGGCCAGTCGAACCTGCCAGGCAACCAGGGTCAGCCACAGAACAGTGGTGCTCGTAACCAGCATGTTCCACAAAACGGCCCGTTCGGTTTCAACCCTTATGAGCCGCAGGATGGTTTTGGCCCACAGCCGGGCACTTTTGGCCCCGGCCAGTTCCCGCCTCGCGCATACGGTCAGCCTGGCCCGCAAGGCCCTCAGGGCCCGCAGGGTCCACAAGCTGGTCCTCAAGGTCAGCCTGGCCCCAACGGCAGGCCGCAGCCCGTCGCTTACGACCAATTCCTGCGCCCGTTCAACCCTGATGACCCGAACCAGAACCCGGTTTATGGCCGCTGGGATATGTGGAGCATCATCGCTTTCATCCTGAGCTTCTACACCTACTTCGCATTCCTGAGCTTGCCGCTGGCCATCATGGCTGCTCGCCGTGACAAGGTTCTTCACATGAGGGGCCGCGGCTTGGCTATCGCTGCCATCGTCTTGTCGGTGATCGGCTTGATCGTCATGCTGCTCGTCACTTTCGGCGTTCCGATCCCCGGGCTCAGTTCGCTGCTCGGTGCTGTCGCTAATGGTGCACAATCAGCCAGTTTCCTAACCGTCTGACAAGCTGGAGGCCCCTCGTGGGCCTCTTTTTGTATGAGGAGCTCGCATGAACACAGCAGTTTCCTACGACCTTTCACTCTCTGATGCGTGGGCAGCAGGCCTCGCATCCCTTGAGATTATCAGCGCGAATGAAGCCCTCCGCCTTCACCATGCTCTCCAGCGCATTGGTCGAGACTGGCCAGCTGATTCTTCCCCACGTTATGACGAGCTGGCTAACCTGTTTAATTACCTCGACGCCCAGCTGGTTTCCCTCATGCGTGAGGATGATGACGAGCAGCTCGCGCTCGATTTCCTTGCTACTCGTTCGGCAACCGCGCGATACCTGAGTGTGGGTCGAGCCCTGTTGCGCGCGCATGCTCAGCACATTGTTCGAGCGTTGAACGATGTGAAGCACAGTTTGTTAACGCAAGCGGGTCGTGCTTTGTCGCTCAGGATTATCATTCCTGTTAATCTCAGCCCAACCCTTGCAGCCCAAGCACTCGTCGGCTGGGCGTACCAGTTTGCCGACATGGCCGAGCAGCTTGTAGCCTGGCGAGCTCGCGCCGACCGATGCCCTGTCACCGTGGGGGAGGGTGCGGGCATGATTTTCGAGCAAGACCCGAGGCCTTTGGCTCGTGCGCTTGATTTTTCAGCGGTTTCCTCGTGTGCGGCCCGGGAGTTGAATTCGGCTGCGGCAAGCCCGGAGGAAGAGCGATTTTTCGCGCTGACCGGCCAGGTTCACACTTTATGCCGAGAGTTCGAGCAGCAGGTGCAGTTGTGGGAGAACGTGGGGTTCCTCAAGCCTGCGGGCAGCTTAGAACAAGCCAGCTCGCCACAAGGTGGATCGGCACACGCTGAATCTACACAATCGTTAGCCGATTCTCAGTCGCAACCCGAACCTCCAGTGCTTCCTCGCGATGACTCCCATACTCTCATAGTCAAACTCACTGCACTGTCTCACATGGTCGAGCAGCTGGAGTGGGATGAGCCTGCCTGCGAGAAAGTCTGCTCGTGGAAGCTTGCTGCGCCGGATGTGGTGGCGTGGCTCGTGGTTCACCAGCATGTGCGTCCCGCGCTTGCTGAGCAGGTGGTGCTCACGTTCTTGGAAGATCGCGATACAAGCTCAGCTCAAGGTGAGAGCGCTGAGGTCGCAGCCTCGCGCGCCTCAGAAGCTCCGCGCACCTCAGAGTCTCCCAGCACCTCAGACGCGCCGAGCTCAAAAGAATGCGAGCAGATGCTCCTTGCAGCTGGTGTTGCCCCAGCTGCGATGACAGGCAAGCTACCGGTGAGTGCGCTGAAAAACCTGTGGAGTGCCGCAGGAAGCGTTGAAGCGCATAAAAGCTTGGGAGGAAGCGCTGCCAAGCGCGTAGACGAGCAGATCAAAGAGCTCGCGACACGCCGATCATCGTATCTGTCATAACACGGGCGTATCGTCTTGCGACGATGAGAAACGCAAGTGCACCGGTGAGCGCCAGCGCCACCCAGAAGGCCAACCGAGCAGCCTCGGTGGTTTTCGCATTTGTTTTTCGTGATTGCTCAGAGCAGAGACCGTAAGGTTTCTGCTTTTTTTATGCCCAAAACAAGCTGAGGAAAACACCTCAAACCAGGGCATGAGCGTGCTGTGTGAGCTTATTGCATAAGCTCAACACACTCAGTAGTTGCACCCAACTACTGCAAACCCATACGTCGGGCAGGCCGGTGGTCACCCGATAAGGAGATGAGGTTGATGAACGAAGAAAAGAAGAATACCCAAGCGAAGCTCAGCTTCGCAGATATGACCAAGCAGCAGCGTTGGGTTGTTGCTTCCACTTCCTCCGGCTTCCTGCTGGAGAACATGGACATCATGTTCCTGAGCTTCTCGCTCACCATGATTATCGCCAGCTTGGGAATCTCCAAGGCAGAAGCTGGCCTTATTTCCACCATTACCAACCTCGGTATGCTCGCCGGTGGTTTGATCTTCGGCATCCTGGGCGACAAGCTCGGCCGTGTGCGCACTTTCTCCCATACCATTTGGATTTTCGCCATTGCAACAGCTCTGACCTTCTTCGCCCATGACATTTGGCTGCTCTACATTCTGCGCTTCCTCGCAGGTGTGGGCGCAGGCGGCGAGTACGGCGTCGGCATGGCAATGATCGCTGAGAACTTCACTCACCGTTACATGGGCCGTCTCGCTTCTCTGGCAGCTATCGGCGGCCAGGTCGGCTCCATCCTCGCAGCCCTTCTCGCCGCTTGGATTCTCCCAGCATTCGGCTGGAACGCACTCTACCTGGTCGGCATCATCCCCGTCATTCTGATCTGGTTCGTTCGCCGTCACGTCAAGGAATCCGATACCTTCCTCGCCGCTCAGAAGCAGGCTCAGCAAGCCACTGCTCACCACGACGCTTCTCACAAGATCTCCTTCTCCCGCCTCTTCGCCACTCCAGCTCTGGCAGCTCAAACCATCGGCCTGACCATCATGGCCATCATCCAGATCGCCGGCTACTTCGGCTTGATGAACTGGCTGCCATCCATCGCTCAGGCTCGCCTGAACCTCTCCGTCACCAAGTCCAGCCTGTGGATGATCGCCACCATCATCGGCATGTCCCTGGGCATGGTGATGATCGCCACCATCATCGGCATGTCCCTGGGCATGGTCGTCTTCGGCTGGGTGATGGACAAGTTCGGCCCACGCTGGTCCTTCGGCATCTTCCTGCTCGGCTCCGCACTGGTCATGTTCTCCCTGCTCTACGTCACCAACATGGTTCAGCTGCTCGTCGCCGGCGCTCTGATCGGCTTCTTCTCCAACGGCATGTTCGGCGGCTACGGCACCGTGATCTCCCTGCTTTACCCAACAGAGATCCGCTCCACCGCGAACAACATGATCATGAACATTGGCCGCGCAGTCGGTGGCTTCTCCTCTCTGGCAATCGGCGCCATGATGGATGCCTTCAACAACCTGTGGATTGTGATGGGCTCTCTGGCTGGCATGTAC
>CASERW010000036.1 GCA_949290445.1 Aeriscardovia aeriphila | reverse complement strand
CGCCGTGCACCGCTCGTTATTGGGCACGAACTGTGCGCGGCGCCGAAAGCAGAGATGTTAATCAGTTATAAAGCACTCAGCTTGGCGATCACGCCATCAAGCTCCGGCTTACTTCACAACCTTGTCGTAGTACTTTTGCCAGATCTTGATGTTCTGGTCGAGCCCGAGGCTTGGCTCAGAAATCTTCTTGACGTAATCGTTCCATTCCTGGTCAATTCCGCCCTTTTGCAGCCACTTTGCCAGCTGGTTATTCCCGTAGTTGACGATAGCGGTGTTGTTGTTTTGCAAGGTGTTGGTGTCATCGATGCTTGGAAGAACATAGATCGGGATGACGTCCTTCTCGCCGTCCACATGCTTGCGAGCATCACGCACAGCGAGGTCGGAAGCAGTCACCTGTTCAGCGTTCGTATCGCCAACCATCTTCACATCGTCGCGAATCCAGCCGCCGAAGCGATCTTGCAAAGCGACGGCGCGAGTATCAGGGTACTCAGCATAAGCTTTCTTCGTGTCGACGGTGTACTGATGGTTACCATCATCCTTGACGATGTCCGGAATGGAACCGTAGAAGCCTTCCACAGACAGCTTCTCCGAGTACATGGCGTTGATGACCTTCCACACAGCCTTCAAGTTGGCAGCGTTCGGGTTTACAGTCACACCAGAAGCAGTGTAGGCCCAGCGTGCAGCATCTTGAGAGTAGTCCCACTTAACCTGGGAATCTGGAGTAGAAGCATCCTTCTTCAAAGGTGGGAGGGTGACGTACTGCCCAGCAAGCTCGTTGCCAAATTCGGAATAGTTTGACCAACCGAAAGTGACGCCAGACTTCGCAACCTTACCATCGGAAATGGTTTGAGCCTGGTACTGGGAAGCGTCGCGGGTGAGCACGTCCTTAGGAATCAAACCTTCAGCAAGCAGCTCGTGCAGGTAAGAGATGGTGTCCTTCAAAGCTTGGGAAGTCCAGTAGCTCTTCACCTTACCGTTATCAACGTAGAAGCCTTGCTCGGAAGCGCCGCCACCCATGAAGGAGGTGACAACGCCTTCGGAGTTCATCAAGGTCAGTGGGCTCCACAAGCCGAAGCCGAGACCGCGAATGTTCATTGGCACTTCGTCAGCCTTGCCGTTGCCGTTCGGGTCGTCCTTCTTGAAGGCCTCAAGAACCTTCTTGAGCTCGTCCCATGTGGTTGGCATCTTCAAGCCCAGCTTGTCGAGCCAGGTTTTGTTGATGAACATGTGCGTTGCGGACACTTCGTAGCCCTTGCCACGGTCAGATGGCAGCAGCGGGATTTTCTTGCCTGTTTGCACGTACTTGAGTGCGCCTGGGTGTGCGTCAAAGAATGCCTTGACGTTTGGCATGTCCTTGAGGTGTGGGCCGAAGTCAGCGAAGTAATCCTTATACTTGGCGGCATCGTTGCGGTCGAAGAGGCTCAGGCCGATGTCAGGGAACTCAGAAGCGGCCATTTTTGCACTCTTCTGCTGGCCCCATGCGTTGTCGGAAACCTCACTCCACTTGATGGCGCACTTGCAGGCTGCCTCAAGCTCTTTGGTGAAGCCCGTCTTTTGCATAGGATTATCAGTGACGTTGCGGCGAACCAGGATGTTGACGATTGGTCGGCCTTGAGAGTCGGTGGTTGGCTTAGAATTTCCGCATGCTGCGAGTGGAACGATGGTGGCAAGCGCAACGGATGCTGCCAGAATCTTCCATGCACGTCCTTGTGACATTACGTCCTCTTTCTCTTCCTGTTTCGTGTTCCTGTCACGAAATCAGAACCCCTCATGAGTTGTGGTAGGTGTGCTGTGCGGCGTCCCTGCCTGCTCGTGATAGCTTCACTGTATCAGGTTAAACGTTTTACGTCAAACGTTTGACTATACTTTTTGAATTTCTCAAGATTATCAGTAATACCTATCATTGCAACGTTCCAGAGCTGTCGCCCAGCTGTTTCATGGCGCTCGCGCGCCCACCCCTTCGCGAAGCTGTTCACATACAAAAAGCCTCTTGATAACAGTCACTAAACTGCCACCAAGAGGCTTCTCAAATCACCGCGCTCGCGTTTCAGAACGGTCGAGCGCAATTCTTCATTTGTCGCCCTGCGATCTAGCGCAAAGCTGTTCGCAATCACACGATCTTGGGCATGCTCGTCGTCAAACTCGTCGTCACATGCATCTGCAAGATCTTCGCACCCGCATGAACCGACGTCATCTTCAGGGTGACGGTACGCTGATCAGCTGGTGCTTCATCATTATCGGTAATCACCGATGGCGATTTAATCGGGCAGATGGCAAACTCGTCGAAGTTCATACCCGCAGATTCCACCAGTTTTCGTGCGGCGTCCAAACTGGGCTGATAATCTTCCCGCTTGATCACACGAGAAGCAGGGACACCAAATGCCTGCTCGATGATGGTGTACAAACGCTCTTCAACGCTGCGATGAGTGTCCATGGTCGGTACTTCGCTCGCGCTCGGAGCATGAGCGACGCCAGCAACCTCGCCGTTCCCCTCGCTGTTTTCCTCCTCGTTTCCCTCACCATGAGCTTGAGCTTGTGCCTTGGCCTTGCTCAGGTAGTCCAGCAAACCGTCGAGCTGCGGGGCAAGAGCTGCTCCCCCATCGCGGAACAGATTGCCGACCAGAGGCTCGCGCAAACCGCGCTGCTGAGCGCGGGCTTTGAGCTTGGCCACCTCGTCATCCTCGCCCGTCCACAGGTTAAGCAGCGGGAAGGCTGGTAAACCAACCTTTTCCATGCGCTGAATGTTGAAGTCGTAACGCCAGCCCAGCTCCTCATTGTTCCACGTGGATGCACGCGAAACGACGACCGAGCACACCGGCCACGGAGCCCCATAGAACGGGGTTGCCAAATCAATCCACTTTTCAGCGCCAGCGTCAGCACCATAACCGGCTTCAATAATGACTACGTCATGCATGCTTTGAGCGAGCTTCATCACCGCGATGGACGGCAAGCCCAGCGACACATTGCCGAACGGGCCGGCGTGAACATAAACTGGCGAGCCCTGGCGAGAGCGCGTCACCACCGGGTCGAGCGAGTCGCCCAACACCGTCATAATGCGCTCAACATCCACCACTTCGCTGGCCAGAACTGCTGCACCAGTGCTTGACTGGCCGACGATCATGTGTGCGATGCGGTCAGCCATTTCTTCACGCGACCTGGAGAGCACGACAATCTGCATGAGCTCACTCGCCGGAGTGATAACGGTTTTTTCTTCCAGGTCACCGCGCTGGCCTGTTTCCTTGTTGACTTGGTGGTCAACAACAATGCGCCTGAGCGAGCGGCTCGGCAGCTCAGAAACGCGAGGCATGAGAATGGTGACGAGGCGCTCCGGCTCCTCGTCATGCATTTTTTCTGCACGCGAGACGATGAGGTTTTGTGCGGTCTCGATTTTGGCCATTTCTCCGAACAAACCCCAGTCCGTGAGGTTGACTTGCTCGAGGCTCGAGACGCCGCCACCAGAAGCGCCACCTTTGGACCCCGCTGCGGTGATGCCCATGGAAGGCTGACGAAGCACCGCTGCCGCGTCGATTCCGCGGGCGCGCAAAGCGTCAGTCAGTGCGATCACTGCGGTGGTTTTGCCTTCTCCGCGGCTTGCCTTGAGAGGCGTGTCCGAGGTGACGAGCACGATCTGGCCGTGTTTGCCGCTCACTTGTTTGTTGGCGAGGGCGGCGAGCCAGCCGTAGGCGTCGATTTTGAAGTTGAGACCGTAAGGTTGGGTAAAGTCAGCGAGATTTTCAGCAATTTCACGCTTTCCCACGATCCTAGTGAGAACGGCGTTAAGGTAGTCGCGGCGAGCTTGCGCGTCTGCTTGGTGCAGTTCGTGCAAAGCTTGAGCCTGCTGGGAGGCGGCTTGTGCGGCTGGTTGTGCGGTTGGAAATGCTGAATTCACTGGCATAGCGTTCACTGTGTTTGGGATAGTTCCTTTCTCGCCCGCAGTGTTGTGCACTGTGGATTTTTCAGCTGTGCTCTCACCACAGCTTGCCCTTGGTGAGATTACCACTGCCAACAGAGCAGCGCGTGAAAAGTTATAGAAGCGTAACAAAAATGCCCAACGCTTGAGCAACACCGAATATTGCGGTGAAAATCTCAAGCGCTGAGCATGAAAACGAGAGCTAGTGACTATCAGTTGTCGGAGAGGAAGAAGCCGTTGCGCATGTGCATCGACGTCGTGTAGAGCACAGAGTCGAGCAGAGCTTCCGTGTCCTTCTTTAGCTGAGTGGCAATCTTGTTGTTGGCTGCTTGGAGAAGCTTTTGAACTTCAGGAAGCTCAAGATTCTCAAAGTCGTTTTCGTCAACGAGCTGAGCTGCAGCCTTATCAGTTGCCGAGAGAACCTGGTGACCGAAGGCCAAGGTCTTCTCCTGGTAGCGCTCCAAGTGAGCCAGGTTGTCCTTGAAGTGAGCGTCGGCGAGAGCGGCGATCACGCGGTTTGCCCAGTAGTAGTTTTCGGTGGTCACGCGAGCGGTGGTGTTCTCCAGGTAGTCTGGGGTGCTCAGAACGTTGGTGTAGTAAGGCATGATCGTGTTGAATGGGTTGGAGCCCATGGCGATCCACTGCACGGCGCGGAAGGCAGCTGGCTTGTCGGCACGCACTTCCATGACGGACAACTGCGACTGGCGGTTGATGCCGATTGGACGGTACATGCCGCGAGTTTGAGCGGTACCACGGTTGTCATAAGGGTCGTATGGAGTGCCCTGATAGTGGGAGCTCAACACGTACTTGACGTCTTCAATGGTGATCTTGCGCTCTGGCTGGCGTGCCCATGGGATGTCATTGCTCTCTGGGGAGTGCAGAGCCTCTGCAGTGTCCCAATCCTCGTCGTAGGGGTTGAGGAAGCGCTGCATGAACCAGGCGCGTGGAGTGTTGTACACGTGGTCAGTGTCAGAGTGCGAGCCGAATGCGTCGCGTGGGTTAATGTGGCCAGTGTCACCGTCAACGGAGAGGTTGAGGTGATTTTCCTCGATGAATTCGCGCAGATCAGCAGAACACATGTTCTCCACCTGGTCGCCAAAAGCGTCGTCGAGGTCGAGGTCATCGATGCCTAACTGGTTTGGCATGGTCACGTAGCAGTCGTCAGGAACGCGACGAGCGATCCAGTGGTGGCCACCGACGGTTTCCAACCACCAAATGTCGTTTTCATCGGAGAAGGCGACGCCGTTCATTTCGTAGGTGCCGTATTGTTCGAGCAGAGAGCCCAGACGCTGCACACCTTCGCGAGCGGAGTGAATGAATGGCAGGACGAGGGTGACGAAATCTTCCTCGCCAATACCGCCGGCCTGCTCAGGAACGTAGCCCTCTTCGCCCTCTTTGCCCTGTGCTGGCTGAAGTTCAACGAATGGGTCAGCACCGCGCACACGCTCATTGGTGGTCAGGGTTTCGGTTGCGCTCATGGCAACGTTGGCAGCGTTAATGCCAGCCTCGCCCCAAATGCCTTCGGTGAGGATGGCGTTCGGCGTTTGAGTGAAGCGCAGAGCACCTTCCGGTAGCGGCACTTCGACGTGCGAGAGCACGGAACGGTAGACCTTGGGCAGCTGTTTTGGCTCTACAACCTCAAAGCGCTTGGGGTTGAACTCGCCGTTGGCAGAGTCCTCGTTGCGGGCGATGATCGGCGCGCCGTCGTAGCTGGCAGACTTGCCGACAAGAATAGTGGTGCAAGCCATATTCTTTCTTCCCTTCATTCGCATTTCTTGAGATTATCAGTGCGCTAAATCGCTGAGAACACTGATAATCTTCCTCAGTTTCTTACCTCTTCCAGCCTAATAGCCCGGCTGGTCGTTTCACCTTACTCGTAGGGTCCCCAATAACACGTGTTTCCTTCACTTCGAACATTTCTCATCACCCACTCAAGCCCAGAGCAAAATCATGTCGTTTCATGATATTCCTATGTGAGATAATGTGCATAACACATAATGTGAGGAAGAATGAATATGAGTTCAGTAAATGTGACAATTCGAATGGATCAAGAAGTAAAGCATGAAGCAGACGAGATGCTGGGAGAGTTAGGGTTATCCCTTTCAACACTCGTTTCCCTCACCGTCAAGCAAATGCTTCGCGATGGGAAATTGCCTTTTGTCCCGAGCATCGAAAAACCAAACTCAGAGCTTGAACGAGCAATCGAGGAAAGCGTGCAAGGCAAAAATATGTCTCGCACGTTTACCTCAGTCGACGATGCGATGGAGGACCTCCTTGCTTAAACTGCGCTACCATAGCGAATTTAAGAAAAGCCTCAAGCTTATGCGGAAACAAGGTAAGAATGTGTCGCTTCTTAAAGACATTCTTACCCTGTTAGTCGAGGGACGCTCCTTACCTCCCAAGAATAAAGATCACGCTCTCAAAAATTCCAGACTCTACCATGAAGTGAGAGAGTGCCATATCGAGCCTGATTGGCTACTTGTATATCGAGTCAATGGAGATACCCTCGAGTTGATCGCCACAGGCTCACATTCCAATCTTTTCTCGTAAATATCGAAGAAAAATTGGAAAACTACAAAGTGAATGTGTTTCACTTCCGGCCGACGAGGTAGAGCCAGGCCGGATCGTTAATCTGCGCTTTATTGAGCTCATGATACATCTGGTTCAGCCAGAAGCCCTGGTTCAGTTCAAGCGGCCGCTCGCTCTCCCACACCATCAGCTTGTAGTAGTGGTCGGCGTCTGGCGGCTTTGGCCCGACATAATGCAGATACACCTGAGGATTATCAGAGCCGATAATGCTTCCCGCCGTTGAGTTTCTTCCACACAAAGCTTCAGGAACCATCGACATCATCATGCGAGAGAAATCCTCTGGAATTTCCACTGCTTGAGCATCATTCATGTCAAACATCAGCGCATCAACAGGAACATTTGCCACCGCCCAGTGAATCCATTGGAATCCACACACCGGGATAGCATCATCATCCACCAACGCCCAATGCAAGTACTGCGTACCAGGCTTGAGCTGATCAACATAGAACGGGAAGGACTTAATCGCCATACCATCTGCCTGCAGTTGAACAGGAGCATGCTTGCTATATTCGTCAGGAATCACAGAAAAATCAGTTGTAACGCGCATAGTCTTATTATCTCTCAGAACTGGCATGACAACAAAAGAAAAATATATTATGAGACCATGAAGCATCAAGATCCCATACAGATTGCAATTATTCAACATGTTGACCACGAAGGGCCGGGGCTCATCCTTCAATGGGCTGAAGAAAAGAACGCATCGTCTGATCTTTATCATCCTGCTGATGACTCTATTCTTCCCGATTGGCAAAAACTTGCTGGTAAGCGCAGCCTCCTGATCATTCTCGGCGGACCGATGAACACCACTGATAATCTTGATTGGCTTAAGCAAGAACGCAAACTGATTAACGATTGCCTTGCTCATGGGGTTGCTGTTCTCGGAATTTGTTTAGGAGCTCAACAGCTTGCTACAACTCTGGGAGCAGCAGTACTTCCCGCACCTTACAAAGAGGTAGGTTGGGCACCCATTGTACGCACTAGCTCGATAATTCCAGGCATCCCACCGCAACTCATTGCATTGCATTGGCATGAGCAAATGTTCCGTATTCCTTCTGGCACTGAGCTCCTCTTCTCCTCTGAGCTCGTAAAGAACCAAGGTTTTGCCTGCGAGGAAGGAAAAGTCACTGTCACTTTCCGTACCCCGCTCACGTCCCAGGAAATTATCACCAGGTCAAAGGCTCGCGCTGTGGGTCTCCAATTCCACATTGAACAAGATAGCGATGCAGTTCATGAGATCGTCGCCCACGACGGTGATTATGCCAATAACGGTAACGCTTTGAACCAGAGCAGCTCCTCTATCCTTGCCTATGATCACCCCAACGATACCTATCCAGCATTGTGCAGCATTTTAAACTGGCTCATACACCAGTGACGGAAAGGTGAGCGGCGACGTGAGCGGAAAGTGGAGTGTGACCCGCGGAACGAAAACCGAGTAAGTTCCCAGGCCAGTGCCGCCAGAACCATCAGCCTGCGCACGCTTCAGCGCTTAAACGGCGGGATGAGCGTGCACAGCAGAGCCTCAAGGTCGAGAAGTGGTGCGCCGTTGCCCTGAATGCGACGACGTGCCACTTCCACAGCCTCCAACCTCTGCGTCGCTTGAGAGCGAGTCAGCCGGACAGCCAGCTGCTGAAGCTGCGCGTTATTCTCTACATTCACCAGCCCCACCGACTCTAGAGCGTCATTGTGGATCACGCTGATATCACGGTAGACCGAGGAAATATCAGTGAGCGTGCGGTCGATAATATCACGGTAGCTACGAGTCACTTCGCGCTTTTTTTCATCCGCTTTGCCAATCTTGTTGTATTGAGGGCGCAGAGCGGGCGGGACAGGCTTCTTCACCTCTAGGCCAAACTTGCGCTTAAAGTCGAGCTGCTGCTTCTCCACACGCTCATCAACGGTTTGCTGAGCTTGAACTTTCGCGCCATCGTCAATCTGGCGGGCCAGAAGCACCGCGTCCGACGAACGCGTCATGCCAATCACTGCGGAAACCATATTCGCCCGCTGCGCAAGCATTTCGCGATGAGTAGCGTACAAGGAGGCAATACCAATGTGGCCTTGTGAAATTCTGGCAATCTGGGAGGTTTGAGAGGTCGTCAAGTCAGGGTAGCGACCAGCTAGGAAAACAGCGATATCCTTCGCCTGCGGAACAGCGAGAGTCACCAAGCGGCAACGAGAGCGGATCGTGGGCAGAACATCCTGAGCAGAAGGCGCGCACAACAGCCAGATCGTATGCTCAGCAGGCTCTTCCACCGACTTGAGCAGCACATTAGTCGTACGCTCGCTCATGCGGTCAACATCCTCGATGATGAAGATTTTCCACTGACCAACTGCAGGCATCTGTTCCGACTCGGCGACCAGCGCACGCACATCGTCAATACCAATGGTCACGCCTTGAGTAGTGAGAACGCGCACGTCAGGGAAACTGCCGAGCTCAATCTGGTGGCATACGTCACAGGTCCCGTCACCGCCGTTGGAGCATTCGAGAGCTTGGGCGAAGTCGCGGGCGAGCACCGAGCGGCCCGAGCCAGGAGGGCCGACGAAAAGCCAGGATTGTGCGAGAGTTTGCGGCTGCTCGATGACTTTTTGCAAGCGCGCAACCAGGGGCTGCTGGCCGACGATGTTATCCCAAACGCTCATGTCCTCCGCCTTCCGGTGATTACCTGCGGTGTTAGCCGGTGATTTCCGCTACTGCTCACCGAGGTGTTAGCCAACGGCTCACCTGACTCTCGCTTACAACGGCCGGCGCGCATTCCCGCGTCACCAGCCAAGGTGCCAGCCAGTTACTGCTCCACGAGTTTCCTCACGTCGTCACGTAACTGGGCTTGAATCTGCTCGATGCTCTGGGTCGCATCGATGACGAGGTAACGCTCAGGGTTTTTCTGCGCAAGCTTGAGGAAAGCCTGACGGGTACGCTCGTGGAAACTCGCCGATTCCTCTTCCAAACGGTCTGGCTGTTCGCCGCGCACTTGAGCCACACGCCTGTGCGACTGTTCAACGCTCATATCCAACAAGTAAGTTCGCACTGGCCACACATCACCCGTCGCCAGCCTCGACATGTCGAGAATTTGCTCGCTGCTGAGCTCGCGCCCGCCGGCTTGGTACGCCAGTGACGAGTCGATATAACGATCCGAGATTACCACTGCTCCCCTTTTCAGGCCTGGCAGTATGACCTCGTGTACGTGTTGGGCCCTGTCGGCAGCGTAGAGCAGTGCTTCCGCGCGCGCAGAAACCGGAGCGGCTGTGGGTTCCGGGTTGAGCAGCAGCGTGCGGATGGAGCGGCCCAGCAAAGTATCTCCCGGCTCGAAGGTGGTGATTGCTTCGCGGCCGAGCTCTTCGCGAATCCACTTCGCCAATAGCTGCACTTGTGTGGTTTTACCTACTCCGTCAATTCCTTCGAAAGTGAGGAAAATGCCGGGGTATGGAGCTGGTGCGCTCGTGCTCTTCTGTTCAGTCATGCTCACTCACCAGCAGATGCCTTGGTCGCACTGGTCGACTTTGCACGAGTGGAGGTGGTGCGCGTGGAGGCCTTACGAGTCGACGATGTACGAGGAGAGGGTGTCCGTGTTGCAGTCCTCTTTTTCGCCGTCGTTGCAGCCTTCTTGGTGGTGCTCGGCTTCTTGGTAGTAGAAGTCTTCTTGGCAGTTGAACCCTTCTTCGCCGCGCTCGACTGATGAGCCGAGCCCTTCGCCGCAGCACCCCTTGCAGCACTCTTCCTGCTCGTCCGACGCTTGGTAGCCGGGCCAGCCTCGCGCTTCTCGGCAAGCAGGCGGAACGCATCCTCCGCAGTCAGCGACTCGACGGTGAACTGTCGCGGAACAGTCCTATTCGTCGTGCCGTCGGTGATGTATGCGCCGTAGAAACCGTCCTTAACGACGACTGGCTTGCCGGTGGTCGGGTCGTTGCCAAACTCCTTAAGCGGCGGCTTAGCTGTTCCCCTTCCTCGCCGGTAGCGCGGCTGGGCAAAGGCAGCTTGTGCCTGCTCGAGAGTCTCTGTGAAAATCGCATCTTCCGACTCGAGTGTGCGCGTTTCCTTCTTACCCTCGCTGCTCGTCTGCGTCAGGTACGGGCCGTAGCGGCCGTTGTTGGCTTCCACGGTGTACTCGATGAGCTCGCCCGTCTTTTCATCGGCTTTTTCGTAGGTGCCCACCACTCGCGGCAGGGAGAGCAGCTGGATCGCCTGCTCCAACGTCACGCTTTCGGGGGTCATACTCTTGAAAAGCGAGGCCATCTTGGGCTTAGGCTGGGCTTTCTTGCTCTTCTTGTCGTCTGAACCCTCCAGATTATCAGGGCTCACTTGAGCCACGTACGGGCCAAAGCGACCCGTGCGCACTTCAATCGTGTTACCCTGCGCATCTGTACCCAACACGCGAGCACCGCCAGCAGTTGCCGCCAGCAGTTCGCGCGCCTTCGCCACCGTCAACTCGTCTGGTGCCAGGTCGGCCGGAACAGAAGCGCGACGCGGGTTTCCTTCAGAATCGAGGTCGGCAGTGTCTTCAACATAGGGGCCGAAACGGCCGACGCGCACATTGATGCCTTCACCAAGAGGCACAGTGTTAATCTCATGCGCATCGATGTCCGGAAGTTGAGCGAGCTGGGCTTGCAAGCCGTCGTTCGCCTCCTGCGGGTTACTCACCGAGCCAGGAGTGTGGCCAAAGTAGAAGGCCGTCAGCCAGTCGAGGCTCGTTTCCTTACCCGAGGCGATCTGGTCGAGGCCCTTCTCCATTTGCGCGGTGAACTCGTAGTCGACGAGCGTGGGGAAATAGCCTTCGAGCAGGCGGGTTACGGAGAAGGCGAGCCAACTAGGGATGAGCGCACGACCCTTCTCATACACGTATCCACGGTCGATGATGGTGGAAATGATGCTCGCGTAGGTGGATGGGCGGCCAATTTCCTTGGCTTCCAAAGTTTTCACCAGGCTGGCCTCCGTGTAGCGGGCCGGCGGCTGGGTTTGGTGTTCCACGGCTTCCACGGGTGCAACAGCCCTGGTAATCTCGCCTTCTTGCATTTGTGGCAGGCGGGTTTCCTTTTCCTGAGCCTTTTCGCCGTCGCCGTAGACGCGCAGGAAGCCTGGGAAGGTGATGACCGTGCCAGAAGCCTGGAATTCTGCGTCCCCCTTGCTGGTAGGCGCGACGAGCTTGACGGTTTGGGTGGAGCCGGCGGCCGGTGCCATCTGGGTGGAAAGAGTGCGCTGCCAGATCAGCGTGTACAAGCGCAACTCGGTGGGCGAGACTGACGCTGCAATCTCTTCGGGGGCGCGGAAATGCGAGCCTGCTGGGCGGATTGCCTCATGCGCCTCCTGCACTCCCTCCCCATGGTTGGCGAAATGGTGCGGCTTTTCGGTCAAATATTCGTTGCCGAAACGCTCGGCCACTTGTTCGCGAGCCGCCTGGATTGCCTCGTTGGACAGGATGATGGAATCGGTTCGCATATAGGTGATGTAACCGTTTTCATACAGTGTTTGTGCGGCGCGCATGGTCACGCGCGAGCTGAAGCCCAAACGGTTGCCGGCAGCCTGTTGCAACGTCGAGGTGGTGAAAGGCGCGGCAGAGCGGCGAGTGTACGGCTTCTTTTCGATGCTCGTCACTCTAAAGTCGGCGTTTTGCAGCTGCTGGGCGAGCTCGTCGGCCTCAGCGCCACTGAGTTGCACAGGATTATCACTGCGCGCTTTATCGGTGAGCTCACCTTTGTCGGTAAAGTCGTTGGATCGGGCGAGGCGGGTGTTGTTCAAGCCCGTCATACGCGCTTCAAAGGAGAGATCCTCAGCAGCGCCGGTCGTTACGTTAGCGCCGGTCGTTGCGTCAGCGCCAGCCTCATTCTCTACCGGCGCCACCACCGCAGTAATATCGCGGTACGTAGCCGGCACGAAAGCCATGCGCTCCTTCTCGCGCTCCACAATCAGGCGCGTTGCCACCGACTGAACGCGGCCAGCCGAGAGTTTCGGCCCAACCTTCCTCCACAGCACCGGGGAAAGCTCGTAACCATACAAACGGTCGAGAATGCGCCTGGTCTCCTGCGCATTCACCATATTTTGGTCAACGTCACGAGTGGAAGCGATAGCTTCCACAATGGCCTTCTTGGTAATCTCGTGAAACACCATGCGGTGAACTGGAACCTTCGGCTTGAGCGTTTGCACCAAGTGCCAAGCAATAGCCTCACCCTCGCGGTCCTCATCAGTAGCGAGGAAAAGCTCGTCAGCTTTACTCAAAGCGGACTTGAGCTCCGCCACCGTACGCTTCTTCTCCGGCGAAACGATGTAATAGGGCTCAAAACCGTCGTTGATGTCGACACCGAAGCGACCAAACTTCTCTTTCTTACTCGCCGGCACCTGCGAAGGCTGGGCGAGGTCGCGAATGTGGCCAACCGAGGCGAGAACCGTATAATCCGGGCCCAAATAGCCTTGGATCTTCTTCGCTTTGGTCGGAGACTCCACAATGACGAGCTTATTGCCGTGTGCCATATTTCCTCCCAACGACTCCGGTTCTTCTTCCGACTATTCCTAGCGGGTAGCCCTGACGAACACCACCAAATCCTCACTGACCAGCAAGCTGCACCTCAGGCCGTACTCATGAACGCAGCTGCTTCTACTTTGCCCGCACTCGCCCCCATTGTGCAAGATTAGAAAGTAATCTGATTCCTCTTCTGCGGTTTCGGCGGTGCACCCACCAAACCCACAGCAGACAGCGGGGACGCCGTCACTTGCCGCATAATCGTGACCGTCGCTACACACACCGCCGCAACGCCACCGATCAGCAGCGCACTGGAAGCCGCGGCAGGAGTAAGTACCCAGAAGTCGGGAGAGCCCGCACGCCAACCTTCCGCCAGTGGGAAACCTGAGCGAACCTGCCACAGCAAATAGGAGCCATAGCAACTTGCCAGCAAGCCCAACACCAACAAAACCGTGTCAACAACCTGAAGAGTCGGCGACGAACGGCGAGCGCCGAGGCGATCCATCCCCGAGTTGCGCGTCACCGAGAGCGTGAGCAAAGCAATGCCCGTGACGAACAGAAAAGCGACCAGAACGTCAGAAGGCCTGTGCCACTTGCCATACACCACCGAGCAGCCCACGAGAAGAGCGAAAGCCCAGCCAATCAGGCTTGCCACCCAACGCCACGCCAAGCCCACCGCCATGACGAGCATCAGGGCAGCAGCCATTGCCGCCACCGAATGCCCTGACGGGGAAGAGTTCGCCGGAGCCGCCATTTGACGGGCCAGATGCGGGCGCGGCAGCACGCGCTTCAACCCCCAGCCACCAACCAAACACACCAGCCCGAACACCACGAGTTGGGCGAACAATTCCCACCGCTTGCGCACGAGCGCGGTAATAAAGGAGGTCAGGCAGATTACCACGACGAAAGCAATAGTCACATAGTTGCTCACGAAGAAGAGGGTGACCTGGCGCAAGGCTTGCGGGATGAAGTGCGAGAAGGAAGACCAGACGATCTCGTCGTATTGCTGGCCTGTGATAGTGCGCACGAAGGCGAGCCAGACTGCGCCCGCTGCGGCAAGGAAGCCCACGCCCAGTAGCAGGCACAGGATTCGTGCTGACCAGCGAGGCGAGCTGAGCAGCGGGTCGTTGAGGCTTTCGCTCATCGGCGCGGCCGCGTGCCCTGCACGCGAGGAACGAGAAGAGCGAGAAGAACGAGAAGAACGAGATTTGCTGGATGTGCTGAATCGGCCGGCTTTGCTGAGTTCGCTGGATTTGCTAAGTTCGCTGGATGTGCTGAGTTCGCCTGAAGCGCGATCTGTGCCTTTATTCTCTGTTTCTTGAGCTGCCTCGTCAGCTGAATTGTCAGAGAGCTCTTCATTCACTTTGCCAGAATGCTGCTCGGCACTTCGACTCTCGGCAGAGCGATTCTCAGCAGCGCGATTCTCAGCAGCGCGTCCCCTACCAGTCTTCTCGCTTGCCATGCCCGCGCGCGAGCCAGTGTCCGTGCCAGCAGACGCAGGCTTATGGGAAGAGGTACCTGCAAGGCCGATCATTTCGGCGAAACTTTCACGAGGAGCTTGTTGCGCGCCACCAGTTGCAGCACCCTGACAAGCGCCTACTATGCCGTCATCATGGGCGGAAGAAGCGTCGAGGCCTTGTCCCCAGTTCAAAGAGTCAGAGGAAGAGGGTTCGGCGCCGGCTTGCTGCGCGGCGATAGTCTCAGATTGCTGTAGACCCTCGGATTGATGAGTATTCTCAGCCATTTCTCCCCTACCTTCGTCGCACGCTGTCACAGAGCCTTGTTGTACCACAGTATCGGACTATCGATATACGCCCCTGCTGTTTGCCAAGCAACCGTCACGGCCAGCTCAGCTTTGTTGACCATTGTGGTATTACCGGCCGCTATAGTGAGGTACTTTACTGGGTCAAACTGAAAATGAGATGACGTACTCGTGCAGAAAAAGAAAAACTCTCACGCACCCGATAGAGGCCGCATACCCTTGCTGCATTCCTGCCCTGGGGGAGTTTTGCGTCATATCGCCGCATGAGAGCAATCCTTATTGTATCAGTACTGTCGACTTCGTCAACGCCACACCTCTCGCGCGTCATGGAAATCGCGCGTCGAACGACTCACACTCCCAAGTCGCTGCACGCACTATCCACACGCACTAGCCACACGCCCTAGCCGCACGCCGGCAACCGGCCGCCCTACTTCACCACAGGGTCCGAGGAGCTGCTGCTCGCGCTGGAACTAGGGTAAACGAAGAGTGTTAATCCTGCGTCCTTCTGGTAGCTCCATTCGGCGGCGTACTTGTCCCATTCGAGCTTCTGCGTTTCGCTCGTCTCCTTGCGCGCGCGCATTTGGTTGACACTCGCATCGGGCACGTTGAGCCTGCCGACCACGCATTCGAAAACTTTCATCGACGAGTCCGGCCCCGAGACCAAGGTGAGAGCCGTTCCCGTATCGTTGAGAGTGAGCTGCTCGCCGCCAGAGTTGTCGGCGGACAGCTTTTTGAGTACGGAGCAGGTGGAGTAAATTCTGGTCAGAGTCCTCGCCACCGCGCGCTCTTGTGGGCTCGCTCCTACTAAACCTTGCTGGTCCACGCCTGCCTCCGAACTGTTGGAATTCTTGTCGTTGTCGTCTTCTTGGTCGTAGTACTCTTGCAGCTTCTCGATGTCTTTTTTGTTTTGCCCAAGATTAGCAGGGTCTTGAGGGGCATTCTTGCCGCTTAACGTATCGGAGAGGTCGTGGAAGGAGTCGCCCAGACTGAAGTTGTCAATACGCCTGCTCAAGTAGAAGAAGGTGCCCGCGATTGAGCCGAACATGAGCACGACCACGATCACGAAGATGAGCACTTTGACCCACTCGGGTGGCCGCTTCTTGCCTGAACTACCTGCCTCACGAGAACTGCGGCCACCTGCGCGGCCATTACCTCGACCGCGGCCACCTCCGCGGCCATTACCTCGACCAGGGCTGCCAACCTCGTTTGGTCCTAAAATCCCCTCATCGTTACGCGGGAAAGGAACCGGAGTGGGGTCAGTCCGCATGTCATCAAACTCCACCTCGTCAGGAATGCCATTGTTGTTCATGTCATTCATATTGTTGTTCATGTCATTCATGAAGTCGTTGTTCATGTCATTAAAATCATCGTTATTCATGTCCATCGCGCTCCTCCTTTCCCTTTCCGTCTCTTATCGCCGGCTGCCGAAGCACACCTGCAATGATGTTTCTTTAACGCTAGCGCATAATTGTTGCCATTACGTGGCTAAAGTGTGGGAAATGCCGAAATCTCAGGCGCGCAGCGTTCCTCATGCCCTCGTACGCGCTACACTCACTAAGGAAGCGAGAGAACATGAGCACGCAACTGGTAACGCTTCACGCGGCCTTGTGCGTACTGATAATCTCAAGAAATTCTCAAGATTACCAGCCCGGCTCATGCCAGCGAAAGGAAAACTATGGCTACCGAAGAGCATACCGACCTGATCATCGTCGGCGCCGGCCTGTTTGGCCTGACTGTCGCCCAGCAAGCTGCTGAGAATGGCTACCATGTTCACATCATCGATGTTCGTGAGCATATCGGCGGTAATGCGTACTCCTACTTTGATAAGGAGACGGGCATCGAGGTACACAAGTACGGCGCTCACCTCTTCCACACTTCCAACCAGCGCGTGTGGGACTATGTGAACCGCTTCACCAGCTTTACCAACTACGTGCATCGCGTTTATGCGACCCACGACGGCGAAGTCTACCCCATGCCAATCAATCTGGGCACCATCAACCAGTTCTTCCACGCGGCTTACACCCCAGCACAAGCTGAAGCGCTTATTAACGAGCAGGCCGGCGAGTACGCCAATGTTGAGCCTCAAAACCTCAACGACCAAGGCATCAAGCTGATCGGCAAGCCTCTGTACGAAGCTTTCATCAAGAACTACACCGCTAAGCAGTGGCAGACTGACCCCGAGAAGCTCCCAGCCAGCATCATCCGCCGCCTGCCAGTGCGTTTCACGTACAACAATCGCTACTTCCGCGACACTTACGAGGGCCTGCCAACCGACGGCTACACTCGCTGGTTCGAACGCATGATTGATAATCCGAACATCGAAGTGACGCTCTCCACCGACTTCTTCGACGCTTCGCAAGAGCTGTCCAAGCACAATCTGCGCGGCTCCGTGCCGATCGTCTACACCGGCCCGATCGACCGCTACTTCGGCTCGCAGCTGGGCGACCTGCACTGGCGTACTGTCGACTTCAAGGAGCACCGCTACGACGAGGTCAACCACTTGGGCACCCCAGTGATGAACTACGTGGACGCCGATGTTCCGTTCACCCGCTCCATCGAGTTCAAGAACTTCAACCCAGAGCGCACCGAAGTAGCCGAGCAGAAGCGCACGATTGTGTGGGACGAGTACTCTCGCTTCGCCGGCAAGGACGACGAGCCTTACTACCCGATCAACACCGCTGAGGACCGCGAGCGTTTCGCCCAGTACAAGGCCATGGAGGACGCTGAGCCGAACGTCGTGTTTGGTGGCCGCCTGGGTGGTTACGCTTACTTCGACATGCACCAGACCATTAACTCTGCTCTGATCGCTTGGGAGAAGCAGGTCAAGCCTCTGCTCAAGTAAATTTCTTGAGATTATCAGGCTGCGTTTCCTTCGCCGCTTCACACATCAGAAAAGCTGGTAACAAGTAAGACCTTGTTACCAGCTTTTGTGTATGTGGCTGAAAGCGCAGAGCGGTTATTCTTGACTGCCACTCAGAATTCATCCATTCCTTGCGAGTAATTCGCAAAACAGCACGCACTTTTTCTCTATTCCCCTCCCAGCAATTACAATGTGAAAAGAGTAAGTTTGACCGGCACAGGTATGGCGAGGAGCAACGAGGCAGTATGGGGTTCCTATCACAAATGAAAAAACTACTTCCCGTTTCTTCTCGATCTTTCCATCAACATGAAGAGGTCAGCGAAGCAAACCAACAGAACCTTCTACGACGTCTCGATGAAATCAGCAACCAGATCGCAGGACTGCACGAGTCGCAAGATGACATTCGCAATCGCATCATCTGGCAGGACGGCGAGGCAAATTATCGCCTTGAACGCTTCCAATACTTGTTCTGGCAGCTCTACCGCCACGAAGGTGAGAGCGAAGAAGCCGCTAAAATTCGCTTCTTCCACTCTCTCACTCCTCATGGTGAAAATCTCATGCTCATGCAGGATGCCGGCGCCGCACTCCTCCACCATTTCGCCGATATTTGCAAGCGCAACAACCTTCTGTACTGGGCCAATGGCGGAACTCTGCTCGGGGCTGTTCGCCATGGCAATTTTGTCCCCTGGGACGACGACATCGACGTATATATGCCATCGGATCAGCTTCTCAAATTAGAGAAGATTATCACCGAGCAGGAGCCGCAGTTCCGCATTCGCGTGATGTGGGATTGGATTGCTGCATGCCGACAGATTCGCTTTATGACATCTGACCCAAACTGCCCGGCATTCGTCGATATTTTCCCGGTGTACTGGGTTTCCTCTGACCCTCAAACTTCAGGAGACAAAGCCGTTCAAGCCCGTTTAGATTTCCAAGAGAAACTGTGGGACACCTTTGCTTCTACCTCTTGGGCAACCTCGAGCAATTATGATGATCATCTCATCCCCGATGATGATTCTCCTCTGGCTCAGCGTTTGCGCGAATTCCTCGCAGCAGCGCAGAAAGAGCTTGGTCAGTCCGTGACTTTTGTTGATTCAGAGCAGGAGGCTTCCGGTTTTGTTCGAGGAATTGAAAATATTCCTGAACCACATCCTGCACATCCTTACCCTAAGGAAGATTGGGTGGATATTCACCCAATTAAATTTAGGGATTTTACTTTGTCCGCACCTTCTCTGGATGTAACAAAAACTTTCCTCGAACGCACGTATGGTGATTGGCTTTCCTTACCGCGCGACATGTTTGAGATGCAAAATCACCGTCATTTCGCTTCTATTACTGAGAGCCAAGAAACACGAGAATCACTCACCCGCTTGATTGATTCTGCTCGATCCTTAGATTAAGGAGTTCACATGCCTACTGTAGCTATCATCACCGCAGGCGGTAGAGGAAACCGCATGGGACAAGACCTTCCCAAGCAATTCCTCCCCATTGAAGACAAACCTGCTATTGCCTACACTATGGAATCCTTGCAAAAGAGCCCTCTCGTTGATGCGATCATCGTCGTATGTATCGCCGGCTGGGAAACCGTTGTTCAAGCCTATGCCAACCAATTTGGTATCACGAAGCTTGTTGGCATTTGTGAAGGCGGAGCAACAAACCATGAGAGCATTGAGAATGGCACCCGTCTTGCCGCACAGAAATTCCCACCTGATACTCTCGTTCTGGTGCACGACGCAGCTCGCCCTAACCTTCCCCAGTTTGTTATTGAGGATAGCGTCAGAGTAGCCACCCAGTATGGCAACTCAGTTCCTGTCATCCCCACTGCTGAGGTACTTCTCGAATCAGAAGATGGCTCAATATCTTCTCATGTTATTGAACGCTCTACTGCGAAAAGAACTCAAACGCCTCAAGGTTTCATCCTTTCTGACCTCCAACAGATGCAAGCTGAAGTGGACCAGCGAGGAATCCAACCGAAAGCACCGTGCGAAATGGTGGTACTCTGCGGCAAAACGATGCATCTGAGCCGTGGAAGTGAGAAAAATATTAAGCTCACTACCCTCGAGGATATTGATATTTTCCGAGCTTTGCTTCACGCTCAACGAAGCCCTTGGCTCAAACAATCTTCCAATAACCCCCAAGAGTAAACGAGACGAAGTACACAATCGAGTTTCTATGACTATTCCAGATGCAGCACTTGCCGCCCGCGCAACTGTACAACCCGAGCTCCTTCGTGGTGCTCATATTCTCGTCGCAGGAGCAAGCGGATTGATTGGCTCACTGATTGTCTCCACACTGCATGAGTTGAACCAATGCTTGCACTTAGGTGTGAGCATTGTTGCTGCTGCTCGTCACACGGAGCATATGCGCGAACATTTTGCTGATTTTCCTGACGTTGAGATCGTTTCCCTCGATGTTTCTGATGCAGTTGCTGTCAGTGAGCTCACAGCGAGTATGCAGCAGAACCCTCTGACTCACGTTATTCATGCAGCAAGCCCTGCTAATCCTGCGCTCTTTTCTCATTCCCCGGTAGAGACGATGCAAAGTAATATTCAGGGTTTGATCAACCTTCTCACTCTTGCTCGTCATCATGAGGTTTCTCGTTTTGTGTATATCTCTTCCGGAGAAGTCTACGGTTACACCCATGGCTGGCATCTCATGAAGGAGAATGAGCTGGGAGAATTGGATGTGCTCTCTCCTCGCTCTTGCTATCCGCAGGCGAAAAGGGCAAGTGAGACCTTGGGAATCAGTGCTATCAGTGAATATGGCATTCCTGTGGTGATTGCTCGCCTCTCTCATGTGTTCGGCCCCGGCTTTTTAGCCTCAGATAATCGTATTTCAGCTGATTTCTTTAAGCGTGCGTCAGCTGGCCAGCCAATCGAATTGAGAAGTGCAGGCTTGGATCATCGAACGATGATTTATGTGAGTGATTGCGTTTCAGCAATTCTGAGTTTATTGACCGTAGGTAAGGCAGGTGTCGCCTATAACGTCACCAATTCCAACAATTTGACTACCGTTGCGCAGTTCTCTGCTCTGATCGCGCGTACTGCGGCAGTGGCTTTCACTCATGGTGATCCAGCTCCTGATTGGAATGAGCAGACGAGCCTTCAGCGTGCCACTGCATTAGATGATTCGCTGTTGAGGGAGTTGGGATGGTCTTCTGCAATCTCAGTGGAGGAAGGAGTTGAGCGGACTCTCTCCTCACTGAGATAACAGCCGAGGTAACAGCCGAATTTACTGAGTTTGGGGTATGTGCCGGAGTAAATGAGCTGAGCTCATACGCTTATTGAGCATCGTAGGTAATCTGCTTGAGCGAACCCAATGCATTCTGGCGCTGTGCTTCATCAAGACGCTGCTGCGACTGTGGGTTCTTCCACTCAGCAGGCTTGTTAACGATGACATCTTGAGCTTGAAGCCCATCTTCTTCTCCAGAAGTAACAGGAACAAACTGAAGCGCTCTATCAGAGAGGAGTGCATACTGCCTGTTGCGAGGGTTTCGCACCACGAAGCTGCAACTATTGGCATCAATAGCTACCGCTACCAAATCGGTTGCTCCAGGGTCAGAAGCGTTCGGCACTCGCAAAGAGGTGAAGAGGGAGAATTCGCCGTCGTTGAACTGGTCAACTGGCAGCTCAAATTCTAGGCGATGATGTCCCTTCTTGGTAATCCTGAACGTCTTTGAACCAGAGTCATAGGTGATCCCACCACGCGACATATCATGCAGAGCGATAGCGATGTAGAAGTCGCCTGGCTCATCAAACTGGTATTCCACACCAAAACGGAAGGGCTGAGTGCCATCAATCAACGGCGAACCGATAGGGTATGTACGTAAAATCGGGACGCGGGCGTTCAAACCATTAGGAAATACCGGTGCAGCTTTACCTTGCTCATCCTTCTGTGCCAAAGCTTGAGCAGCTTTACGTGCTTGCTTCTCACCCTTCTTGCGCTCCGCTTCAAGGTTCGACAGTGTGTAACGGTCAGCAACCGTCTCTTTATCACCGTAAGCGACAATCTTGCCATCTTCGATCATCATGGCACGAGTGCAATAACGCTTGACGGCACCCATATCATGAGTGACAAGAATGACCGTCTTCGTAGGGTCTTTACGAATTTGAGTGAAGAAGTCATCGCACTTACGCTGGAAGGCTTCATCACCCACGGCGAGAACCTCATCCAGCACCAAAATGTCACCCTGCGCTTTGATAGCAACAGAGAAGGCAAGGCGCACCTGCATACCGGACGAATAGTTCTTCAACTTCTGGTCCATAAAGTCGCCCAGCTCAGCAAACTCGACGATGTCGTCATACATCGCATCCGTTTGCTCATGGTCGAAGCCCAACAGTGCGCAATTGAGGTAAACGTTCTCGCGGCCCGTCAGCTCCGGGTTGAAGCCCACGCCCAGTTCGATGAACGGCACGAGTTTACCCGACACAGAAACAGAGCCTTTATTCGGGTAGTAAATCTGCGAAATGATCTTGAGCAAAGTGGACTTACCGCCACCATTGCGGCCCACAATGCCGAAGAATTCACCCTGGTGAACTTGGAAGCTAATTCCGCGCAAAACATGCTGCCAACGGTAGCCGCGAATACCCTTCGTCCAATTAATCACTGCTTGCTTCAAGCCTGTTGCTTGCTCTGTAGGCAGCTTGAAGTCCTTATACACGTCGTGAACATCGAGAACAACAGGAGCATCCATACCAGGGAAACGCTGGCAGCTTGAAGTCCTTATACACGTCGTGAACATCGAGAACAACAGGAGCATCCATACCAGGGAAACGCTCACCATTACTTCTATATTCGCCGCTCTCCACGCTCACACTGTCCTCTTGAGCAGATACAGATGCAGATGCAGAAGTGGAGCTCGTGGAATTCTTCATCTTTTCCTCACTCATCACATCACCTCGGCGAAATGCTTCTCATACTTGCGGAATACAAAAATACCCAGCCACAGAATAAAGGCAGTGATAATCAAAGGAATGAGGCGAATTCCCCAGTTGCTAAACTGCGTCCAAATAGTAGGCTGCGTCTGTGCAATAAAGTTGTGGCGAATATCTTGAATAGTCTGCGCCCACGGGTTGAGCAGTTCCAAGCTTCCCAAGCGCGCGTAAATGCCACCTCGTTGGAACACATAGCTCAACGGGTAAATAATTGGCGTCGCGTAAAACAGCAGCTGAGAGAACACATCCCAAATATGGGCAATATCGCGGAAATACACATACATCGTGGCCATAATGAGCGTCCAGCCGATGGTGATGCAATACAATTCCACAAAATTCAGCGGCAACAACACCACACGCCAGGTGAATTGAACA
>CASERW010000035.1 GCA_949290445.1 Aeriscardovia aeriphila | reverse complement strand
TCGTCTTCAGAGCTTGCCTCAGCGTCTTCTTCAACGATGACGTCATCCTCAGCAAGCTTCATGTAGTGCGAACGAGTGCGCTTCTCCCATAGCAGCATGAAGGGGCCCAACACCAAACCAAAAGCGCAGGTAAACAGGGTGAGCGTATTCAAGCGGGTCTGGGAGGAGAGGCGCAAGACTAACGCCAAAATGAGCATGACAAACCATATCGCTTCACCAGCGAGGAAAATCTTGCGCAAGTCAACGCGCGCAGGCTTGGGGCTCGGGCGGCGAGCGGCTGGGTCAAGGATAGGTGCAAGTTTCATGGTCTCCATCTTATAGCAGTGCGACAACTCACTTTCTCAGCCCGCTTGTCATCGAG
Source organism: Aeriscardovia aeriphila (assembly GCA_949290445.1). Classification (GTDB taxonomy): domain Bacteria; phylum Actinomycetota; class Actinomycetes; order Actinomycetales; family Bifidobacteriaceae; genus Aeriscardovia; species Aeriscardovia aeriphila_A. The sequence continues at coordinate 12,912 of CASERW010000035.1, read as the reverse complement.
AGTGGGCTTTGCTCTGGGCAAAGCGACACGGCGGCAGACAAATTTTCAGGATATTTTGAGGTTTCTTCACAAATGAGCCGCGACTCAAAGCGGCCCAACCTGAAAGCCTGTTATTCCAACTGTTACAGGTTGAAGAAAAATGTCCACAGAATTCACCGTGCTGAAAATCTGATAACGAAATATCGCAAAAGTGTGCACCACACAAAAATTGCTTTTACGTAATCCTGCTCAAGGGCTACTATAAGGCTTGGAAGTCCGTAAGGGTGTTACCCATCCCCAAAGCTCTCACAGTGAAGGAACAACATGAGAAAGTCACGACAACTGCGCAAGACTGCTGCTTTATTGGCAACTGCAACTATGGCAGTGTCCCTCGCTATTCCAGCTCTGGCAACCGCTCAAAACTCTACCGTAGCCGGTTCCGAGCGTTCCTTCCCAGCACAGGGTGGCGCTGACCGCAAGAACATCCTTGCTGAAGCTACTTCAATTTCTTCCGATTCTAAGGCCAACTGGGGCGGCATCGAATCCCTGACCATTGAGAAGACGGATTCCCCATCTGAGGTCGCCGCTAAGGAAGCAGCCCGCAAGGCCGCTGAAGAGGCTGCAGCTGCCCAGCGCGCTCAGGCTCAGAAGCAGGCTGAAGTATCCCGCTCCGAGCAGCGCTCCACCGTTGGTGTCATGGTTTTGAAGACCAGCTCCAACGTCAACTTGGGCACGTACGACCCTGCTTGGGCTGGCACTTACCCATTCGGTCAGTGCACCTGGTGGGTTGCTATTCGTCGCGCTCAGATCGGCCGTCCAGTCCCAGGCAACATGGGTAACGGAAAGGATTGGGCAAATTCCGGCCGCGCACATGGCATGAAGGTTGATCACACTCCTGAAGTGGGTGCCGTGCTCGTCTTCCAGCCAGGCCAGCTCTACGCTGATCCAGTCTACGGCCACGTCGCATTCGTTGAGCAGGTTCTTGACGACGGCTCGATCATCACTTCCGAAACCTCCGGTGGTCGCGGTGGCGTTGGCTTCTCTCGTCACATCTATAACGCCAGCGTTTTCGAGTACGTCCACTGAGTTCCCTGAACTCGCTGGGTTCCTTGAGTTCGTTGGGCTCGTTGGGCTCGTTGAGTAGCTCCTTATAGCCCGTTGCAACTCACTGAATTTCGAGTTGCGCAAGATTTTCACTGTGCTTATGCCTCGCTTCGGCGAGGCATTTTTGTTACTCGCAGGCGATTCTCTTTCCCTCCTTAAGCAAGCGTTATCACACGAATTTCCGCATTTCTTGCTCAGTGCGATATCCTTAAAGTAACCGCTCGTGCAATGGCGATGCTGCTATTGCTGAAGGAAGGAGGACGCAATGAGCACCGAGAAGAAGGCTGTGCTTGTCGGCGTTGATGGAACCGATGCGAGCTATAAGGCTGTATGGTGGGCTGCAAATTACACGAAACATGCTGGTTTGGAATTGCAGATTGTCTGCGCATATTCTTTGCCTAGTTATGCGGCTGTCTCCTTCGATGCAACGTATACAGCATTGGGTGACGATGCTGTCGCACACACTGATGCACAGGAGATTTTGGCTCGTGCTAAGGCAATCGCATCCGAGCAGGGTGTTGACGCCAGAACCTTGATCGTCACCGGTGACCCGAGCTCGGTTTTCGTTGAGCTTTCTCGTAACTACAAGCTCATCGTTATTGGCAACCGTGGCAAGGGTGGCTTGGCAGAAAGGCTTTTGGGCACCCCGAGCTCGAGCTTGCCAGCTTATGCTTACTGCCCGATTGTCGTTGTTCCTTTCACTGATGATGAAGATCACCTCTTGCATTTGAACAACGAGATCAAGAAGGTTGCCGTCGGCTCGGATGAGTCACGGTGGGGCATGAAGGCCCTCGACATCGCCGCTGAGTTTGCAAACTCGTGGGGTGCTGAGCTCAACGTTCTTTCCGCAGTGCCAATCTATGGCACGTTGGGTGGCGTTTTCTCTGTCGCTCCTACTCAGGAGGATATGCGCCGCGTTGTTGACTCCTATTTGGATGACCTTCGCGCTCGCGTCACGCCGATTCGTCACCGCTACCCGGATCTGTCCATTAATTTGAAGGTGATTCCTGGTTCCGCTGTGGACGCTTTGGCAAAGGCTTCTGGCCGTAACGACGTTGTGGTGGTCGGTTCTCGTGGCCGCGGCGGCTTTACTGGCCTGATTCTTGGCTCGACCTCTCAGGGCTTAGTTCAGCATTCGGTGTGCCCAGTCTATGTGGTTCCACGCAAGTATGTGGAGGCTGAAGAGGCTGAGATGAGCAAGCTGGAGAAGGTCGTTCCGGTGGAGAACATCGAAGGAGTTCAGACTGTGGAAGTCGCTTCTTCTGGTAAGGCTGATGCTGAGCGTATCGAGGCCATCATTGACCCGTTGAAGGAGAGCCCGCGTGAGCACGACAAGTCGGATGTAACTCCGCAATTGCCTCACTTGGACCCTGAGGAGCGTTTCAGCGCTGACAAGTAACTGAATTTCTCCAGATTATCAGCGCCAATGCTGAGCTAGCGCTCTAACATTGAGCTGATTTTGTTGTGAGAAGGGCGGAAGTTTTTCTTCCGCCCTTTCTTTTCTGTGATGCTGACGAGGCCAAACTCTGTGAAAGAGTGAGCATTCCTGGGTGAAGGGAGAAGCAATGAATCAAACGGTCGTGCTTCAGCTGGATTTTAGGCAAGGACCATTGTGGATCAGTGACTTCAACACAGGCACTCCTCAAACTGGAATTTCTGTGATCGACACTGATGAAGAGGTGAGAAAAATCAACTATGAGATTCAAGACCTCTATGATTCATACTACGAGTTTGATAGTCATGGTCAGGCGGTGTGGTTTAACGAGGAGCAGGAGAAGAGGGATAAGAGCAAGATGTTGGATCTGTTTGCTCGGTTGAATGCGCGGCTTGCAGAAATTAACGACGGAACTTTCCTCGTCGATGATAGGGAAACAGAGAGAATCGGTAACCTGTAATGATTGTGGCCTCCGGGGATAACTCTCGGAGGCCACAGATATGTTTATTGCACTGACAATCTCATGTGTGCTCAGTGCTTGATTTCGATTTCAATATCAACGGGAGTGCGCTGAATATACGTATGCGCCACAGTGCAATCCTTCTCAATGTGAGCGCGAATGCGCTTTTCAAGCTTGCGCGCATCTTCGTCACTCAAGCCCTTATCACTAGCATCCACGATCACTTTTTCGCTGAAGCTGTTATAGCGATCATTGTCATCGTCATAATCGCCAGAAACTTCGATACGGGCGCCCTTATTCTCGCCCAGCACTCGTTCAACAGGCATGCGAGAGCTCATAGAACCGCACGCTGCGAGAGCAATTTTCATCAAGTCACCCGGGTTAAACATTCCCTCTTCATGGCCAATGACAATAGAAGCGCCCTCAGAAGAGTGGCCTTCCCAGTTACCGTCTTCACGACGCTCAACCCACAGCTGCTTTGCCATAATTCTCCTTGAACTCAACAACGTGATTTACCTCTATTGTGAGCGCGAGCAGCCCAAAACTCAAAGCCTCGCTCACAGTGAAAGGTGAGTAGCGAAGGGTGAGCAGAGGAAGGTGGAGGAGAGTGAACGCGGGGGAGGGCAGGCAAACACGCACACGCACGAACCTGCACACTGAGGGGATGAAAGCCCAAGCACTGCGATAGTCTGAAGGTATGGCTTTGACACAAGAACAGCTCGAGCAGATTCGCCAGCGAGTCCCCCAGCGCTCAGAAACAGGAATTCCTACCCCGTATGAGGACCTGTGCCGCAAAATCTTGCTGGAAGGCAACCTCAAAAATGACCGCACGGGTACGGGAACTATCTCCCTGTTTGGCCAGCAGATGCGCTTTGACTTGAGCGAAAGCTTCCCTCTGATTACCACCAAGCGCGTGTGGTTCAAGGGCGTGGCTTACGAGCTGCTCTGGTTCCTCAAAGGCTCGTCCAACGTGAAATGGCTGCAATCTCACGACGTGCATATTTGGGACGAGTGGGCCGATAGCGACGGCAATTTGGGTCCTGTCTACGGCGTGCAATGGCGAAGTTGGCCAGCACCAACCCCGGATGACCCTCACCGCACGATCGACCAGATTGCCAGAGTTATCGAGCAGATCAAGATCAACCCTGACTCTCGCCGTCTCATCGTTTCCGCCTGGAACCCGGCAGAAGTTGACGAAATGGCTCTGCCTCCGTGCCATGCGCTCTTCCAGTTCTATGTGGTGGACGGCAAACTTTCCTGCCAGCTATACCAGCGCTCGTGCGACATGTTCCTGGGTGTTCCGTTTAACATCGCCTCTTACGCGCTGCTTACCTGCATGGTTGCCCAGCAGACTGGTTTGAAGCCAGGAGAGTTCGTGTGGACTGGCGGTGACTGCCATATTTACGACAATCACGTTGACCAAGTTATTGAGCAAATCTCGCGCACGCCGTACCCTTACCCAACGCTGGAGATTACCAAGGCTTCTGGCATCGACCAGTACAACTATGAGGACTTCCACGTGCTCAACTACCAGCACGGAGCAACTATCAAGGCTCCCATCGCTGTGTGAGAGCGACAGGCTGAATGGAAGGTTGCGTGTGCACGCTGTAGGCGCGCATACACGCAGTGAGTGGTGAAGTGCGAGCAGTAGTTTGTGCTCGTCGTGCTTTCTCGCTACGATATTCTTCTGAGTTTTAGCAAAGGAGCCGTGTCATTATGGATGCCGAGGGAAGTAGTAGTACCCGTCCTTATCACGAACCTAAGCCCGCGATGAGCGGGCACCACGAGGCCGCGCCGGAAAACGATCCATGGCAAGATGCGTGGGATGAAGACGATTCCGCCCCAGCCATGCCTCCTACCGACGCCCACATTAACCTGATCTGGGCAGAAGCCTTCTCCTCTGAAGGCGTGCCGGGAGCTATGGGCAACAATGGAACCATTCCGTGGCATGTTGCGGAAGATCTCCACCGCTTCATGGCTCTCACCGTTTCCCACCCCGTCATTATGGGGAGGAAAACCTGGGATTCTCTGCCGAAAAAGCCTCTGAAAAACCGCGATAACATTGTGGTTTCCTATGATGACGAATTTCGTGCTCCTGGAGCTACTGTCGCCGACTCCTTGGATGAAGCGCTCAAGCTCGCCAGTACCCCGGCAATTCCTGACGATGGCATGGACCGCTCCGAAATTTGGATTATTGGCGGCGCCTCCATTTTCCGCCAGTGCCTGCACCTGGCCGATAGCGCTTATGTGACGCAGATTGACCTTCACGTTCCGGCTGACACTTTCGCTCCTGATATGGATGCTGAGGTGTCGGAAGGCGAGTGGAAGCTCGTTGAGGAAGGCATGTGGCAAGCTTCAGCAATGACGGATGAAGAGCGTGCTGCTGGTAAGCCGGTGGCTCGCTACCGTTACTTACGCTACGACCGCCGGGAGAGTGAAGAGTAAAGCCTAAGATTATCAGTACTGATAATCTTGAGAGAGGAAAAGATGACATCACTGCCATACACCATCATGACTGTATGCACCGGAAACATCTGCCGTTCACCTATGGCAGAGATTGTGCTGAGAAAGCAATTCCACGATGCCGGCCTTGACGATGAGGTTTATGTCGACTCCACCGGAGTGAGTGACGAAGAGTGGAGCCATCCCATCGACCCTCGCGCCAAGAAGGTTTTGCGTGAGCGCGGCTATGAGATTCCTGACCATCGCGCTCGTCAGATCAGCCCAGGGGAGGCGGCTACCGTCGACCTGCTGTTGCCGATGACAGCTGACCATAAGCGCGAACTGCTGTGGGTGGTTCCTGATGATCGTAAGGATCATGTGCGCCTCTACCGCAGTTTTGACCCTGCGCTGCCAGCGCAGAAGAATGCGTATGATACGTCTCTTGATCTGATTGACCCGTGGTATGGAACTCCTCGTGATTTCATTCGTACCATGGATCAGATTGAGCATGTGGCGCCGTATATCGTCGAGTGGGTCAAGGGTCAGCTCAACCAGCGCTGAATGTTCGTAGTTTGACGCTGAGTGGCCGTGGTTTGGCACGCTGGGTGGCGGGTGGCCGTGGTTTGACGCTGACCGGCGTGGCTAGTGCGACGGCGACTGTCTATTACATTTGATGAGCGGGGAATATTTTCCCCGCTTTTTTTGTTAATCTCATAGTCACTGCAGTACAAGAAGACTACAGTGAAAAACAGGAGCGCTACTCGAGCGCTCACTTGCCCGCGGGCTTGTCAGTGGAATATGTGGCTAGATGAGCCAGTACGAATGAAGAGAATACAAGCCAGCCCGCGTAAGGCACGAATGAGGCGTGCGGTGTCAGAGCGCGCCAAGAGGAAAGAACCCGGAAGGTCCGGGAGCTCGAAAGGTTCGAGCAGAAGGAAAGTAGGAAAAAATGAAGAACACTATTGAGAAGAATATGTACTCTCAACTCACCCAGTCGGGTAAGGATGCTCGCTTGAGCGGAGGCACTCGAATCGTCGTTCCGCGCGATCGCGTTTTCTCGCTTGCTCGCGACATTGCTGGTCAAGATGAATATGTTCGCAGGCTTGCAGCAGGCAAGCATTTTGCCCAGATTGTCAATCTGGTTCGTTCTGCCTTCCAACATCTGGGAGTCAGCGTGCAAGAAGATGATATGAACCGTTACGCTCAAGCAGTTCACGAAGGACGAGACTATCGCTTTGTCGTCGCCTTCTGATTGCTCACGGCTTGCGCTCTGTGGTGTGAGGTTCCTCAGTACGAGGTTGCACACTGAAAGGAGAACACGCCGGAAGCCTTCTTGCACTTGCCAGGTGCTGAACTCGTATGTTACACTCTTCAAGCGTTCAGCATTGCGGACATAGCTTAGTTGGTAAAGCGCAACCTTGCCAAGGTTGAGACCGCGGGTCCGAGTCCCGTTGTCCGCTCCACGTAAGGCCACCACACGGTGGCCTTTTGCATATGTGACTTCTCAGCGGTCTACCTGAGTAACTCAACAGGTCTGGGTTGCTCTCTGTATTTATCCCGCATGGGTTATTCCACACGTAAAATTCCGTGTGCACCGCGTTCAGCGAGGCTCATCACATGGTTAACAATTGGATAATCACCCTTCTTTGGCACAGTTAATTCGACGAATCCACCCTGTGCTGGCAGCAGCGAGAGCGCTTGCGAACCAGTAGCATCTTCTGATGTATTTTCACGCGCGTCGTAATTATCAGATTGGTTTGGTCCAGCTGCTGTATTGTGCGCACGAGCGTTCGCTTCACTGCCTGTTGTATTCGGCTGGTGATCATCTTTCACCCAGTAATGACCTTCACTAAAAACAGTGGAAAATTGTGTACCGACAATATGAAACGACAGGGGAGAATTAGGCCCAGCATTGAGAACCCATATGCGTACGTGTTCTTTTGCTTTCATAGTCAAAGGATGAGCATCGTATTGGAATGCCCGACCATTGAAAGCGACAATATCGGGGTTCATGCTCGCAATGCGAGTGGCATCAGCACTGTGGCCAGAACCGCCTAAATACTGTTCTGACTGAACGAGTACGTATTCATGGTCAACAGCAGGAAGCCCCTGAGTTGGCTCTATGATCACTGCCCCAAACATTCCATTGGCAATATGCATGGACATTGGCATGCTCGAACAGTGATACATCCATATTCCCCAGCGAGTAGCTGTAAAGGAATACACGAGCGATTTCCCTGGCGCGATACTACGCATTACCTTATTGGGCACAGCATCCGCTCCCGCATGAAAATCGATGGAGTGGTCCATATGAGTCGTATTTTTCACTGTAATGATGAAATGGTCTCCCACCTTTCCACGCAGCACAGGGCCTGGCTGGCGTGAGTTAAAAGTCCAGGTTTCCCGGCTCAGCTCGTTGGTAATCTGCTGTTTTCCTTGAGAAATAGTGATGTTATAGCGTCTGGTTGTCGCATCTCGGTTTCCTGCTGTATATCCCTTGAGATTGGCAGAGTAGGGAGGCACTTTCTTCGCAAACTGTTGCAACTGAGCAGGAGAAATGAGGCTCGAGAGTGAAGAATTGGTGTTATCACTGCTAGCAGATGTGCTGTTGCTTGTGTCGTCCGTCTTCTGAGAAGTTGTGGAGCGCTTGGCACCGCCTTTCAGCACAATATGGAGGGACATTCCCATCTGACGATGACCTGGAAGCGAACACCATCCTTCAATCTCAGAGGTGACAAGAGGAACATGCAGCTGCGCTTTTTGCCCAGGCGTTAGCCTTCCTGACGTAGCGCCTGTGCTGAGCACCAAATCATGAATCTGGTTTCCTGTATTAATAAAAGTGATTGTCAAAGAATCTCCTGCAGGCACCGCAAGAGTAGATGGAGTAAAACTCATCCCTTCTACTGAGATTGTCACTGCTGTTGTATGCCCGGTTGGCGTCACAGGTGTAGCAGTTCCTGATGATCCAGCCTGCTCAGTGCTGGTAGAGCCAAGAGATGAGGAAGGCGATGACGAAGAGGACGAGGCAGAAGCAGACGCGGAGGCGTGTGGTGCGGCTAGTGAAGCTTGCGCACTTGTTGTCGCAAAGTCAGGACGGATCAGCAAACCAAAGCTGCTGAGCACTAATGCTGTACACACAACCCATGTGAGAACCTGAGATCGTTGCAATGCCGGCTGATCTGTGGTGTTGGGCAATCTGGTGTTGCTCTTATGAAGTGAAGGAAGCTTCGTGGCAGATTGTCGTGCTGTTGATGCAGATGATTGCCTTTGGCGGGAAGCCTCATGTTTCATACGAAGAGTAACGGATGGGCTGACAATCCGGGGCCGACGATGAGAGCGCGCAAGCATCGTGATGACACTTGCTACCAACGCGAGCATTCCCAGAGCATTGAAGCAATCGCCAGCCTGCCACACAGGCATAGCAACGCGAACAGTGCCAATAAAACGCAAAGCAAGGCCAAGGATAAAGAGAGCCAGAGGAAGCCACAGAATCGGATGGAAAGGCATGCTGCGGTGAATGATAGAGGGGACAATAACACAAACATGCGCAACAACCATCGTCATAATAAAACCAACTGCAAGGCTGTGGACAGCGAAATCCCACCACAAGCTCGAGCCTGCTAAGCCTCCTGAATTACTCACAATCCACGTCAGCGAAGCACATACGCCCCAGAAATAGGCAACAAGCATAGAGATGCCCATAAAACCAGTGACGCCAGGAACGCGATACGTTTTCCTTGCTGTGTCAAAAAGAAACATCAACACGAGTAAAGTAAGTGTACACAGGCCGAGCAGCGAATAACCCCAGGCAGGGGCGATGAGCGAGCAGACAAGGCTTATCAGTATTGCAGCGCTAACACACACTAAGCCTGGTTTTGCAATTGGATGAATAAAAGCGACATGAGCCAGTTCCAAGCGTTCACCCACAATGGTGAGCACGAGCATCATGAGCCACCACGGTGTGAGAATATCACTATCCAACCTGGTCCATAGCAGCGCTGAACATGCGCCGATAACAGCTCCCATCAGCTGGATGAGGACGGCGAAAGAGTGCTGCCTCGCGTATACCCCTAAATAAACAGCGCTCAAGATTATCAGTGACACTGTCCAGCTCAAGCCAGGTAGAATTTGCGTGTATTCGACAGGTAGCGGTGACAATACCGTCACAGCAACGAGGAAGTTAGCAATCACCGAAAATAGAGGCGCTGCGAACGCCCAGCGTGGATGTTTCGGGCTACCAGCGCGGTACGCTACTGCTCTTTCCAAGCTAATAGCAGTACCGAGGAATCCAAACACCATCAGTGCTCCGTGCAGATTCGGTAAAGCTGGGCGCAAGCTTGCCCATGGACCGGGGATAGAGGCTCTGACAAGCGAGGCGAGCACTCCCATGAGCATGCTTGCCGCTGCAGTGAGAAGCAGTGCGATGCGGAAGGTAGGAAGAGGAAGTTTCTTTCCTGAACGACGCATTGATGATAGTGAATTCGATGATGGCATAACTCTACTGTACCGAACAGCTGAATCGTGACGTGCAGAATTGAGAGAGGTGATGCAATCGCTTCTCTGTGAGCTCAATATGGCTTTTCTACACGTGCTCTGTGAGGTGAAAGTTGTATGACTTTGCCTCGCTTGAGTGAGGATGTTGGTAGATGTTGGTAATTATTTACGGATTTTTCTGAGCTTTGGTCTGAGGTTTTTCTTGGTACTACCGAGGTCGATAACACCTCACGTGAAACTGTTTTAAAAAGTTTTTGAACATAAACGCTAAATTCGTTGATGCTGGTAAAATAAAAACAGATATGCCCGAGAACAGGGATAGAGAGAAAGTCAAGGCTTCCCGCAAAGGAAAGTGGTTTCTCCTTGCTGGAAATGCTGATCCCTTGGGGGAGGATATATCCCAAGCTGCTAAGGAGCCTTTTCTTAGCAGGTTAAATAACGTTTATGAGAGGAAGAAAGATGATTCAACGTTTGCATCGTTTCGCAGTTGCGGCGATTGCAGTGTTGGCTGGCATCGCCATGGCATTCGTTCCCTTCCTGAATGCCGCTCATGCTGCTGAATCTCTCATCTCTGCTGATGATTTAGGCAAGGATGTTACTTTAACTGTTAAAGGTACAGAAAGCCTCGCTAACCACACGCTGGTTGCCTACCGCTTGGGTGACTATTCTGCCGCACGAACTGATGGCACTAACCTGACTGGCTATGACATTAAGGATTCTGGTTACGCCACTCAGGTGAATGCCGCTATTGTTGCTGCCGGAATTGACACGAGCAACTCTGACCCGGTTGCTTATGAGGCAAGCGACCCAATGCCATGGGTTGCTTCTCACCTGCTTCAAGCATCGAAGTACCCCTATGCTGACGACAATGCAAAGCAGCCAAACCTTCGTGCATTCATGACGGAGCTCATGGCACAAATGTCCCAGGTTACGGCTGTGGGAAATACCTCTTACCCACTGAGCACCAGCGACAGTGATAACAAGATTGCTACAGCAACTGTTAAGCCAGGCCTCTACGTAGTGTTCGACCGTACTATTGCTAACAAAGCTGATACTGTCGCCGCTGATAAGGCATCCATCCCGATGTTTAACGGCACTGGTGTGCACTTCGGTGATACTCTTCTGACCAAGCTCGTCAACGGTGACACGACCTATGACCTGGGCACTGTCGACTACAAGGTCACTTCCAGCACAGTGACCAAGAAGATCATCGAGTCTGACGACAAGGCAGTTGATTACACCACTGCTAACATTGGTCAGCGCCTGAAGTTCCAGCTCACCACCACTGTTCCTAACTGGACTGGTTACAAGAACAACTACTCCTTCATCGTCAAGGATGAACTGAGCAAGGGCTTGAGCTTCGATAATGCTGGCATTACCGTCAAGGTGACTTCCACTGATAATCCAACAGGCACAACTCTTGAGGTTGGTGATGGTAAGGGTTATCAGACCTCTCGCGAAGCTAAGAGCGATGGTAGCGAAGAAGTTCACTTCATTCTCGCTCCACAAACCTCTGACTGGGTCAGCGACATTCGTAATGACGCCACTGGTCCTCAGGTCTCTAACCTCGTTCGCAACGATGAAACCAAGGCAATGTTCCCAGTAGGCGCTACTGTGACCATCACCTACTACGCATACCTGGACAAGGACGCCATCGTTGATTCCACAGGTAACCCGAACAGCGCCTATGTTGATTACTCTCACAACCCCAACGATCCAGACGACGTTGAGCGTTCTGAGAAGAGCACTGTCAAGGTCTATACTGGCAAGTTCACCGTCACAAAGACGGATGTGAAGGGCAAGGTTCTCGCAGGTGCTGAATTCCAAGTCCTCGATGCACAGAATACCCCAGTCACCTTCATGGATTCGTCTACTGGCAACTATCGCGTTGCTGACAACGGTGAAAAGAACGCAAAGCAGGACCTCGTCACTACTGTGAAGACCCCAGCCTCTGGCGTCCTCACCTTCACTGGTCTTGCTCCAGGAACGTACACTGTGAAGGAAACGAAGTCTCCATTCGCTGGCGGAAACCTGACACTGCCAACCTTCACCACCACTCTGAGCATTACAACTCCAGAGGCAACTGCAGGAACCGAACATCCAGCTACCGTTGCTAGCTCCTCCATCTCCGGTTCCACCGGTGATGTGAACAAGCTGGTTACCGTGGCAGAAGACAACGCAACCGTTGTCAACCCACGCAACCTGATGGAAATGCCAAAGACAGGTGCTGCTTGGCTTGCCATCTATGCTGTAGCTGCGCTCTTCTTTGCACTGGGTGGCATCCTGCTGCTCGTGAGGTCTCGTCGTAATCGCGACAATGAAGAGTGAGCACTGAGCTGATCGGAATAATGCTGATCTGAATAATAAAGAGGAACAGGGTAGTTTCTGCCCTGTTCCTCTTTGTATTTCTGCGCAACAACTCTGATAATCTCTGAGAATTTCTCGATGAGATTTTTCTATCTCTGAATCGATGCTGATAATCTCTGAGCTTGAGGGAGAAAACAATAATGACTACGCACAGTCATACAGCTGAAGAAACAAGGAAAGAAATCTCAGCACAACACACAGGTCGTACCAAGCGATTGTCGAAAACTACAATCGCTGGCTTGATCATGCTTACCCTCAGCATTCTTTTTGCCACGCTTCCCTTCATGCTCATGGTTTTCAACTCAACAGTCTCATCACGAGCTGTTCAAACACACGATGAGGATGTCGATAAACTCGCTATTCGTCAGGCTCAAAAGGCGTATTCACAGGCGCAGGAATATAACCAACGGCTATTCCAAGAAGGCTCGCAAGTGTTGGGTGAAGTGAGCGATCCATGGTCAGGTGGTAAAGACTCTCTTGCTCAAGAGGATAAAACGTACCAAAAAATGCTGAATGTGCCTGCGGATGGCATTATGGCAACGATTCGCTATCCTCGCTTAGGAATTAACCTTCCTATTCGTCATGGAACGAGTGATGTCACACTGGCCTCAGGTGCAGGTCACCTGTATGG
>CASERW010000034.1 GCA_949290445.1 Aeriscardovia aeriphila | reverse complement strand
CGAAAACGACAACAGCGAGGGCCGTCCACATGTAGGACCGTTGCCTCGAACGAGACGAACGAGATTGTGATCGACGCGTTGATTTCATAGTTTCACCTCACTGTTATCCTTCACACCTTTACCCACGCTGAAAAGTTCGCACACACTGACCAGCTTCTGTGCTTACCTTGCACCCGTGAAAACTGAGATAAGTACTGTGCTTACCTCAGCACTTGTTACTCTGCAGCAGCTAGAACCATGGTGAACAAGCTCATCAGAACAGTGGCAAATTGCTCGGGCTGCTCGAAAGCAGTGAAATGCCCAGTGTCAGGAATCTCAACGAAAAGAGCACCGTGAACGCGCTCAGCGAAAGGCTTCATCACTGCTGGGCTTGAGGAAGGGTCAAGTTCGCCCGACACGACCAAGGTTGGTACTCGCAAGCTATCCCAGGAATCAAACTGGTCAGGGCGACCCGCTGCCATGCGCTCACGCCAGGCCAAGCCTTCTACGGGCTGCTCATGAATCCACTGGGTGAAAGTGTCAATAAAATCAGCCGACTTCTTGACAGCAGAATCATGCTCACCAGGACGAGCGAATTTCATGACTGCTTCAGCACCCATCTCACCTTCAGCATTATTAGCAATGCTCAAGCGACCGGCTCGAGCTTGAGGAGAATCAGCTGCAGGGGTGGAATCGCACAGTGCTAATCCTGCCACGGCCTCGGGGGCCAAAGAGTGGACGCGAAGAACAACGTAACCGCCCATCGAAAGGCCTACCCAAATTGCCTTTTCATAGCCCAGCTCATGAAGCTTATCGATCATGGCTTGGCTCAAACGGTCGAGAGCTTGCGCGTAGGCACCATCTTCTGCGCGAGGGCCTGACTCTTCTTCACTCGGAACAGGCACACCAGGAGTCCCTGGCATGGAGAAGCCATAAACTGGCAAGCCAGACAGCTCAGCATCCTGGTCGAGTTGAGCGTTGAGTTTTTCTGCCATACGATCCCACATGCGTCCGTCAATAGGGAAGGCATGAACCAAAACGACAGCAACTTTGCCCAACGAGTTGTTTCCTGCTGGACGATACGCGGTTACACCAATCTGCATTGTCATCACCTTTCTCTCTTTCTTCTCACTCTAGCGACAAAGGTGTAGCAGCACAGGCAGCGTGTGCGCGGACAAAAACCGCGTTATTCCACCAAATCGTTCTGATAATCTGACGCGTTTTTAAATATGGACCCCCGCGTAGGCCAAACCGGCACGCAAAACCTGGTCGTGACCGTGCAAAAGGCTTGCAAAATAGCGCTTATCCATTTTTGTTGGATCGGTCCATTCCACATCAACGGCGTCTTCAGCAGCTTGCGCGTCACCAGAAATCGGAATGACGTAGCACAGAGCAATGGCGTGCTGGCGCGGATCGCAAAAAGGCGACACCTCCGCGGGGAAGAACTCGGCCACCGTGAAAGGCTGCAAACTGACGGGAAGCTGAGGAAGGGCCATTGCACCCAAATCTTGGGTGACATTGCGCAAAATAGCCTGGCGCACCGTCTCTCCGCGAAGAATACGGCCAGTAATTAAGGTACGGGAAAGCTGCGAACCAGAATCCTGCTCCGTCAAACGGGTCAAGCTGGCCACCGAGGTGACGCGCCCGCGGTCATCGACGCGCACCGGCACGATTTCGACGCACACAATCGGCACGAGCGACCGTGCAGTTTCCAGCTGCTCGGAACTGAGCCAGCCGGAGTTGGCGTTGATTTGGAAGTCGTCCGGGCTCACGTGGCGGAACACGCCGTCGGAATCCTCGCCTCCGTCGTCACCGTCGAAGTTATCTGGGTTGGGAATATCGCCACTAATCACGCTCATACCTCAATTTTTGCCTTCTTGAGCGTCGATAGCAAGAGGGGCGGGCTGGGCAGGTTTCTGGCTTGTTAGCTGCCTGATTCCTGTAATTCCTCTATTCCTTATTTCCCCTATTCCGTTTGTTCCTTCTATTCCATTAATTCCTTTTATTCTTCTCTTCCTTTTATTCCCTAATTGCAGAAATTCAGCCGCAAAAGGAAAACCAGCGGGACGGAATAAAGTATTTCATAGTTCTGTTGGATGAGTGACAGATGTAAACGAAAGGAAAGACTATGGCAACGCATGCAGTGACCACCGATACTTTCAAGGAGACCACCGAGAAGAACGATGTCGTTCTCGTCGATTTCTGGGCAACCTGGTGCGGCCCATGCCGCGCATTCGGCCCAATCTTTGAGAAGGCCAGCGAGAACCACCCAGAGGCTTACTTCGCCAAGGTGGATGTTGACCAGAACCAGGATCTCGCTGCAGCTGCTGGCGTTCAGGCCATTCCTACCCTGCTTGTGTTGAAGAAGGGCAAGGTTGTTGCTCGTAATGTCGGTGCTGTTGGTGCTGCTGATTTGGAGAAGATCATCTCCGGCGCACTGGCCGCCTGAGAACTGGCAACTTAAGCTCTCCAGAGCTTGAGAAGCAGCTCAGCTCTCAGACAAAGGAGACTGAGCTGTGAGCTGATTTCAGCTGATATTTTCGCTGATAATTTCAGAACTTTTGTGGGGAAAGTCACGTTCAATGACTTCCCCCACGTTTATACTGGAGTGTCAACAGCTTCGGTAGTTGGTTCAGCAAGGAAGCTGACGAAGTGGATGGCACTGGCTCGCCATTTCGAGCATCCTTGACGACTCAGCTACGTGTGCGCTTAGGCGCCCCCACAAAATGTTGTCTATCACAGGAAAAACATGGCGAATCATAGTTTGCACAAGGCTCAAACGAAAAAGCGCATGAGCCGCAAGCAGATCACGCTTCTCGTCGCAGCCGCAAGTGCTCTGGCATTCATGGTTGGCGGCGGAATTCTCACGTCTCAGCAGTACTCTCTCAAGGCTGCTTCCACTCAGCAGGTCACTGCCTACTCCGCAACCGGTAGCGTTTCTCGTTCCACCGTGCGTGAGGATATTCGCAATGGCCGCGGTGGGCTGGATAAGAACACCAGTTTTGTGAAGGTCGTCATTAATGGTCAGTCCCAGCTCGTCTTTGGCACCGATTTCACCACGGTGAAGTCCGTTCTCGAAGCTGGCGACATCACTCTCGAACCAGAAGATAACGTCACTCCTGCATTGAATGACAAGGTTTCCGAGAGCACTGTCATCACCATTTCTCGCGCCAACACCACAGTGGAGACTGTTAACTCCTCCATCGCTTTCAACACCATCGAGAAGAAAGATTCCAACCTTCCTGTCGGCACCACCAAGGTGGAAACCGAAGGCGAAGAAGGCGTGATGGAATCGACGAACTTGGTGCAAAAGTCCGGTTCTCGTGTGGTGTCCACCAACACTTTGGCTTCTTACGTGAAGAAGGCTCCAGTTAATAAGGTGGTTTTGGTGGGTACCAAGGTGGTTTCCACCCCAACAAGCTCGTCTTCTTCCTCTTCCGCATCTGCTCCTGCTAACTACGGCACCACCGCTCCTGTGGGCGAAGCTCAAGCCTACGCTCATGATCAGGTGAAGGCTCGCGGCTGGAGTGAATCGGAATTCACCTGCCTGGTTCAGCTGTGGCAGCGCGAGTCGGGTTGGCGTACCAACGCTCACAACCCATCCGGCGCTCACGGCATTCCTCAGGCATTGCCTGGCTCGAAGATGGGCCCAGGTTGGGAGAACGACTATAAGGTTCAGATCAACTGGGGCTTGGGTTACATTCAAGGCCGTTATAGCACCCCATGTGGCGCTTGGGCTCACTCCAACTCCACTGGTTGGTACTGATCCTTCAGCATGCCGGTATAGCACTCACGCATACTCGGCATAGCTTTCAAGATTATCAAGGAGGGCTTCGGCTCTCCTTTTTTATTGCTCAAGAATTGCGGAAAGGCGACCAGCACACCGTAAAACGAGTGTCAACGACGGAAGACTAGCGACAACGATAGTCTCTCACACCAGCGCCGTGACCTGAGATCACTCACCCCACTCCCCATCATTGCCGCAAGATTCCAGCTTTTTATGTTTCCTACTTGTTACGCACTTGTTATGAAAATCACGCTTCGTAACATTCAAACCGCAGCTGGAAACCCAAGCGAAACCGCGGTATAGCAAGCAAAGCGCAGCACAAGAGGAAGCGAGGTGATAATCTCAAGCCATCCCGTTCACCCTTCCTTCACAACTGATAACGAACCTCGTAACATTCAGGCCATACGGTGCAAGGGTCTTGTTTGGGTTAGCGACTGCATTCGCAACTCACCTCACGACGAGCTTTTGCGACCCGCAAACAGCTGGTGGCAGTACACAAGAGGCTTGTGGCAGTGAGGAAGTAACAAGATTCCTACGGAAATACCGCAGGTTTACGGCGAGCGAGCTTACCCGCACGGCCGCAACTGCAAGCGAAGGGTAGAAGATGGAAAAGCTTTTTAAGCTCAAAGAGTCGGGTACCAACGTCTCTACGGAGATCGTTGCAGGCCTCACTACGTTCTTTGCAATGAGCTACATCATTGCAGTCAATCCTGGCACTTTGAGCGCTTCTGGAATGCCTTGGGGCGCAGTCTTTATTGCCACCATTATTTCGGCCGTGGTCGGCACACTGATCATGGCCCTCGTTGCAAATGTTCCTTACGCACAGGCACCAGGCATGGGCCTCAACGCCTTCTTCACCTTCACTGTCGTGAA
The DNA here is from genome assembly GCA_949290445.1 of Aeriscardovia aeriphila. Classification (GTDB taxonomy): domain Bacteria; phylum Actinomycetota; class Actinomycetes; order Actinomycetales; family Bifidobacteriaceae; genus Aeriscardovia; species Aeriscardovia aeriphila_A. The sequence goes on along the minus strand of CASERW010000034.1, from coordinate 8,693 downwards.
GGGCCTGGGCTTCTCTTGGCAGCAGACCCTCTCGATGGTCTTCATCTGCGGTTTGATCAACATTTTGATCACCGTCACCAAGGTTCGTAAGTGGCTCATCAAGTCTATTCCTCCAATGATGCAGGCTGCAATCGGCGGCGGCATTGGCTTGTTCATCGCCTATGTTGGTATCCTCGACATCGGCTTGGTCAAGTTCACCAAGTCCGACAACGGCGCTGGCGCTGTCCCCGGCCTCGCTATTTTCAACAACAAGGCTCTGCTTCTCTTCTTGATCGGCCTTGCTCTCGTGATGATTCTTCAGGTGTTCCCATTCAAGGGCTCTCTGCAAATTTTGAACCGTGGCGCCTTCCTCTGGTCCATCATCATCACTTCTCTGATCGGTATTCCTATGGGCGTGACCACCATGGCCAAGTCCATCTCCATCGTTGACGCTTTCAAGCAGCTTCCACAGACCTTCCTCGTCATCTTTACCGACAAGGGCCTGCCATCTCTGTTCAACAACGCTTCTCAGCTCCCACTCATCTTGGTGACCATCCTCGCCTTCTCCCTCTCCGACATCTTCGACACGATCGGCACCTTCGTGGGTACCGGTCGTCGCGCCGGCATCTTCTCTGAGGAAGATGAATACGCACTGGAGAACGGCTCCGGCTTCTCCTCCAAGATGGATAAGGCCCTCTTTGCCGATTCCACCGCAACCTCCATCGGTGCTCTCTTCGGTACCTCCAACACCACTACTTATGTGGAGTCTGCAGCTGGTATTGCTGCCGGTGGTCGTACCGGCCTCACCTCGTTGGTTGTTGCTATTTGCTTCGCCCTGTCCACCCTGTTCGCACCACTGGTCTCTGCAATCCCAACTGCAGCAACCGCTTCCGTGTTGATCATTGTGGGCTGCATGATGATGAGCGACTTCGCTGATATCGATTGGAAGGACCTCACTCAGGCCATTCCTGCCTTCTTCGCAGCCGCCTTCATGGCATTCTCTTACTCCATCTCTTACGGCATTGCAGCAGGCTTCATCTCCTACTGCATCGTCAAGGTTGCTAAGAAGGAAGCTAAGGACGTTCATGTCATCGTGTGGATTGTCTCGGCTCTCTTCATTCTCGACTTCGTCCTTCAGGCTGTTGTTGCCTGATCAGCGAAAGCTACGAAGTCCGCATCAGCTGGGTTTAACCCGATCGATGCGCTGATGAGGCAATAACTGAACACTGATTTTCTCCAATCAGTTCTCCTGTTACTTACTCGGCTGGTAGTCACTTCGGTGGCTACCAGCTTTTTTATGCGCTTTTTATACACTTTTCTGCACTTTTTATGCGCAGCAAGTCCGCTCACGACACGCCGTAGCTGAAGATTATCAGTTCGCATCATCACCCACTGAAGTATCAAAATTTATGCACGATGTTCATCGTACTTTTCCGACCGCGAGGCAAAAATCGGCAGTGATAATCTGGAGGGCACACTACTGCCAGCCTATTCTGCAACGTTACAGATTTCCCGACCACAATCCGGCTTTTCACCCTCAGAAACGCCTCAAATAACGGGCAAAATATGCTCTGAGCAAGCCCTGAAAATGAGCCTTCTCGATCACCCTCCCCAGCTCATTGGAAAAGCGCATCAAAACTGATAAAACAGAATCGGTGACGCAATAAGTCGATCACGTAAGGACTACGATGACACACTCTTCTGAACCCCACCCTCACCGGTGGAAGGTTTACGCGGGGCACGCCGCCCTCGTGGTGCTCAGCATGGCAATACTGGCAGGTTGCGGCGATAACGCCCTCAACCCTCTGATCGAAAAAGCACCCGAGGCCGCAGTTTCCGGCCTCCACGGCGAATACCCTATCGCAGGCGCCTCCTCCCAACTTCCTGCCGCAGCCACCTGGATTGCCGGCATCGAGACGAGCGCCCCTGATCTCCATATTTCTTACGACCCCTCCGGTTCCGGCGCAGGAGTTTCCGCCTTCCTTCAAAAAGGCGTGAGCTTGGCCGCCTCCGACGTTCCCCTTTCCGATGAGCAGCGCACTCGTAGCCAGCAGGCTTGCGCTCTCGGTGAGGCTTTTGAAGTGCCGACTTACCTCTCGGCCATCGCTTTTGCTTACAATTTGAAGTCGGCTGGTCTCAACAACACAAGCAACCCGGTGAAGTTGACGCCGGTCACTATTACCCGCATTTTCAATGGCACTCTCAAATTTTGGGATGACGCTGAAATTAAGGCAGAAAACCCTGAGATTGCCACTAAGCTTCCTCACCTGTCGATCACCCCAGTCTGGCGTTCGGATAAATCGGGCACAACCGAGACCGTGGAAAAGTTCTTCCACGCTACGGCAAGCTCTGAGTGGCCAGGAACTCCGCAGGAAACCTGGCCTTTCGACGCTGGCCAGTCCGCTAAAGGCAACGCAGGTATTTCCTCCACTTTGCAGCAAGCTGAAGGAACGATCGGCTACATCGACTTCTCCCAGGTCAACGAGCTCGGAGCAGTGAGCATCATCACTCAGCAAGCTTCCGCTGAGAAGGGCGAGAAGGAAATTGTTGTTGCTCCAGGAACCGCTGCAGCAACCAAGACGATCGCCCATTCTCGCCTCACTACCGCAGGCGAAGCAGGAGCTGTGCTCGTCGACACCGACTTCGCCATTCGCCGTGAAGGCGCTTACCCGCTGGTGTTGGTCAGCTACCAGATTGCCTGCCAAACCTACGAAAAGGATGACACCGCTCATTTCGCCTTAGCATGGCTGGATTGGGTGACGAGCCCCGCCGGGCAGAAATCTGCCTCGCAGATCACCGGCTCTGCCCCACTGCCCACTAATGTTCGCAAGAAGGTAACCAAGAGCATCCAAGCCATCAGCTCGCTCAAGCAGGACAGCGCTCCCCACACCGCAGCTTCCACTCGCACCACTGATTTGAGGAGGCTCTGATGGCACACACCCAGCGTAAGCTCTTCGACAGAATTCAGCATTTCGAACGCGGCGGCGACCGCGCCTTCCGCCAGGTCACCACCGTAGCGGGCAGCATTGTTCTCGCTGTTCTCGCTGCCATTGCAGCCTTCCTGCTCATCAAGGCTCTGCCTGCCCTCAACGCAGGTTCTGCAGTAGAGCAGAAAACCATTCAAGGTTTGACCGGTGGCGTCGAATCAAACTTCTGGGCTTACCTCGGCCCTCTGGTTTTCGGCACGCTGCTCGCCGCAGGCTTGGCACTCCTGCTCAGCTTCTTCATTTCCATTGGCGTCGCGCTTTTCATCACCCAGTACGCGCCGAAGCCTCTGGCTCGTACGCTTTCCTGGCTCATCGACTTGTTGGCAGCCATCCCTTCGGTGGTGTATGGCTTGTGGGGTGCTCTGGTTCTCGTCCCCTCGATGCAGCCGTTCTGGGCGTGGGTGAATAAGTATTTAGGTTGGATCCCACTTTTCGCCTCCCCACAGTCGAACCCGCCTCGCACTATCGCCACCGTGAGCATCATTTTGGCAATCATGATCCTGCCGATTATCACGTCGATGGCTCGCGACATTTTGGCGCAGGTTCCTCGCTCGCAGATTGAAGGCGCTCTCGCCCTCGGTGCTACTCGCTGGGAAATGATGCGCATCGCCGTCGTGCCTTTCGCCCGTAACGGTATGGTTTCGGCTGGCTTGTTGGGCTTGGGTCGCGCTTTGGGTGAGACGATGGCTGTTCTGATGATCCTCTCTCCTGGCGCCTCCTACACTTGGCACCTGCTCGTGGCGAGTAAGCATCAGACTATCGCTGCCAATATTGCTAACCAGTTCCCTGAGGCTGACGCTCAAGGCGTTTCCACTTTGATTGCCACTGGTCTGGTCCTGTTTGTGATTACTTTTGTCATCAACTGGGCTGCTCGCCGTTTGACTACCCCGAGTGGTTCTCAGCCGACGGCAACTATTTGGCAGAAGTTCTGGCGTGCTACTGCACAAGCTTTCTCTGCCTTGTTGCAAAGGTATCGCAAGGCTTCTCGCTCCTGGCGTCTGACTCGCGCACTGGGCAAGGCTCCTCATGCTGAGCTGACGGATACCGGCTCGGTGGCTGCTCGCAAGGAAACAGGTGAGATGAGCCAGCAGAAGCGCCATGAGGACCCTCGTATTCTCGCTGCTTTGGCTGCTTCTCAGGCTCATGCAGTGCAGTACTCGCGCTCGCACGGCCTGAACACTCCTTCTCACCATGCTCTTCCAAATGTGATGGACCGCTCGAATGTGGCTCGCCAAGCACGCAACAACCTGATGACTGTGCTCATTTACGTGTGCGCTGCCATCGCGGTTCTGCCTTTGGCCGTGGTCCTCTTCACTGTGTTGAGTAATGGCATCACAAGGCTCAACTGGGACTTCCTGACCCACACCATGCGCGGCGTCGTCGGTGGCCTAGCCCCTTACGGTGGTGCGTCCCATGCCATTATTGGCACGCTGGAAATCACTCTGGGTGCGATGCTCATTAGCCTTCCTATCGGCATTATGGCTGCTATCTACCTGGTGGAGTATTCGAAGGGTTCCTTCCTTTCGCGCACTCTCTCGACGATGGTGGGCGTGATGGCTGGTATTCCTTCCATTGTGGCCGGCCTGTTCTCCTTCTCGCTCTTCTCCATTATTGGCGGTCCGGGAACGGTGAATGGTTTTGTTGGTTCGTGCGCCCTCTCCGTATTGATGATCCCGACGGTGATCACCTCGACGGCGGCTATGTTGCGCGTCGTTCCGCATGACCTTCGCGAGGCAAGTTATGCCTTGGGTGTGACGAAGACGCGAACGATTCTCCACGTGGTGTTGCCAACTGCTCTGCCGGGTATCGTCTCTGGCGCTACTTTGGCTGTTGCTCGCGTCATTGGCGAAACGGCTCCTCTGCTCATCACTTCCGGTGCTATTGATTCGACGAATTGGAACCTTTTCAACGGGCGTATGACGAGTTTGCCGGTGTATGTGTACAACGAGTTCCAGCAAGGTACTGCTCTGTGCCCTGCTGCCGCTGCCCATCAAGTTCCTGCTTGCATTCCTGGTATTCGTATGGAACGCGCGTGGGCTGCCGCTTTGGTGTTGATCGTCATTGTGTTGCTGCTCAACATCATTGCTCGCGCCATCGCCCGTTCGGTGCAATACGCCCATAATTCCTAAACTTGTCACTGCTGAGAAACGTATTCGAGAAAGAACGCTCATGTTTGGTTTGAAACGCACTGCTACCACCTCTACTCTTCCGGATGCTCCGAGCTCCGGTTCTGGCTTGGAGATTAAGGGGTTGAACTGCTACTACGGTAGCTTCCACGCGGTGAACGATGTGAATATGGTGATTAAGCCGCGCACGGTGACTGCTTTTATTGGCCCCTCGGGTTGCGGTAAGTCAACCGTTTTGCGCACTATTAACCGCATGCACGAGACCGTTCCCGGGGCGCGCAGCACGGGTGAGATTCTCATGGACGGTGTTAATCTTTTTGGCCCTTCTGTTGACCCTGTGGATGTGCGTCGCCATATTGGTATGGTTTTCCAGAGGCCTAACCCCTTCCCTACGATGTCGATTCGCGAGAATGTGCTGTCTGGCTTGACGCTCAATAAGAAGAAGGTGAGCAAGCAGGAGGCGGATGACATTGTCGAGTGGGCTTTGAAGGGCGCGAACCTGTGGGATGGCGTGTCGAACAAGCTTGACAAGCCGGGTACGGACCTCTCTGGTGGCCAGCAGCAGCGTTTGTGCATTGCTCGTGCTATTGCTGTTCACCCGCAGATTTTGTTGATGGATGAGCCGTGCTCTGCTCTCGACCCGATCTCCACGCTTGCTATTGAGAAGTTGATTGAGGAGCTTAAGCAGGATTACACCATCGTGATTGTCACGCATAATATGCAGCAAGCGCAGCGTGTGAGCGATTATACGGCCTTCTTCAACACGGAGGGTGTGGGCAAGCCTGGCCACTTGGTGGAAATGGCTCCTACTGCTGAGCTGTTTGGCAACCCTCAGCGTCCAGAAACGCAGAAGTATATTTCTGGCCAGTTTGGCTGATCTGCTCACTTACGGTTAGCCGGCGACGACGCGAGCACCGCAAGATTATCACTACACCGCAGAGAGGGAGTGGACAGAGTCCACTCCCTCTCTCACTTCTCATCTGGGCGGTGGAGGTCGGTAGTGAGCACATGCTCTAGCTTTCCATCAGCAGCGAGCACATCGCGCGTTGTTGGCGTCCAGGCGAGGTATTGCGTGCCGTTGATCACAGCGGTGGTTGCATCGAGGCTGAAGCTTTCCCAGCCGGTGTTAATCTGGCCCTTTTCCTCCCAGTTATCGCTGAACGGGTCCTCATCCTTGTTTTCCAGCACGTAGATGCGATGCGTGGGCAGCGCGTCGGCACTGAAATCGACTTGAGCTGCAGCAAAATAGATGTACCACGCGCCGTTGATGTGGTGCAATTCTGGCGCCCAAATGTATTTGCTCATCGGCCCAGTTTCATGCTTGGTCCAGATGGTCTTTTCTTCGGCAAGCTGCAGATCGTTGAGATGGTGGGCCTTGCGCAGCACAATGCGGTCGTATTGCGCGGGCATCGCTCAAGCCGGTGGCATCGAAAGGCCAACTCGAGTCCAGCTCGCAGGTGACTGAACGCTGAGCTACGCACCTTTGCGTACTGATAATCTCCAGCAACACAAAACGACCATGCCTCCAGATTGCCAGGACGCTGATAATCTGGAGCTCCTCAACAAGGCCCAAGGTGTGTTTCTCAGCCTTCCCAACGAGTGTGACCACCAGCAAACCCTGTGCTTCACCGGCGTTGCCAAAAACCTGTGCATCTGGGCAGCGCAAGTAGCCTGACCTCACGACGACACGGCCAACTTCTCAGTAATGTCAGCTGAACGCGGCAATTCGTGAAGGCCTGCTAGTAGGCTGACACTATCCTGACTTTCACCGACGAGGCTCAGAGGTTCGCCCTCGTCCACCCCGCCACAAAGCCATCAGTAAGGCGAAAATCGGCTACACAGCGAGAAGAGGCAAGGCATTTTTCATGAGCGAAGAGCAGACGAATCCTGTCGACGAGAGTGAGCAAGAGGCAAATCACCCTACCCACACTGCCGAACCGATCATCCGTTCTGAACGACACGAGCAAGCCCACAGCGCGGGTTTCCATGATCACAACGATCACAGCATTCACACTCCTCACAGTGCGAAAACGGGCACAGACTGGGCTCATCGCCTCTACCATGCTCGCCAGCATGCTCTCGCTCAAATTTCTCGTGTCGCTCACGCTCCTGCCTGGTCACGCGCAGCACACATCACCCTGACCCGCGAGCGTGCCTACCACGACGGCCACCTCACGCATCCTGCGTTCATCTCTATCGCCATTCTCACTTTCGCCGCCTTCCTCTCCAACTTCACCCAGCTGCAGCTGACCTCCGCCCTGCCCAGCATCGATAGGGAGTTCGGCATCCCGCTGGTCACAGGCCAATGGATGACCTCTATTTTCCAGCTGGTCATGGGCGTGATGGTCCCACTCACCGCATTCTTCACCCAGCGCTTCTCCACCCGCCAAATCGTCATCAGCTGTATGTCTCTGTTCACCCTCGGCTCGCTGGTATGCTGGCTCTCCCCCATTTTTCCGTTGGAAATTGTGGGCCGCGTGCTTCAGGCTATGGGCGGCGGTGTGATGTGGCCAGTGCTGCAGATCGTCGTATTCTCCACTATTCCGATCACTCACCGCGGCCAAGCTATGGGAACGGTGGGTATTGCCATGGCCGTTGCTCCGGCAATTGGCCCGACTATCGGCGGCTGGCAGACTGATGTCAATGGTTGGCGTTCCATCTTCCTCACTCTCGCCATCATCGGCGCGGCTACGATGCTGCTCTCCATCTTCTTGTTGCGCAACTTCATGGAGAAGAACGCCAGCATTCACGCCGATTTCTTCTCCGCAGGCCTGTCCACCTTGGGTATGGGCGGCTTGCTGTACGGCTTTACTAATATCGAGGCTTACCCTCTCACTGCGCCGGTGTGCTGGGCTCCGATGCTGCTCGGCGTGTTCACGAGCATCTGGTTTGTGGTGCGTCAGCTTCGCCAGACTGTCCCGCTGCTCAACCTGCGCGTGCTGAAGAACCGTGCTTTTACCACAGGAACTGTGATCGCCTCGCTCTCCTACTTCGCGTTTAGCTCGATCATCCTCATGCTTTCCCAGTACATTCAAAATGATCGCGGCTATTCGGCGACGATGGCTGGCTTGATTATTCTGCCGGGCGCTTTCGGCACGATTATTTCCCAGTTCTTCTCTGGCCGATTGCTCGACCGTCTCGGAGCTCGCCCCGTGGCCATCTTTGGCACCGGTATGCTTTTGATTGGCACGATTATGATGAGCTTCATTTCCGATAACACGAACGTGTGGTGGATTTCCATCTCGCAGTTCGTCCGCCAAATCGGAATGGGCGCTACTTTGATGCCGATTACCACCTGGGCTCTCAATTCGCTCTCACACGAGGACATGTCGGACGGCTCGGCCACGACGAACACGATTCGCCAGATCGCCGGCGCTATTGGCTCCCCAGTTCTCATCGTCACTTTAACGTCGCTGACCGTGTGGCGTCACTCTCAAGGCTTTGGCCAGGCGAGTGCGAATATTTGGGCGACGCGTATGACGCTGATTATTTCAGCAGCCATTTGCTCGGTGATGTTCTTGTTGGCTGTTTTCGGTGTGAAAGGTGCGGGTGCTGGTCATATTCACACCATCACTCTTGACCAGTTGCGTCGCCAACGCAA